>CALQEM020000178.1:0-7064 GCA_943329595.2 Bifidobacterium breve
GCTCGGCAATGGCGTGCTGGCCGAGCCCGGGCCCACTCCGGCATTCTCAGCCGCGCCCGTTGCCATCGTCGGCCCGCTGGCGAGCCTAATGGTCACCGCCATCGCCGCAGGCGGGAACAACACCTGCGCGGTGGCGAAGGGGGGCGCGGTGTACTGCTGGGGGGACAACTCCGCCGGCCAGCTCGGCATCGGCGCGGCCGGCGCCGCTCGACCGACACCCACCCGAGTGCTCCCGAAGGGACTCCTCGTCGGGCGCGCCGTGACGCATCTCGTCGTGGGCGACCTCCACGCCTGCGCGCTCGACTCCGACGGCCTCGCCTTCTGCTGG
The DNA here is from genome assembly GCA_943329595.2 of Bifidobacterium breve. GTDB lineage: Bacteria > Actinomycetota > Actinomycetes > S36-B12 > CAIYMF01 > CAIYMF01. Next base: position 329 of record CALQEM020000178.1, read on the forward strand.
GGCAGCAACGCGTTCGGCCAGGTCGGCTCAGGGGTGCAACACCGCGGGGGCGAGGGAGGTCAGTACCTGGTGCCCACCCCGGTGACGCCACTCCCGCTCGACGACAGCGTCCCGGCGCCGACGCCCCTCACGATCTCCGCGCTCAGCGCCGGCTCTGGCTTCACCTGCGCCATCGCCACCTCTGCGGCCAAGCCGCTCCCCTCGGCGTACTGCTGGGGGCGACTCCTGAAGGGACGGCTCGGCAACGGCTACGCCGGGTCCAACGACACCGCCTCGACCTTCACGCCCACGGCCGTCCCGAGCACGGGCGCGCTCGCCCAGCGGAGTCTGACCGCGATCTCCTCGGGCGGCGCGACCACCTGCGTGCTCGACAAGCAGCGCAGTGCCTTCTGCTGGGGCGACGCCTCCACCGGGCAGGTCGGCAACGGTGAGGCAGCGAGCGCCGCCCCGCTGCCGCCGAGCGCGGTGAAGCGCTCGGGCCCCTACTCCCAGGTCGGCCTGGCCCAGGTCTCCGTGGGCGCCAACCACGCCTGCGGGCTCAACCCGCCCAACGCGGGTGGCGCTGCGTCGTGTTGGGGCGCCAACGGATCGGGCCAGCTCGGCACCGGCACCCTCAAGGAGGGAACCCAGGGGCAGCCGCGCGCCGTGGCGCTCGTGGCCGCCAGCCCGTCGCCCACCGGGTCGACCACACCCATCCCGGTCGACCCCGGAGTGCCCGTGACTCCTGTCGAGCCCGCGTCGTCGTCTTCGGGCGGCTCGATCCTCACCACCCTGCTCGCGTTCGTGGCCGGGCTGGTCGTCGGTGCCCTGGTCACGGTCTTGGTGATGCGTCGCCGCTCGCCGTCACAGCCCTGATCGCGCTACCGCGCACGTCCCGCCCTGCGGCACCCGCTGGCAGGTTGTCCCGCCTGTAGGGAATGCTGAGAGTCCACCATCCTCCTGAGGAGCAGCAATGGGTCCCGAACTGCCGTTCTACGGTCACGTCATCGACGGTGTCGAGGTTCGATCGGTCGATGGCGCCGAGTTCGACGACATCGACCCCTTCACTCGCCAGGCCTGGGCCACCATCGCCCTCGGCGGCAAGGATGACGCCGACCGGGCCGTCGCGGCCGCGCGCCGCGCCTTCGACGACGGACCGTGGCCGCGCATGGGCCACGACAAGCGGCACGCCCTGCTGCACCGACTCGCCGACCTCATGGAGCAGAACGCCGACGAGCTCGCCATGGCCGACACCCTCGACATGGGCAAGCCCATCACCCAGTCGAAGCACGACGTGGCGCGCAGCGTGTGGAACTTCCGCTTCTTCGCCGACCACGCCCGAATGCGCACTTCCGACATGTACCCGATGGACTCCGGCCACCACGCCTACACGCGTTACGACCCGGTGGGCGTCGTGGTCGCCATCTCGCCGTGGAACTTCCCGCTGATGCTGGCCACCTGGAAGATCGCGCCGGCCCTCGCGTGGGGCAACACCGTGGTGCTCAAGCCCGCCGAGGACACCCCCACCTCTGTCACGATCCTCGCCCGCCTGGCCGTCGATGCCGGATTCCCGCCCGGCGTGCTCAACGTGGTGCACGGCTATGGCCCCGACTCCGCGGGCGCCGCCCTCACCGAGAACCCCGACGTCGACCGCATCACGTTCACGGGCGAGTCGGGCACCGGCAAGATCATCTCGAAGGTGGCCGCCGACCACCTCATCCCCGTGAGCCTCGAGCTCGGCGGCAAGGGCGCCAACATCGTGTTCGACGATGCCGACATCGACAATGCCGTGCACTGGGCCATCGAGGCCATCTTCCGCAACGCGGGCCAAGTGTGCCTCGCAGGCAGCCGGCTGTACGTGCAGCGCGGCATCTACGACGACTTCATGCTGCGCTACAAGCAGGCGGCCGAGGCGCTCGTCATGGGCGACCCCAAGGACCCCGCCACGCAGTTCTCCTCCGCTCTCGCCAGCGAGGAGCACTTCACCAAGGTGTCGAGCTACCTCGACGACGCGTCGTTCGACGGTGGCACCGTGCTCACGGGAGGCATCGGCGAGGGCTGGAGCGTTCGGCCCACGATCATCGTCGACGCCCCGGCCACGGCCCGCGTGGTGCGCGAGGAGATCTTCGGCCCCGTGGTGGTGGCCACCCCCTTCGACACCGAGGACGAGGCCCTCGCGCTGGCCAACGCCACCCGCTACGGGCTCAACGCCATGGTGTTCACCGAGAACCTCTCGCGCGCTCACCGCATGGCGGCTCGCCTGCGGGCAGGCACCGTGTGGATCAACTGCTTCTTCATCCGCGACCTGCGTGCGCCCTTCGGCGGCGTGGGCGATTCCGGCGTGGGGCGCGAGGGCGGTGACTTCAGCCGCGAGTTCTGCACCGAGCCCAAGGCTGTGGTCATGCAGATCACGCAGTAGTCAGCAGTCAGCCGGGACGCCCACCCGGAAGACGCGCATCTGCAGCGCCAGGGTGAAGTAGAACCCCACCAGCGTCAGCAGTTCGAACAGGGTCGCCTCGCCCAGAGCATCCACCGCCGCGCGGTAGGCATCATCGTCGAGGTCGCCACGGGTCACGAGCTGCTCGGTGGTTCGCGCCACCGCCTGCTCGTGGTCGTCGACGAACACGTCGAGCCGACCCTCGCGCAGTGCCACATGCTCGTCGTCGGTGAGCCCGACCTCGAGGCCGATCGCCTCGTGGGCGTACCGCATGAAGTCACCCCGGTGGTGGGCGGCGACGACGAGGATCGCAAGCTCACGCTCCCGGCCCGACAGCGACATTCCCCCGCCGACGGCCGCGCCGAGGGTCATCAGCGCCGTGCCCAGGACCGGCTGCCGCAGGTACCCGTTGAAGGGGCCCTCGAGCCCCCCGGCAGCGTCGGCCACCTGGAAGGGCAGGGGTGCCAGCGACAAGGGTCCGGTGATCGCGTCGTACAGGGCTAGCTGCCCCGGGTCGAGGTCTGCGGCGGTGAGCCTGCGCAGGCGTGCACTGTCTGACATGGAGCCATCCCTCGGTGGGTCGGAAGCACAGCGATCACCCTCGGGAGGGCTGTGCGTGTTGGGGCAGCGTAGCGGCCGCACTCGCCCCACCAGTCCTCCTAATCCATACGAAAGCGTCGCAACGGGTGAGTCGGTGCGACGCTTTCGCATGGATTAGCGGAGATGGTCGGGGCGGACAGACTCGCGCCGAAGCACCCCGAGCGGAGCGCGGAATCGGGTCGCGGGCGAGGGATTGCTGCTTCCCGACGAACTCCAGCAGCAGCTCATCGCCTCCTGCGGCCCGACGGTGCAGAGGCTCGGCTACGGTTCAGAACACGCGACACCACCCTCACCAGACAGGCAGCCATGACTCACTACACACGGGCCACCGTCGCCATCGCCACCCGGCCCAGTGACGATCAGGTGGTCGCGATGGACGTCAACACGGCGCAGTACTGCGGCCTCGAAGGACCTGCTGCGCACGTGTGGGACCCGCTTGAGTCGCCCAGCACCCTCGACGAGGTGATCGCCTCCCTGCTCGAGGCGTGCGAGATCGATGAGCCCACCTGCCGCGCGCAGGCAGAGTCCTTCCTCCCCGACATGACGGCCAAGCGTCTGATCGTCGCCTCCGAGTGACCCAGCCCGCCTTCGTCGGAATGGTCCGCTCGGGCGCGGGCAGTGACGACTCGCTCGTCCTCTCGCTCAGCGAGTCGCTGGCCGCCGCCGGCCACGTGAGTCGGCACGACACAGGCGACCTCACCGTCGTGCTGTTCGGCGACCTCTCCGACCGTGCCTCACTGGCCCGCCGGCTCGGATCCGCCGAGGACACCCTCCCCCGCGGCGCCGCGCTGGCTTCTCTGCTCGTCGAGGCCGACGATCTCGCGTGGCTTCCTGAGTCGTCGGGCGACTTCGCGCTCGTGGCGTGGAACCGCCGCACCGGCACGCTGGTTCTTGCGCGTAACCACGCCGGAACCCGGCCCCTCTTCTACGGCGAGACTCCCGGTGCGCTGCACTTCGCCAGCGACGTCTCACCGGTCCTGGTCTCGATGGGCCAGGGCCGCGCCGCGCCCTTCCTTCCGGCCGTGGCCGCCTACCTCGTGGGTGATCCGGCGCCCATGGGCACCACGCTCGCCGAGGGTGTGATGTCGGTGCCGCCCGGCCACCTGCTCTCGTGGCACGACGGCTCGTCGCGCCTGGTGCGCCACTGGGACCCGAGCCACCTGGCGCCCAGCCCAGTGCGGTCGCTCGACGAGGCCGCAGCCGAGCTGTGCGCCCTGATACGGGTTGCCGTGGCCGAGTCAATGCCCCCCACCGGAGTCGTGGGCACCCATCTCACCGGCGGGATCGACTCGGCGATCGTCGCCGCCGACCTCCTCGCCGCCTGCGAGGCGAGCGGTCGACCCACTCCCCTGGCGTTCGCCTGGCACCACAACTCCAGCCGCGAGTCGGACGCCATCGACGTGCGCCTCATCAACGCGATGGGCGCCCACCTCGGCATGTCGGTGAGCTGGGCCGCCGACCACGACTCGGCGCTGTGGGCGGCACTGGCCCGCAATCCACTCGACCAGCCGACCACGTCGACGCTGCTGCACGAGTCCGGGGTTCAGACCTCAGCCTCCGCCCGCGGGGTCACCACACTCTTCTCGGGCTGGGGCGGCGACGAGTTCGTGTCGTACAACGGACGCCACCTCAGTGGCCGCACCCTGCGAGCAAGGGCCGGACGCCTACGCCGCCTCATCGCACCCAGCGACCCCCAGCGCAATGACGCCGGCCAGCTGCGCGGGTATGCAAGCGCCGCGGTGCGCCGACGCTTCGTGCCGTCGGCGTACGACACGATCACCACCCTGCGCACCGCTCGCGCCACCCAGCTCTGCCTCCTCGGCGGTGGCCACCTCTCCGAGCGCACCGACTCGTGGTCGAGCGTCGGGGCCGCCCTCGGCATTCAGTACGCCTACCCGCTGCTCGACCGCCGCCTCATCGAGTGGGCACTCGCGCTGCCCGACTCTATGGTCGGCGCGGGCCGTCACCTCATGCGCGAGGCCCTGCGCGGCGCGATACCCGACGAGGTGCGCCTCAACACCGACAAGTCCGACCCGTCGCGCGACACCACCTTCGCCGTCGAGGAAGTTCGGGCCCGCGGGCTGGAACTCACCGTCAGCCCCGACCTCGCACCACTCGTCGACCTGAGCCGGTTCACCACCCAACTGCTCAGCGGACGACCGGTGATGCAGCCGGGCACGTTCATGGCGGCAGTCCGCCTGCTCTACCAACCCGAGGGAACCCCGCTTCGAGAGCTGGTCACACTGCCATGAGCCACGGACGGCCCCCCACCTCGCTGCCGTTCGTCACCAAGCCCGAGCGAGTGCTCGACCTCGGGCCAATCGACGTCAAGCCATTCGCCTCGGCCGTGCTGAGCCTGCCCGAGTCGTTCTGGGCCGCGGAGGACGACCGCAAGGAGAACAGGTTCGAGGTATTCCACTCGACGCAGCACGCGGTGCTGCCCTCGATGCGCTCGATCGTGGCCGGCTACGCCATGGCCGAGCCCGAGTTACCCAAGGCGATGTTTGCCCGGCTCATGCTGGGGGCCGAGGTCACGAACCACAACGACAGCGCGGCCTCCAACCTGCTGGTGCACAAGATCCACGTGCCGACGGCAACCACCACCCACGTGCGCTTCATCTTCCAGGTGTTCGACAAGGCACCCGTTTAGCCTAACCGTCACTCGATTCGAGTTGCTCCGTCACGCTGCGCTTACTCTGGAAGGAGAACGTGCCGAATGAGCGCCGAACGAGCGCCGAACGACATCGAGCAAGGAGAGCCCATGGACGTCAACGTGGTCGCGATTGCCAGCCTTCAGCCCGGCAGCTTCCTGGTGCACCGCACGGAAGACGGAACCAAGGTTCTCGTGCCTGAGAAGGTCTCGACAGACCTCTGGCGCAGGATCGTAGCGTCGCTGAGCACTGTCGAGGTGGAGGCGCTCGACCATCACCTCCCGCTGAGCGCCTGACTTCCTGGCGAGATAGCGCACTACCCCGGCGGAAGTGAGGCCCGCGACGCCTCCAGCGCCGCCCGCTCTGCCTCGGTGAAGGCTCTCGGCGAGTGGCTGGCCACGTCCCACCGCACGGTGACCACCCTCGCCTCGGCGGCAACCTCGCCGCTCGGCAGGGTGATGCGCTCGCGTGTCGTGAGGCTCGTGGTGCCGATGGTCTCGACCTCGATGCCCACGGTGACCGATCGGGCCTCGAGCCGCACCTCGGCGCGGAAGTCGAGCTCGATGCGCACGATCACGTACTCGGGATCGGCCTGCAGCAGCTCGGTCACGAAGGCGTCGCGTCCGACCTCGAGGTAGGTCAGGAACACCGCATGGTTGACATGCCCGAGGGCATCGCTGTCGCGCCACCGAAGCGGCACCACCTGCTCGAACATCGGCACCCTCTCCTGTGAATCGCTACTGTCGCGCACACGACCCTAGCGGCCAGCCGAGCCCAACTAGGGTGGGCAGGACGAATGGGAGCCCTGCACGGTGACGAGTGTGCGACAGCGGGTCAAGCGACTGCCCCTCGTGGGCCCCGTTGCGATGACCAGCCACCGGCGCGTCACGCTCGCCCGCTGGCTCGTGTCGTCGGCCCCCCTGAGGGGTTCCGACGCCGATGCCCGTGCCATCGTCATCGTCACCGCATGCGACTCGACCCATTTCGCTTCCCAGCTGAACATGCTCGCAAGCGTCGAGGAGCACGAGCCCGCGGCAGCGGTGTCCTTCTGGGACCTCGGACTCACCCA
>CALQEM020000179.1:0-7056 GCA_943329595.2 Bifidobacterium breve
CCTCCACGAAGTCGGCGGGGGCGAAGTACTGCGGCACCTCGAGTCCCCACGTGGCGTTGGTCCGAGCACCGTCGGCCGCCAGCTCGTCGTGCGCGGGCGTGGTGTGCAGGGGGCGCCCCGCGGGCAGGAACTCGTTGGGGTGGGCGATCACGAAGCGGCGCGCGTAGAACTGCGCCGTGGTCGCCTTGAGGTAGGCATCGTCAGACGCCCAGTTGCCGAATCGCGCGACGTCCATGGCGAACACGTCGTCGCCGGGGTCGCCGTCGACCATCCAGTTCGACAGCGCCAGCCCGATGGCGGCGCACTGCGAGTACCCGGCCATCACGCCACACGCCGCCCAGTAGTTCGGCACCCCGCGCACGGGTCCGACCAGCGGGTTGCCGTCGGGGGTGAAGGTGAAGGCGCCGTTGACCCAGCGCTTGATGCCGACGTCCTGAAGCACGGGGAAGCGCCGGAGCCCGATCTCCAGCTCGGGGCCGATGCGATCGGTCTCCTCGGGGAAGAGCGTCATCCCGAAGTCCCAGTCGGCACCCTCGGTCTTCCAGTGCCGCGGGTTCTGCTCGTAGATGCCGAGCAGCACGCCGTCCTGCTCGCGCTGAAGGTACGTGAACCCCTCGAGGTCGGTCACGGCCGGCATCACATGGGTGAGCGCGGCCACCTCGGCAATGGGCTCGGTGACCAGGTAGTGGTGGGCCATCGGCGTGACGGGGTGGTCGACGCCCACCATGCGCCCGACCCGGCGGGCCCACAGCCCGGCGGCGTTGACCACGTGCTCGGCCACCACTGGCCCGAGCTCGGTGTCGACCCGCCAGAGGCCGTCGGCCGTGCGGGTGAGGTCGAGCACCCGGTTGTGCAGCACCACGTCGGCCCCACGGTTGCGGGCGGCCGTGGCGTACGCGTGGGTGGCGCCGTTGGGGTCGAGGTTGCCCTCGTGCGGGTCGAACAGCCCGCCCACGAGCCCTTCGGGAGAAACGATCGGCACGAGGTCGACGATCTCGTCGACGTCGAGCAGCCGGGCGCCCTCCGTTCCCATCATCGCGTGCCACTCGAGCTCGGCCCGCAGCCACTGCATGCGCTCGCGAGTGCTGGCGAGCTCGATTCCGCCGGTCATCCTCAGGCCCACGCTGCGACCGCTCTCGGCCTCCACCTCGGGGTAGAGGCCGATCGTGTACTTCTGCAGCGCGGAGATATGGGTGTCGGAGTTGATCGCGTGAAACCCGCCGGCGGCGTGCCAGCTCGAGCCCGCGGTGAGCTCGCTGCGCTCGATGATCGCCACGTCGGTCCAGCCGCGCAGGGTGAGGTGGTACAGCAGGCTCGCGCCCACGATGCCGCCCCCGATGACGACGACCCGGTAACTCGACTCCATCAGGCGGGGTCCAGCTCGCGGGTGCGGCGGTCGACGAAGTCGCGCAGCTCGGCCTCGACCGCGTCGTCGATGCCGGGGTCGACGTACGACTCGAGCAGCTTCTTCCACTCGCCCGTGGCGATCTCGTCGGCCTCGCGCGAGCCCAGCTTGGTCCAGGTCGGGAACGCCTGCGACCTGAAGAGCGGGCTCATGAACACGTCGGTGCGGAAGCGCTCGAGGGTGTGGTCGTGGCCGAGGAACATCCCGCCGGGGCCCACCTCGGCGAGGGTGTCGAAGGCCAGGGTCTCGTCGTCGACCACGAGGCCCTCACGAATGCGCTCGAGCATGCGGATGACTTCGAGGTCGAGCGCCATCTTCTCGTAGGAGGCCACGAGGCCGCCCTCAAGCCAGCCTGCCGAGTGCACCACGAGGTCGCAGCCGGCGAGGTAGGTCGCCCACAGCGACATGGCGCTCTCGGTGGCCGCCTGGGCGTCGAGGGCGATGCCCGAGCACAGCCCGCCGCCGCCGCGCAGGGGCAGCCCGTAGCGCCGCGCCATCTGAGCACCGGCAAACGTGGCCAGCACCGACTCGGGCAACCCGAGCGACGGACCTCCCGAGCGCATGTCGACACCGCTGAAGAAGGTGCCGAGAATGCACGGCGTGCCGGGCCGCACCAACTGGGCCATCGCCACCCCCGCGAGGGTCTCAGCCACCAGCAGCGACAGGCCCGCCGCCAGCGTGACCGGCGCCGAGGTTCCGGCTAGGAGAAAGGGCGTGATGGCAACGGGCTGCCCATACTCGGCACATGCCACGAGCGTGTCGACCATCAGGCCGTCCCACACGAGGGGGCTGTTGGGGTTCACGATGCCAATGGCCATGGGGTGGGCGAGCAGGGCGTCGCGTCCACCGGCCGCAATGGCCGCGAGTTCGAACGCGTCGCGCGACTTGGGGCCGCTGGTGCCGTAGATGATGAGCGGCCGATCGCTCCAGCGCAGCACCGAGTAGTCCATCTCGAGATGGCGCCACTCCGAGTCGAGGTCCTGCGCCTCGGTGGTGCCGCTCTGCATCACTGCCAACTGGTCTGACGCATGGGCGATCTTGACCAACTCGATGTGGTCGGACATGGTGCCATCACGTCGGCCCCGCTCACGATCGTGCGCAAAGGGCGGCCCACCCACGGGAGAGTGCGCGAGCGTGCCACCTCCGAGCGTCACGCTGCGCGAGGCATTGCGGCCGGTGACGGTGACGGTCGAGGGTGCCAGCGCCAGCTGGGCCATCACGAACTCGGGGTCCCACCGCACCCGCGTGCCGTCGACCGCCTGCCCTGCCGCAGCCAGAAGCGCCAACACCGCATCGTCGTGAACCTCGGTGCCGATCTCGACCAGCACGCGCATGGCCTGCGCGTGGATGCGATCGAGCGCCTCCTCGTCGAGAGGGCTCAGATTCAGTGCGCTCATGCCACTACCCCATTCCCCGGTGCGGCACCACCGTGCGCAACCGCGAAAAGTGGCCGAGGTCGACCTCGACTCCGGTCCACGCCCCCCGCACGACGAGCGGGTCGGCGTCGTGGTCGTGTCCCGCCTCGACCCGGTCGATCAGCGTGGCCATGAGCACCCCCACGAAGGGCGCCTGCTTGAAGCCGTGGCCGCTGGTGCCGATCGCCACGTAGTAGCCGTCGAGGCAGGTGCGGTCGTACACGGGAGTCCAGTCGTCGGTCACGTCGTACACGCCCACGATGCCGCTGACCCGGCCAGGAATGCTGACCGAAGGAACGCGCCGCGACAGGCGCAGCGACTGCACCTCCCACGTCTCCTGGGTCACCGACTCGGAGGCGTCCTCCACCCGGTCGAGGAACGTGAGCGGGTCGCAGTCAGGCTCGATGCCCCCCACGATGATCGTGTCGCCGGCGTGGGGGCGGAAGTAGGTGCCGACGTCGGGGTCGGTGATGCAGGTGCCGGTGCCAATGCGGAACCCCTCGGGCGCCGGCATCGAGATGACCTCGTCCTCGAAGGGGCGCGTCGACATGGTGAAGTCGGACAGCACGTCGGCCATCGCGTTGAGCACCGACGACCACGGGCCCGCAGCGTTGACCACCACGGGTGCCACCACGCGGGCGCCGTCGGCGAGCCCCACACCAGCGACTCTCCCGTCGGCGCGCAGCACCTCCACCACGTCGACGCCGAAGAGGAACTGGACGCCGTGCATCGTCGCTGCGTGCGCGAGATTGTGAGCCGCGAGCTGCGGGTCGTCGACGTGGCCCGCGCAGTCGACGTAGAAGCCGGCGATCTCGCCCTTCGCGTCGTCCCAGAACGAGTCGTCCTCCGGACGGGCGGGCGGGCCGAAGCGCTGCGCGTCGACCGCGGGAAAGCGCTCGACGATCTCGGCCCCCGACAGCTCCTCGACCTCGATGCCGAGCTCGTGAAGGATGCCCACCATGCGCGGCAGGTCGTAGCCCGGACCCTCCAGCACGAGGGCTCCCGACTGGATGAACTGGGCCATTCCCGTGGGGTCTACGACGCCGAGGTGCCGCTCCCACTCCCAGTAGCGGTGGCCCGACTCCCAGGCCAGGGCCGACTCCGGCAGGTGGTTGTAGTGGTAGCGCACGATCGCCGACGACGCGCTGGTGCTGCCGAGGCCGGGCGCGCCGCGCGAGTCGACCACCACCACCGAGCGCCCCGAGCGCGCGAGCTCGAGGGCGATCGCGCAGCCGATGACGCCGGCACCCACCACGACGGCGTCGAACGTCGTGTCACTGTGCGAGTTGGGCATCTACACGTACCGCTCGATCAGCCCGCGGATGAAGGGGTTGAGGATGTCGTGGGTGTGCCCGTAGATCGAGCAGTGGCCCATGCCCTCGAACAGGTGAAACTCCGCGCCCGGAACGAGCGCGGCCACCTCCTCGCCGTCCTGCGGCACGGCCTGCACGTCCTGGTCGAAGGCGATCACGTGCATGGGCACCTGACACGTGGGCAGCTGCTCGCGCTGGTCGAACAGCACGCACGGCAACCACTGGGCGATGAGGGAATCCTCGGCGGTGTCGGTCTCGTAGTACTCCAGCAGCTCGTCGCGCAGCTTGGGCCACAGCTCGCGGTCGCCCAGCACCCGCGCGGGGTAGTACATCGCGGCGTAGTGCGTGACGGCCATCATGCCGTCGAGGCGCCCGCCCGCGCGGCGCCACTCGATCTCGGCCATCTGGTAGTCCCACGTCCAGCCCACACTCACCGCGCCGGTGCCCATCGGAATGGCCACGCTGACCAGCTCGGGGTAGTCGAGGGCCACCTGCTGCACGATGCCGCCGCCGAACGACAGGCCCACGAGCGCCACGGGCCCGTCGCACACGGCCCGAATGAGGTCGGCGGTGTCGCGCGCGAAGTCCTCGATCGTCCACGGCAGGGGCAGGTCGGCGACCGTGCCGCCCACGCCTCGGCAGTCGTAGGTGGTGTTGCGGAATCCATCGCTGAAGTAGGGCACCTGGTAGGCGTCCCACGAGCCGACGGTGCCGCCGGCCCCCGACACCCACACGATGTCGGGGCCCTCGCCCGCCTGCCGGTAGTTGATGGTCGCCTGCGACCCACGCACGGTGGGCACGGTCACTCCCGGTCGTCGGAGCGGCTGCCGCTGCTGGGGCGGCGCCTCACCACGAGGACGATGACCACGAGCACCACGACCACCACGGCCCCGGCGAGCAGCGGGCGCGACAGGCCGGCCGACGACGACTCGGTGGCGCTCCCGGCGTCGGGGGTGGCCGACGCGCCAGGGCTCGGAGCCGTCGATCCCGACGCCGTGGGCGAGGCCGCCGTCACCGGTGTCACTCCCTGGTACGACCACGACCCCCACTGGTAGATGAGGGTGCCGTTCTCGGCCGGCTGCGGAACGAACCCGGTGAAGCGGTCGCTGCGGTAGGCCTCGTGGTTGTTCGCGTAGTACGTGACGATGTAGGGCACGTCGTCGTACAGCATCTGCTGCATCTGCCTGACGATGTCGGCGCGCTTGGCCTGGTCGGTCTCCTGCGACTGCGCCGCGAAGAGCTTGTCGTACTCGGGATTGCAGTAGAACGAGTCCGAGAGGTTCGCGTAGGTGGTGCCGTCTTCCACGTACGAGCGGTTCTCGCAGGTGAAGGTCGACAGCATGTAGTTGGGGTCGGGCTCCACGCCCCAGCCCCACTCGAACATGTCGAAGTTGCCCTGGCCGATCGTCTCGGTGAGGGCGTCCTCCGACACGCCCTTGAGAGTGATCTCGACCCCCACGGCGGTGAGGTAGCCCTTGAGGAACTCGGCCGCCTTGGGCGACAGCGGGTTGTCGGTGCGGAACAGCAGCCGGAAGCTCAGCTTGGTGCCCTGCGCGTCGGCGCGCACGCCATCGGCACCGACCTTGTATCCGGCGGCGTCGAGCAGCGCCATCGACTTCGCGGGGTCGTACGCGAACGGGGTTGCGGGGTCGGCGTGCCACTGCGTGTACAGCGGCGGGATCACGGTCGAGCCGGGGATGCCCTCGCCGCCCAGCACCTTGGCCACGATGTTCGGCTTGTCGATCGAGTAGGCGAGGGCCTGGCGCAGCGCCTTGTCCTTGAGCAGCGGGCTGCCGTCACCGATCGGCTTGCCGTCGGCCAGCGCGGCACCGGTGTTGAAGGCCAACTCGCTGTAGCTGGCCGGCTGGGCCGCCACGGTGGTGATTCCCTCGACGCCCTGCAGCGAGTTCCACACGTTGGTCTCGAGGCCCTCGGCGAAGTCGATCTCGCCCTTCTTGAGCGCCTGGCCCATGGCGTCGGCATTGGCGAAGACCTTGAACACGATCTCGTCTACCGGCCGCTGGCCGTCGCGCCAGTTGGGGTTGGCCTGCATGCGGATGTACTGGCCCACCTTGCGCTCGATCATCGTGTAGGGGCCCGAGCCCACCGTGGGCGAATCAGGCGTGCCCTCGTTCTTGAAGCTCTTGACCGCCTTCGCGTCGATCTTCGACCAGATGTGCTCGGGCAGGATGAACACGTACATGTGGTCCATCACCGGGGTGGGCTTGTCAACCGTGAACACCACGGTGGTGTCGTCGGTGGCCACGACCTTGGTCATGTTGGCCACGTACGAGCCGTAGTTGGTCTTCTCGTACTCGCCCTTGAGGATGCGGTTGAAGGTGTAGGCGACGTCCTTGGCGGTGAGCGGCGTGCCGTCGCTCCACTTCAGCCCGGGGTGCACGGCGAAGGTCCAGGTGGTGTGGTCGGCCGACTCGACCCACGAGTCGGCGATGCCGGGCACGATCGAGAAGTCGGCGGCCGAGTACTGCGTGAGGGTGGGGTACTGCGTCTGGAACACCTCGTAGGCCACCGACGACAGGCCCGTGAAGGGGTTCGCCGAGTCGATGTCCTGCGTGACCCCGATGGTGAGGATCGTCGGCTCGTCGGCCGCCGCGCCCGGCGCGAGCGTGAGGCCGAGCAGCATGCCGGTTCCGACCGCTGCTGCGGCGAGTCGTGTGAGCCTGCGCATGACGTCCTCCTCCTGGGCCGTCGGCCCAACTGAATCCCCGCTCAGCATGCCTCATGCAGCGGGTTGGAGGAGGGGTATTGATGTAGGTGAGGGTGGGTGCGTTCAGTCGAGCCCCGGGCCTAGCCTGTGGACAGCGTGGGGCGCCGCAGCGCGATAGGTGCGTCCTTGGGTGCCCCCGATGCAACTGGGTGCGGCTACAGAAGCCCGCGATCGGCCAGGAACTGCCTCGCGACC
>CALQEM020000180.1:0-6982 GCA_943329595.2 Bifidobacterium breve
CTCGAGATCGTGCTTCACTTCGGAATGTCTCCTTGAGTTAGGTGGTCGGGGCGGGGAGAGTCGAACTCCCGATCTCCTGCCCCCAAAGCAGGCGCGCTAGCCACTACGCTACGCCCCGCGCAGGTCAGCGCCCTCAGTGTAGGGGGCGCGGGCTCCCACCACGAACTCCGGCCCTGCGGGGGCCTCTGAGGGCCCTGGGCGTCGTGCCGCGGGGACCGCGGGCGCGGGCGTCGGAGAAGGGCTGCGGCGCGCGATACTATGACGACGTTCCATCCTGCGGGTGTAGCTCAATGGTAGAGCCCCAGCCTTCCAAGCTGGCCATGCCGGTTCGATCCCGGTCACCCGCTCCAAGGTCACCGATTGACCAAAGAATCCCCAGACGGTCACCGATTGACCAAAGAATCCCCGGAATGAATTCTCGAGAACGTCATTTCCAGGCAATCGCCTGACGGCGCTCCCCCACCAGCACCGTTCCCACTTCCCCCACCACCGTCCCCCCTTCTCCCACCGCCGTTCCCACTTCGCCCACTCCCTTCCCCCTTCCAAGGGCACCGATTGACCAAAGAATCCCCAGACGGTCACCGATTGACCAAAGAATCCCCGGAATGGAGAGGACGGTGGGTTCACACGCGGCATGGGAGCACGCGCGGCATGGGAGCACGCGCGGCGATGGAACTACACGTCGAGATGGTCGGAACAGAACCGCCCGTAGCCCTCAGACTTGGCCCGGTAAAGCGCCCGATCGGCCAGCTGCATGAGCGTGGCCACGTCGTCATCGTCGGTACGGCGATGCGAGCACCCGACACTGACTCCTACCGCATGGCCGGGAGCCAGGTCAGCCAAGTCGATGGCCGCAAGTGCCTGCACGATGTCTTCGGCGACCCCGCGCGCCTGCTCTGCCTCGGCTCCAGGCAACACAACGGCAAACTCGTCGCCACCGACTCGCGCAATCAGCGCTGACTCAGGGCAGGAGGCCACCAACGCTTGGCCCGCGCGCTTGAGTACCTCATCGCCCACCGGATGTCCGTACTGATCGTTGATGGGCTTGAACTTGTTCAAGTCGAGCATCAACAGGGAGTAAGTGTCGGCACCTACTCCGCTGACCGCTGCGTCGAAACCCCGGCGGTTGAGCAGACCGGTCAGCGGATCGGTCAGCGCCTGCAACTCGAGCTCTGCCCGGCGGTCTCTCTCGGTCGCGGCCTCGCGCGCCATGCGCTGGACTTCGAAACCGGCGAGAAGTTCAGACACTCGCCGATCAAAGGTCGACGTGCGATGACCACGCTCGGCATCACGAGCAAGTCGGGTTTGCTCGAGAGCCGCCGGCAAATCACCGCTTTCCTCTTCAATCGAGGCGAGCAGATCGCGAGCTCGGAACTCGATATCGGCATATCCCTCGGCAACCGAGAGCGCCACTGCCCGATCAAGTTCGGCCCGTGCGGTATCGACCTCGCCCAAGGCATGGTGAACGCTACCCAGCCGAAACAGCAGGCTCGGGAAATGACCAAAGAGGTCAAGGGCTTCCGTGTAACACGCGAGCGCCTCAGGCGGGCGGCCTTCGGCACGCAAGCAATCGCCCAGACATACCAGCGCTTCACCCTCGAACAACCCGTATCCATGGCGTTGAGCGAGCAGCAGAGCCTCCTCGACCGAATGCCGCGCCTCGACCGACCGACCCATCACGTTGAACGACTCACCGAGTTCGACGAGGGCTCCGCACAACAGCGCCGTTTCGCCCTCGCTTCGGCTCCAGCGAATCACACGCTCGGAGGTGCGAGCGGCGCCCTCAGGCTCTTCGGCCCAAAACAGCACCCGTGCCAACCGAAGATCGGCCCACGCCAGCATCCTCTTGTCACCAAGTTCGCGGAGAGACTGCTTGGCGGAGAGCAGGTGCTCAATGCCCGAGTGAAACGAGCCGACAGTGCCGAATGCGTAACCCAGCACCACCTGCGCGCGCGCAGCAATGTGAGGAAGGCCAAAACCCTGAGCCTCAATCATGCCCTCATCAGCCAAGCGCATTGCTTCTGCTTTGGGTCCGGGAAGCAGTGCGATGACATCGGCAGCCACCACATCGGCCATCACCGCGGCCGCCAGATCGCCCGATTCCTCGGCGACATCACGCATGGTGCCCGCGAGGGCCAGCGCACGCTCGAGTTGGTTACTCAGCAGCAGCCAGCCCCACACGTCATCCCACGCGGCAAGCCGCTCGGCAGCCGGTTTGGTCGCATCTTCAGCGACGCTGACTAGCAACTCATAGGACTCGTCCTGTGCCATGGTTCAACATCCTGACACAGGACGAGCAAGCCTACGCATCTTCACCCCAACGAGGCCAGGAATCAGCCGGTGACCGTGACGGCAACAGTCTCAACCTTGCCGGCGGCGTCGGTGACGGTGACAGTGGCGTTGCCGGCCATGAGAGCCTTGGCACCTGGGTTGAACTGGGCGCTGCCGTCGTTGCTGCCCTGCGTCAACTGTAGGACCGACTCGTTGTCGGTGGCGATCTTCGAGTTGGCGGGGTCGCCATCGACCTTGAAGACAATGGTGTCGCCGACCTTGGCGGTGGCGGTGGTGGCTCCGGGCTCGACCATCACGGGGGGTAGCACATTTCCTCCGATTGCAGGGGTGGTCGGAGGAGCGGACCCTGTCACGGCGGCTACCCCGTCGGCGATGGCACCTCGGCACCCTAGAAGCCAATCACCCTTGAGCAACTCTTCTGACATGTTAGGGAATTCGGGATTTGGGCGCGGGGCCAGCGAGTGGCTGGCATCGAGCAATCCTAGGACGGTATTACAGGTCGATTCCGGATCACCCTTGACCAAGATGTCTGCAGCGTCCTCACCCTTGCTCTCCGTTACGAGGGCCACCACGTACCCCCGACCGGCTTCGTAGCCGCGAAGGCAGTTGGCGGCACTACTGCAGATCTCAGCACTCGAATTCGGCATGTCAGCTGGGGGTGCGCCTATGGACGCCTGAATCGTACCGGCCACGGGGGAATTGACCGTAAAGGAGCAACCGGCCAACGCCACCATTAGCGCCATTGGCGCAAGTTTGGACATCACACGCCTGTGGTCTCCATCCGACCTTCGAACGGACGCGATGGACTCGTCGGTTGCAAAGCCAGAAGAATTCGCTGAGTTTGGACGGGCGACGTGTCGGTTCAAGGCGGCTACTCGGTGACGGTCACGGTAACGGTCGAGGTACTTCCGTCGGCGGCCACGATGGTCACCACGGCGGTGCCGGGCGAGAGCGCCTTAGCCCCGGGATTGAACGTGGCGCTGCCGTCGTCTGAACCCTGCGAAACCTCCAGCACCGCAGTGTTGTCGGTGCTGATCTTGGTCTTCGCGGGGTCGGGCTGCTTGAACACCACGAAGTCGCCGACCTTGGCGGTTGCAGAGTCCTGACCGGGCTCGACCATGATGGGCGGCAGCACATTTCCTCCGACTCCCGAGCTGCTGGCGGCAGCGCTCGAGGTTGATGAGCTCGACGAGGAGCTAGAGCAGGCGGCCAGAGTGACCACTGTCAGCGCCACCACCCCGCAGAGGGCAATGCTGCGAACGATTCGGGTTCTGGAACTGATGGTCATGTGTCCTCCGGTTCGATCATGCGGGTGCGCCGTGTGCGCCTTCATACGGTCGACGAGCGGTCGACATCCTTCGTTCCGTCATGATCGCAGGGCGATAGCCCAACCCGTGGCATCCGGCGTTCGAAACGCCGCGACGGCAGGAATTCCGGCCCGCGTGGTCCAGCCGATCGACAGCACCGGCTCGGAGGGGTCAACGCTCACCGACAGGTCGGGCACCTCCGTGGTGGACTCCGCGAACAGCAGGGGCCGCGGCATCGACAGCGTGCCAGCGGCTGAATGGAACACCACGTCCGTGGGACTCATCCAGAGCCCACCGTTGCCCACGACCGGAGGTTGGTCGAGGTCGTTGTGGCTGAGGCACACCACCGGCTCGCGACGCGTGGCCTCGGGCAGCGGGTTGGGGATCGCCAGATAGGGAAGTCCGGCCGTGCTCGAGACAGCCGGCCCGCCCGAGCGCATTGAGCGCAGAGCACTCACAGCCCACACCACCATGGCGCCGAGCGCGACGAAGCCCACCGCAAGAATCACGAGCCGCAATCCGATCACCTCTCCATCGTGGCACGGCTAGCGGCGCTGGCACCTCGCGCACCAGTACAGCGATCTGCCCTGGAGGTCAGCCTGACGCACGCGCGTGCCGCACACCAGACAGGGCAGGCCCGAGCGCCCGTATACGTAGACCTCTCCGCCGTGCCTTTCCTCGCGAGCGTCGCGTTGCATCGCCTCGGGCTCATGCTCGGGCCGCACGGTGTCGATGCGGCCGGCCGTGACTCCGAGCCGCATCAGGTCGACCAGATCGGCCCAGATCGTCTCGAATGAACGCCTGGTCACGGCGCGCGCTTCGCGATAGGGGTTGACCCGGGCCCGGAACAGTACCTCGGCCCGATAGATGTTGCCCACCCCCGCGAACACCGACTGGTCCATCAGGAGTGCGCCGATGGTGGTGCGTGTTGAACTCACCCGCCGCCATGCGCGGTCGGGGTCGGCGTCGTCGCGAATGGGGTCGGGGCCGAGGCGGGCGAGAATCGCGGCGGCCTCATCGGCGGTGACGATGTGACAGGCCGTGGGACCACGAAGGTCGGAGTATCGGCCCGGACTCTCAAGCCGCAGACGGATCATGCCAACCGGCACGGGCGCAGGGCCCGTGCCGAAGGTGACCTTGCCGTACAGACCGAGGTGCACGTGCACCGCTCGATCTCCATCGAACTGCAGGAACAGGTGCTTGCCGAAGGCCTCGGCCGTGAGAACAGTCGAGCCATCGAGAAGTGCGGCCGACTCAGCGAACCGACCCTGGGGGCTGCTGACCCGCACCGGGCCTCCGGCGAAGGCCTCATCGAACTCGTGGGCGAGTCGGTGCAGGACGTGTCCCTCGGGCACGTCAGGCCAGCGGCGGAATGATGCCGGTGGCCTCGTACGACGCCAGCTTGGCGATACGTCGGCTATGCCGCTCTCCCCCGCTGAAGGCCGTGGCGACGAACACGTCGACCAGGCGCAGTGCCGTGGCCTCATCGTGCATGCGCCCGCCGATGCCGGCCACATTCGCGTCGTTGTGCTCGCGCGCGAGTGCGGCGGTCTCCTCACTCCAGATGAGCGCGGCACGCACCCCCCGCACGCAGTTTGCAGCAATCTGCTCACCATTGCCCGAGCCCCCAACGACGAAGCCGAGGCTGCCAGCGTCGGCGACCACGGCCTCGGCAGCAGCGATGCACGGACCCGGATAGTCGTCGTCAGCGTCGTACGTGAGGGCGCCGTGGTCGACGACCTCATGGCCCTGCGTGGTGAGGTGCGCCGCGATGGCGTTCTTCAACTCAAATCCGGCGTGGTCGCTTCCGAGGTGTACGCGCATGGGCAGCAGTGTGTCAGGTCAGCGCTCGGTGCGACACCGCGACACCGCGACACCGCGACACCGCGACACAGCGCGGGCGTTCGTGGCACGGCCGAGTCAGCCGAAGATCGGGCCCTCGTCGCGGCGACGCTTAAGTTCGTAGAAGGCAGGGGTGCCCATCAGCACGCGCGCGGCGTCCCACAGCACACCGGCGTCCTCGCCCCGCGGCACCCGGCCGATCACCGGGCCGAGCCAGCCAACGCCGTCGACCGCGAGCAGTGGTGTGCCCATGTCTTCGCCATAGGCGGCCATGGCGCGCGCGTGGGCTGAGCGCACAGCGTCGTCGAGGGTGAGGTCGTCGGCTGCCTCGAGTACCGCCACTGACAATCCTGCCTCCTCGACCGACTCGGCCCGCACCGCGTCGAACTCGCCCCCGCGACCCTCGGGGTGGTTGCGGCGTCCGAGCGCCTCGTAGGTGCGCACGAGCGCGGCCTCGCCACCCTCGCGCTCGGCGGCAACGAGCACGCGCAGGGTACGGATCGACTGGGCGAACGCCTCCTGCCACTCCGGAGGAATATCGTTGCCCTCATTGAGCACCGCGAGGCTCATGATGCCCCAGCGCACCACCACGGGCCGTACCTGCTCAACCTCACGCAGCCAGCGGCTGGTCTGCCACGCGTACGGACAGGCGGGGTCAACGTACATGTCAACGAGGGTGGGTTCAGGCGCCGCGGCAGAAGTCATGGCCTCAGCCTAGGGTGGTTTGAGGGGGTCACCACTCGTGACAGCATCGATGTATCCCGCACATGGAAGGTAGATCACGTGTCAGCAGCACTGAACCTCACCCGTGAGGAGACCGCGGCCCGGTCTCTGCTCGTCTCGGTGATCTCCATCGCGGTCGAGCTCGACCTCACCGGCACGGCCGACGAATCCACCTATCCGAGCACCACGCGTCTTACCTTCGAATGCCGCGAGCCCGGGGCGTCGACCTGGGTCGACGTCGTGGCCGAACGTGTCAACCGCGCGGTGCTCAACGGGGTCGAGCTCGACGTCGCGAGCGCCTTCAACGGACGACGTCTTCAGGTGAGCGGCCTTGAGGCCTACAACGAGCTCCTGGTCGAGGCCGACGCCCGCTACATGACCTCGGGCGAGGGGCTTCACCGCTTCGTCGATCCGGTTGATTCCGAAACCTACCTCTACACCCAGTTCGAGCCAGCCGACGCCCGGCGCGTGTACGCGTGCTTCGAGCAGCCCGACCTCAAGGGGCACTTCCAGCTCACCGTCAGCGCCCCTGCACACTGGACCATCGTGTCGAACACCGCCACGCCCGAGCCCGAGACCGTCCGCCACGGCGTGGCCCGGTGGGAGTTCCCCGCCTCGCACCGGATCTCCACCTACATCACCGCCCTCATCGCCGGGCCCTACCACTCTGTGACCGACGAGTACACCGGGCTGTACGGCACCTATCCGCTGGGCGTTCACTGCCGATCGTCACTCGCCGAGCACCTCGACGCCGACGAGATCCTCACCGTGACCAAGCAGGGCTTCGAGTACTTTGAGCGGGTCTTCGCGGTGGGCTA
>CALQEM020000181.1:0-6973 GCA_943329595.2 Bifidobacterium breve
CTGCCCGACGGGTGGCGGCTCATGGTGTCGTCCGGCTCGCCGTGGGCGTCGCTCTCGGAGGCGGGTGTCCGGCTGAGGTCGTTGCGCCCGCCCACGGCCCCGACCGTCTCGCGCGTGAGTGGCCAGAGCGCCCAGGTGCGCTTCGCCTACCCGCTGGTGGGCCGCATTGCGCCCGGCGGCTTCGTGCTGCAGCAGCGGGTGGGCATCCGCTGGATTCCGCTACGGGTCAGGGGGGGTGCGCTCCGCCCGGGCTCCCGACTCACCACCCTCGCGGTGGGTGCCAGTGCCGTGCGGGTCGGCTTGGTGAACCGGGGCGTCACCGTGTTCAGCCGGCCTGCGGTGGTGCGCTCAGCCGGCGCGCCTCCCGTGATGGTCACCTCGCCGGTCGACGTCGACCAGTGCGGGTCGGCCACCAACTCGGTGATCGCGCCCGAGGCCGTGGTGCTGCACGGCTGGAGCGGCATGTCGCTGACGTTCCGGCGCAACGACTTCGGGGTGTACGAGCAGGCCATCGGGGGTGACAAGATCCCGGGATACCGCAACACCCTCGGCTTCTGCGACACATCCGCCGGCCGCACCTGGACCTTCACCGACGCTTCCGGAATCGCCACTCGATTCGCCGACGGGCGGCCCACGACGGTGACCAACCAGGGTCAGCCGGTGTCGACGCTCACGTGGGTCGGCGATCGACTCGTGCGACTCACCAACGGGGTGGGGCGATCGATGGGCCTCGTGTACGCGGGCGGGTCGACCACCTGTCCCTCGGCTGGCTGGTCGGGCTACTCCGCGCCCCCGACGGGCAGCCTGTGCCGCCTTGAGTACCCCGGAGGGGTGGCCACCGACCTGGGGTACCTCGCTGCCGGACTCCCGTCGCCACAGATCGGCCTGGTGAAGGACCCCGGCAACAGTGCGACCACGCTCGGCTGGGACGAGGTGGGGCGCCTGACCGCCACGCGCAGCCCGCTGGTGAACCGCGCCGCCACGGCCGACCCGGCGGCGGCCGCCGCCATCGCGACCGCCGCGTACGACGGCCTCGGCCGAGTCGCCTCCGTGACCGAGGCACCCGGGTCGGTGGGCGCCGACTCGGCCACCCAGAGCTTCGCCCTGCCGGTGATCGGTGAGGCACAGCTGAAGGCCGGCACGCCCGTCGCAGCCCGGGTGACGTCGACCGCCACCGGCTACGAGACGTTCAACGAGGCCACGCTCGACCCCGTCACGCTCGACCAGTCGGTGTCGCGCGACGCGGCCGGCTCGCAGACCGCGACCTCGACGTCGGGCCGCACCACCACGTCCACCGACGCGCGCGGCCTGGTCACCACCACCACCTTCGACTCGCGCGGCAACGTGGTGTCGCAGCAGGGCCCGGCGCTGCCCGCGCAGTCGTCTCCGGGCACCGATCTCACGGCGAGGTACGACACGGTCGATGCCGGGACCGAGGACCGCGAGTACGAGGGGTTCCGCGCGCTCGTGTACGGCCGCGAGCGCTTTCAGGGTGGTGTGGCCCCTGATCACTGGAAGCCCAGGCAGGGCAACGGCCTCGCCGCCGCGTGGACGGTTCAGTCGGACACGATGTCGGCGGTGGCCACCGCGCTGTGGACGCCCACGGCCGAGCAGGATGCCGCGGCGAAGGCTGCAGGCTGGACGTTCGAGGTGAGCGCCGTCGGTGGCGCCTCCGTGAAGCTCATCATCGAGGGCGCGGTGTGCGAGGAGACCACGTGCACCATCGCGCGCCTGCCCAAGGGGACCAAGCAGGTCACGGTGGAGGTCGAGCGCGGGCCGGCCGAGGGCTGGTTCACGCTGCTGGCGGCCCCGGGGGGAACTCGGCCGACAACAGTTCCGACCGCTCAGGTTCGACCAGGATTCGGCAACCTCACGAGCGTGCGCAGCAACGACGTCACCGCCGCGCAGAACGACCCGGTCACCGAGTACTCCTACGATCAGCCTGAGACCGGCAAGATCACGCGCGCCGCCTACGGAGGTGGCCTCAGCGCGACTCTCGAGTACGAGTCCGGCGCACCGGGCCAGGGCCGCTGGGGCCGGCTGCTGAGATTCACGACGCCGGGCGGCCGCGTGCAGCGCACCTCCTACTGGCGCGATGGTGGCGCTGTGGCCATGCCCGATACGTGCGGCGGCACGGCAGCGATGTCGGGCCAGCCGCGCACTATCACGCGTCAAGACGGCATCGCCGTCACGTCGTTCTACGACGTGCGAGGCCGGCTCATCGCCAGCGTCACCTCCGGCGATAGCGGCGTCTCTGAGACGGTGTGCACCGCCTACTCCGATGACGGCGTTCCCCTCACCTCGTCGCTCTACGACGACCAGGGGGCGCTCATCGAGCGGGTGGAGACGGTGGTCGGCGTCGACGGCGACCCACTGACCGTGCAGCAGACAGTGACGCACGGCCCCGCCGCTGCCGTCGACCCGGGCGCAGTCGTGTTCACCAGCATCACCAACGACCTGCGGGGCAACCCGGTGCGCTACGTCGACGCCACCGGCACGGTGACCACCACCACCTACACGCCGTTCAGCGATCCCGAGCACGTGACCGTCACGCCCCCGGGGGCGAATTCGCCGCTGCTGACGTTCGACTACGCCTACCGCCGCGAGGACGCGGCGCCCACCACCGTGACCGTGAACGGGGTGCTCGCAGCCGAGGTCACCTATGCAGACGGCAAGTCGACGGTCGACCATGTCGCCTACGCAGGTGGTGCGGCGAGGCTGGCGCTGCAGTACGCGGCCAGCGGGCGTCCCAGCACCATCGTGGCGACCGCCGGCTCGAGCAGTCACACGCAGACGCTGGAGTTCAACGACTTCGGCCGTATTCTGTCGGCGCGCATCAACTCACGGGTGAGTGGCCAGACCTCCACCGAGGCGCGCGGGTACTCGTACGATGCCGCGGGTCGGCTGGCGTCCGCGATTATCAGCACCACGCCGGCCGGGGCCAGCGTGAGGCGCACGACCTACGGCTACGGCTTCGCCGCCACGCAGTCGGCGACCTGCGGCGAGGCCGCGGCGGCTTATCCGCGCGCGGCCGCCGACGCGCTGCGCACCGGTGGTACGCGCGCGGGCGTGGCCTACGTGATGTGCCACAACTCCCAGGGCCGGTTGTACTCAACCAGTGACCCGCTCGTCACCGGCGACGCCACAGGAACAACTCGTGCCTCGTTGGTGCACGACGCGCTGGGCCGTGTCACCGCTGTGACCGGGGTCGCGCGGCCGATCGAGTTCACCTGGGGCGCAGGATCGTCGGTCGCCCGCGTGGTCGAGGGAACGGGTGGCGACGCCGTCACCACCGTGCTCGACACCTTCGGCGGGCAGGTGGTGGGCAAAACCGTCGAGACGCCGGCCGACTCGCAGACCGTGCGCTACGCCTACTCGTCCCCGATGGCCAGTAGCCCCCTGCTGACGCTTCCGCCTGTGCGAGGGCCACCCGGCGGCATCGGTGTGAGCTATCCCCTCCCCGGTGGCGTGCGCGTCGACGCGGCCCCCGGCGCGGTGCCGCAGCTGACGTTCACCGGACTCGACGGATCCGCGCTCGCGTCTGTCGCCGTGCCCGCTCTCGCCCTCAGCGGCGTGTCTGGCCCGACCGCCCCGACCACCGGCCTGCTCCCGCGCTTCGGCCCCTTCGGCGAGGCCCTCGTCACCCCGTCGCTCACCGCCACCGGCGCCCGCCCGGCCTACACCTGGCAGGCGTCACAGCACCACGAGACGCTGGCCGGCACGTCGTCGCTCGTGCTCCTGGGAGCCCGCACCTACTTCCCCGCGCTCGGCGAGTTCCTGTCGCCGGACCCGAAGTCGGAGTCGGGCACCAACCTCTACTCGTACACCCCGGCCGACCCCATCAACGGCAGCGACCCCACGGGCCAGGCCAACGGCTGGAGCTGGTTCTGGCAGGTCATCTCGGCGGTCCTCATCGTGGCGGCCATCGCCGTCGATGTGGTGACGATGGGCATGGCCACCCCTGCTACCGGCGCCGGTGTGGCTGCCTGGATGGGATACATCGGCCTCACGGTGGGAGTTCCCATGGTGGCCTGGTGGGCGGTCGGCAAGGCCCAGGAGATGTCCCTTCGAGCGCAGACCGACCCCAGTGAGGGGCTCGACTCGTTCCGCGCGGCGATGGGCTGGGCGCAGCTGATCGAGAACGTCGGAATGTCGGGCACCTTCATCATCTCGGGGGGACTGCGCGCCGCCGGGGGAGTGAAGTCGTGGTGGCGCAACCGCTCGCTGCCCAAGACCACTCTGACTGAGGACCTCGAGATCGCCAGCGCGCTGGGCAGCGCCCGTCGCAGTGTGGCCCTGCCGCAGACGCAACACATGTCGTTCGGGGCGCTCGACAACGGGGGTCGAGAGACTCTTGAGCGCACCACCGGGCGACTCAGCGTGGGGAGCTCGCGCATCACGGGCAACACGCTGCGCATGGCCGCCGACCGTAAGACCTTTTTCCACATCGCCGACTTCATGCCCTAACTGCACTGACACCGAGGAGAATCGCCATGCGCTCACCACTTCGCTCGTGCACCGCCGCTACTGGGTCTGCGGCGCTCATCGCCGGACTCCTGGGCGCGGTGGTGCCCATGGCGTCGTCGGCGTCGGCTGTGCCCATGACGATGGTGCCGGTGGCCGGCATCGAGACGGTTGGCCCGATCGCGACCGTCGGCTCGGGGGCCGTGCAGGTGTGGCCGGAGCTGCCGCCGGGCCTTGCACAGATGCCGCGAGGCGGCGTCTTCAACCCCGAGTCGCCGTACCTGTCAGTCCCGTCTCTGCGCGCGGTGGCCGAGACTCCGGTGCGGGTCGTCGACGTCGGTCGCAGCACGGTGGAGTGGGCCGGCGTGCTGAGCTCCGGCTGGAGCCGAATCGGCGCGACGCTGGGCTACGCGCGCGAGTACCGCGTTGAGGTGCAGCGGGCGTCGGGCGCGTGGGGAAACGTGGGCTCGTTCGCTGTGGCGCCGCGCGGCGCGGGCGCCGGACCGTTGGTCGACGCGGATGCGATGAAGGTGTCGGTGGTGACCGGGCAGGTGGCCACCTCATGGGAGTCGGCGCGCATGGCCGGCCCCTCGGGCGGCGCCGGAGTGGCCCTGTCGTGGGGGTCGAACGCCGCGAGTCCGATGCCGGGGCTTCCGGCGGGCTGGCAGCTGTCGGCCGCGCCTGGTGCGTGGGCGCTGCTGTCGGAGTCGGTGTCAGACGTGGCCCCCGCGCGGGTGCCAGGCGCCGCGCTGGCCGTGCGAGCGCCGGGAACGTCGACGGCGTCAGTGTCGGTCGAGTACCCGGTGGCGTCTGGTCGCTGGGTGCGACGCTGGGTGGCGCAGCGGAAGGTGGGCGAGGGACCGTGGCAAACGGTGCCCCTGAGGTCGCTCAGACGGTCGGCCGCGCAGGTTGTTGGCACGGTGGGAGTTCCGAAGGCGGGTCGTGTGTGGTTGCGGGTCGGCGCGCGGGTGGAGGAGACGATCCTGTGGGGTCCGTCCTCGATGGTCGTGCCGCAGGCAGGGCTGGCGTCGACGGTCTCGCGCGAGCCGAAGGCGTTGAGGGGCGCGGGCGTGCGCTCGCTGGTGACACCGGGCGACCAGCCGCCCGTGGTGCGGCTCACTGGCTGGGACGGCACACAGGTAACCTTCACCCGCAACGGGCTCGGGGTGTACGAGCAGGCCGGCGGCGCGGTGACCGGCTACGCGAACCGCCTCACGTGGGTGGGTGTGAACCGCTGGGAGTTCGCCGACTCCGACGGCGGAGTCACCTCCTTCGTGAATGGCAAGGCGTCGTCGTACACGTCGAAGGGCGCGCGTCTGGCCGCCTACGGGTGGGATGGCTCAGGCCGCCTCACGTCGGTGGTCAATGAGATCGGCCGCACCCTTGACCTGCGGTACGCGGGCACCGACGCGTGCGTGTCGGCGGGCTGGACGGGCTCGGGGTTCGTCGCGCCTCCCACCGGACAGCTATGCGAGGTGGCCTACCCCGATGGTGCGGCGACGCAGATCGGGTACGCGGGGGTGGGGCTCGGCGCACAGGTCGCGCTCATCAAGGACCCCGGAAACACGGGGACCGCCTTCGGATGGGACGAGGCCGGGCGCTTGGTGGCGACCCGGTCGGCACTCGTGTCGCGGGCGGCCACCCTCAACCCCACGGCCGCTGACGTGCTGACTCGGCTCATGTACGGCGCGGACGGGACGGTGGCCCGCATCATCGACGCGCCGGCCTCCGTGGGCGGCGACTCGGTGACTCGCACCATCGACTACCCGACCATCACCGACGACTCTCTGCGCGACTACGACGCTGCGCCCGGAGCCAACGAGGCGGTGAGCGCTGCCACTCGCGTAGACGCCGGACCTGACTACGGAGACCTCGCGACCTCGTACAAGATCGACCCCATCAACTGGCGGGCGATGGCGTTCACCGATGCCCGAGGGCTCACTGCCTCGACCGGTCGCGAGAGCTCGGCGACCGGCGCGGTGGCGTCGTCGCGCGACGCGGCGGGCCGGGTGACCACCTATTCATACGACGAACTCGGTGAGGTGAAGGCGGTGGCCGGGCCGGTCGACCAGGGTGCCGCGGGCGCGCAGGCCACCACCACGTATGACACTGCCCGCACCTCCGCGGGAGTCGATGACCCCCTGTCAGGGATGCGCGCGCTCGTGTACTCGCAGCCGTCGTTCAGCGGATCGGTGTCCGCGCAGTTCCTCAAGGCGAACTACTCCCGCGGTGCGCTTTCGGCCAGTTGGTCGGGGCGTTCGACGGCGTTCTCCGCCCAGGCTTCCGGGGTATGGAACCCGGCCAGCGCCGCCCAGGACGCTGCTGGGCACGCGACCGGCTGGCAGTTCCAGGTATCGGCGTCGGGCGGCACCGACGTCGAGCTCGTGGTGGGCGGCAACCTGTGCACCGAGTCGAATCCGTGCGTGGTGAGCGGCCTGCCAACCGGGCCGAAGGCAGTGTCGGTGCAGGTGCGCCGTGCTGGCACCGCGGGCTGGTTCCAGGTGCTCGC
>CALQEM020000182.1:0-6886 GCA_943329595.2 Bifidobacterium breve
ATGTCGCGCACGTCGCGTGACGTGCCTCTCCTAGGATTCCATCATGGCCCTCACTGCCGGAACCCTCTCACCCACGCGTTCAGTGCCCGCGACGATCGAGCGACCCGAGTACGTCGGCAGGCAGCGCCCCACGCCCTACGTGGGGTCCGAGGTCAAGGACGCCGAGACGATCGAGGCGATGCGCGTCGCCGGCCGTCTCGCCGCGCGAGCGCTTCACGAGGTGGGGCGGGCGGTGGCTCCCGGTGTCACCACCGATGAGCTCGACCGGGTCGGCCACGAGTACCTGTGCGACCACGGCGCCTACCCCTCGACGCTCGGCTACCGCAGCTACCCGAAGTCTCTCTGCACGTCGGTCAACGAGGTCATCTGCCACGGCATCCCCGACACCACCGTGCTCGCCGACGGCGACATCTGCAACGTCGACATCACCGCCTTCATCGGCGGCGTGCACGGCGACACCAACGCCACCTTCCTGGTCGGCGAGGTCGACGAGGAGTCGCGGCTGCTCGTCGAGCGCACCCACGAGGCGACGATGCGCGCGATCGCGGCGGTAGCGCCGGGCCGCCCGCTGCACGTCATCGGCCGGGTGATCGAGTCGTACGCCCGACGCTTCGGCTACGGGGTGGTGCGCGACTTCACCGGCCACGGCATCGGCACCTCCTTCCACTCCGGCCTGATCGTGCCTCACTACGAGGACCCCCAGCACGACACCGAGCTGGTGGTGGGCATGACGTTCACCATCGAGCCCATGCTCACCCTCGGCACGATCGACTACGACATGTGGCCCGACGGGTGGACGGCCGTGACCCGCGACCGCAAGCGCACGGCCCAGTTCGAGCACACGATCCTGGTGACCGAGTCGGGGTCAGAGATCCTCACGCTGCCCTAGCATCAGTCCTGTTCGCGATCACACCCCCGCAACCCGAGGAGCACCCATGACCATCGTCGCCAGCACCGCGTGGCCGCTCGACGTGCACACGCTCGCCATCGACGTCGGCGGCACCGGGCTCAAGGGCGCGATCCTCGACGCCGAGGGCCAGATGGTCACCGAGCGAGTGCGCATGGACACTCCCTACCCCTGCACTCCCCCCACCCTCGTCGAGAATCTCGTGGCGCTCACCTCCGGGCTTGGCACCTTCCAGCGCGTGTCGGTGGGCTTCCCGGGCCTGGTGCGCGACGGCCGAGTCGTCGAGGTGCCCAGCCTGTCAAGGCGCCTGTACGGTGGCGAGACCGACCACGACCTGGCCGAGCTGTGGGAGGGCTTCGACCTCGCCACCGCCCTGGCCACCGCCTTCATGGTTCCGGTGAAGGTCGCCAACGACGCCGACGTGCAGGGCTGCGCCGTCGCGCAGGGCAACGGATTCGAGTTCGTGATGACCCTCGGCACCGGAGTGGGCACCGCGCTGTTCAACAACGGCCGCCTGCTCCCGCACATCGAGCTGTCGCACGCGGGGTTCAAGAAGGGCCTCACCTTCGACATCGCCCTGGGCAACGCCGCCCGCAAGGAGGTGGGCAACACGAAGTGGGTCAAGCGGGTCGTGAGCGCCATCCGGACCTTCGACGACTTCCTCTTCTTCGACCGCATCTACATCGGCGGGGGCAACGCCAAGCACCTGGTGGGCGTTCCCCTCGGCCCGAAGGCAGAGATCGTGTCGAACTCCGCGGGCATCCTGGGTGGCATCCGCATCTGGGATCTCGAGTCCTGACGGCGCGCACGTCGCGCAGAGT
Organism: Bifidobacterium breve; assembly: GCA_943329595.2. GTDB lineage: Bacteria > Actinomycetota > Actinomycetes > S36-B12 > CAIYMF01 > CAIYMF01. Next base: position 1,729 of record CALQEM020000182.1, read on the forward strand.
AGTCCAGCATTCAACTACACTGTGTGAATGACCGAGTGGCTGAGTGACGAGCAGCAGGACTCGTGGCGGTCGTGGATCGCCGCGACCACGCTGCTCGAGTCGCGTCTCTCGCGCGAGCTCACCGAGGCCCACGGCCTCACCATCGCTGACTTCGAGATCCTGGTGCGGCTGTCCGAGTCGGACGAGCGATGGCTGCACATGAGCGAGCTGGCCGACCGTACGCTGTCGAGCCGCAGCCGCCTGTCACACCAGATCGACCGCATGGAGAAGGACGGGCTCGTCGCGAGGGCGTGCTGCCCCCACGACCGTCGAGGCCAGCACGCGGTGCTGACCGACCACGGCTTCCAGACGCTCGTGGCCGCGGCACCCACCCATGTCGAGGGGGTGCGCCGCTACGTCGTCGACGCCATGGCGCCCGACCAGTTCGAGGCGCTCGGCGTGGCCTGCTCAAAAATTGTGGCTGCCCTGGAGACTCACCGGCACGAATCATCAGCCGACCTGACCACCTGACCCGAACCACGCCTCACGAGGAGCCCCCCCTCCATGACTGATTCGCCCGCGACGGCACTGAGCCGCGAGGTGCGCGCCGCAGAGCCGATCCACTTGACCCGGCAGACCGTGGGCCTGGCCGGGCTCGGGTTCCTCGTCTGGGGAGTCGGCTACCTCATGCTGTGGACGTTCTCCACGGGGACGCGCCTCGCGTGGGTCCTCTGCGCGCTCGGGCCGATCCTTCTCGGCGCAGCCGCGCTCAACCACCTCGACCACCACCGACGCCGCTTCGGACTCCCCGCTTTGACGCTGCTCAACATCGCGATCGTGGGACAGGCTGCGGTGTTCCTGCCCTACGCGATCAACCCAGACCTGCGCGCAGCGACCGGATGGGCGGAGTTCACGTACGACGCGTGGGGGGTGAGCTGGCTCCTCGGCGCCCTCGGGGTGCTGATGGTGCAGGCGCGCAAGGAGTCGCGGTTGAGCCACGGGGATCGCAGCGCCGAGACTGAGGTGCACGCCTCGTTCTTCCAACTGACGACACTCGCCGTCGGAATGCTGCTGTACGGCATCAGCTTCATCGGCCTCAGCACCGACCGCACCAACCACACCTTCGGCTGGCTCAGCGTCATCGGGCCGGCGCTCATCGCGGTGTCGATCATCGCGCACCTCGAGCACCTCACACTTCGCATCGGCCGCCCGGCCGTCACCCTCGCCATCCTCGGCGCCAGCGCATGGGCCGCGAAGAACCTCGCGCGCGCGGTGACCGACCTGATGAGCGACCCCACGTGGTCGACCCTGCTCGTGTACGGGGTGCAGGGCGTCATCCTGCTGGTCGGCGCGGTGGCATGCCTGCTCACCCTGCGACACAAGCAGGCATGGGAGCTGACCGGCGGGCGAGTCGGCCTGTAAGTCGGGGTGTATCCGCCGTACCTACCCCCGAGCCCCATCTGGGCAGGTCCGCTAAAGCCCCCCGAGAGGCCCAACCCAGACGTAGCAAGGGGTCCGGGGCAGGGGCAGCCCCGACACTCCGACCTCAACACCAACCGTCGACTGGGCTTCTGTTCACTGAGCCAAGTAATGGTTGGGGGGATTCCTTGCCTCTAGCCGATCACTTGTTGGGCGACCATGTGATGCGGTACTTCCCTTGACCGACTCGGCTCGCATTGCAGGTGTAGAAGATGGCCCCAACGCCCGTGTGGGTGCCCGTGATGACCCAGTTCCCATCCCTGCCGCTGTCGGTCGCTGTGCCGGGGTCAGGGAATCGACCGCCTGAGACTGCGGCGTTGATGTCGTCGCTGATGATGCTGACGCAGGCGAAGTAGGCGTCCTCATGGTCATCGGGTTTGGCGATGGTGCCCGGACAGCCGAAGGTCCGCATCGTGCTGACCTGCGGCTTCTGGTCCATCGCGGCCCAACGTTCCTTGAACGTGTCTGCTGCGGGTGTTTCCCGTGCTGGGCTCTCGGGCACTTGTGCTGATGCCTGAGGTGGTGCTGGCAACTTCTCGGGCTCGCCGGTTGGCGGCGGTGGCTGCTCGGTCACGGTGGATCCCCCTCCCCCGCGTGCTGCTGATGCTAACCGTGCCCCAGCACCCTGCCAGGGGACTCGGTAGGAAGCTGCGGGGACGCTGTGCCTTTCAGTTCCGCCACCTCGGCCCGGAGCGCTCTGACCTCAGCGAGGACGCTGTCGAGCGTGGCGGCTTCATGCTCGTCGGCTGCTGCTGTCTCGGATCGTCGGACGATGTTCACGAACCAGGCGGCGACCGCAGCTGTGATCGTGCCAAGTAGTGCGATGCCGACGACCATGAGGACAACTGCCAGCAGTCGTCCTGTAGCCGACTTGGGTGAGACATCGCCGTAGCCGACGGTGGTGACAGTGGCGGCTGCCCACCAGAGCGCATCGCCGAGTGTCTGGATGGTTCGCTCGGGTTCGGACTTCTCGCTGTCGAATACGACGACGGCTGATGCGGACATGATGACGACGGCGACGCCTATGACGTAGAGGGTCACTTGTCGGACGACGAGGCCTCCGACCCTTCTGGTGGTGGAGATGAGGATGGCCAGCACTCGGAGCACGCGGAGGGGTCGTAGGAACGGTATGGCGATGACGATTAGGTCGAGGATGTGGGTGCGGACGAAGGGCCATCGTTGAGGTGCGAGAGCGAGTCGGGTCAGGTAGTCGATGACGAAGATCGCCCAGATGATGTTGTTGGCTGTGGCGAAGGCCTGTTCGGCTTCGGGGCTGAGTGGTTGCGCGAGCGGCAGGATGAGAACGACGAGGAACACTAGGCCGAGGGCGAGCATGGGCCAGTCCGCTAGCCGCTCGTATCTGTCGAATCGCTCTTGGCTTCGCATGTCTCCCCCAGCAGCCGTGCAGAGTTTGCGGTGTGATGCTGCCTGACGATAGCGGCTGAGACTGCTAGTGGTCACGGGACCGGAGTTGGAGGAGGGACGAGGATCGTCTCACGCTCTCATCACCAACGGTTTTCGGTGACACGCCGACCCTGAATCGGGCTGGATTGAGCGGGGCTGGCGAGGTGCTATCGAGGCATGAGCAGCCGCGACGACACCGATCCCGTGCGGGAGTCGCACTGCGTCGATGCCGTCGATGCCTCCGATGCCATCAAGGCCATGACGACCCGGAACCGTCAGCACGCCGCATTGCTCACCGCCCGCCACGACTCCCGTGTCAGCCACCGGGCTGCTGGAGACTTCGCCTTCGAGCATCGGCTCTCAGGGCCTCTCAGGGCTTCGTGTGGGGCTTCCAGCCTCGAACGTGGGGTGATGGTGGGGTGATTTCACGGCAGAACGCCGAAAACCCTTGTTTTGCAAGGGTGCAGCGGGCGAGTCGGCCTGTAAGCCGGGTTCTGTCCCTCCGGCCGAGGCCGGAGGGGGCGACCATCTCTCTGCGACCATCGTTGCCGATGGCCTGATGCGGCCTACCCGCGAGCTCGGACGGGCCGTCCTCAAGCGCTCGCGCAGGGGCCGAAGCCCCCTCTTGGCCTTGCTCCCAGTGGGGTTTACCTAGCCGCATCGGTCACCCGATGCGCTGGTGGTCTCTTACACCACCGTTTCACCCTTACCGGCATCACTGCCGGCGGTCTAATTTCTGTGGCACTGTCCCGCGGGTCACCCCGGGTGGCTGTTAGCCACCACCGCGCCCTGTGGAGCCCGGACTTTCCTCAGCGCCGAACATGAAGTCCGACACCGCGGCCGCCCGGCCGGCTCGCCCGCCGTGGCACCACAGTACGACACGAGGCCGACCGCCGCGCCGACGGCCATACTGAACCCGTGCACATCCTCCTGCCACCCTCCGAGGGCAAGTCGCCCCCCGGCCGCGGCCGGCCCCTCGCCCTCGACTCGCTGTCGCTTCCCGAGCTCACCGCGACCCGCGAGCGAGTTCTCGCGGCACTGGTGACCCTCGCCCGCGGTCCCGAGGCGCGCGCACGCGAGGTGCTGGGCCTGTCAGTGCGCCAGGTCGACGAGCTGGCACGAGACGCCCGGCTCGACGCCGAGCCGGCGGCACCCGCACGTGACGTGTACAGCGGGGTGCTCTACGAGTCGCTCGGCCTCGCGACCCTCTCCCCCGCGGCCCGTCGCCGGGCCGACCGCAGCCTGCTCATCTCATCGGGACTCTTCGGAGCAGTGCGCCCGGGCGACCGCATCCCCGCCTACCGCCTGTCGGGCGACACCGACCTCCCTGGCGTCGGGCCACTGGCAGCGATGTGGCGCGACCCCCTGGCCGAGGCACTGGCCACACCCCTCGCGCGCGGGCTCGTCGTCGACCTCAGGTCGGGCGCCTACGCGGCACACTTCGTCCCCCGCGACGCGCTGGCCACACGCACCACCACCGTGCGCGTGCTGCAGGAGACACGAGTCGGCGCCGAGGTGCGGCGCACCATCGTGAGCCATCACAACAAGTCCACCAAGGGCCGGCTGGTGCGCGCCCTGCTGGAGGCCGGCGCGAGTCCGAAGACCCCCGACGCGTTCGTGACCACCTGCCGCGACCTCGGCTTCCGGGCCGAGCGCGGCGAGCCCTCGCGCACCGGGGTGGCGAGCATCGACGTCGTGGTCGAAGGGCTGACCTGACATGTGCACGGGTGTGGGTGGCGCCGCGGGAGCGGCCGTGCGGGACCTCAACCGCTGGAGCATCCCCGGAGTCGGCCGCGACTACCAGTTGCAGCTGCTCACCACCGGCACCCTGATCTTCGACGGGCAGCAGCGCCCCTACAGCACCCTTCCCATCTCATACGACCGCTTCGAGCTACGCCCCCTCGACTCCGACTCCCCCACGCTGGTCACCCAGGATGCGTCGTCGGGGTGGGAGATCACTGGGGTGGTCGTGGGCGACGCCGTGGTAGCGCTGCCGCCGAACGACGATGACCGTGAGCTCGTGGTCCTCCCGGACGAGACCCGCCTCCTCTCTGAGGCGCGCACGCGGGGACACGTCGACCTCGCCCCCGGGGCGCCTCGAGTGGTTCGGGTGGGCCACTGGAACTTCGCGCACGCCCTCTGGAACAACCTGCCGGCACTGATGCACTGGGAAGGGACCATCGCTCACCTCGCGGCGACGGGACAGGTGCGATGCGAGCTCACTCCCTGGGCGAGCGGGCAGATGTGGAGCCTCGGCTCGGAGTCCGAGCTGCTGCCCCTGCTGGCTGACCACCTG
>CALQEM020000183.1:0-6776 GCA_943329595.2 Bifidobacterium breve
ATCCGTCCACGGTGTGATCGGCCGCGAACAGGAGCACGTCGGCGTAGTCGACGTGCCTCCCGTCGAGGGAGCGTTCGTCATGAACGTGGGCGACATGCTGAACCGATGGTCGAACGGCAGGCTGCTGTCGACCCCACACCGCGTCACCAACCGGTCGGGCCGCGAGCGCAACTCCGTGCCCTTCTTCTTTGACCCCCACGTCTCGACGGTCATCTCGCCGCCACCGAGCCTCGGCGAGCCCCTGTTCGGGCCCCTCGTCTTTGGCAACCTCCTGCGCGGCGAACTCGAGGCCAGCTACTACGCGCACAAACCCGACGGACTACGAGCCGAACAGTGAGTGGCGGGCCACCAGCACCTCCTGTTCCCAAGCCACCCATCGATCGACTCGGGACAGCGACAGCGAGCACGGTGTGCCTATGCTGAACTATGAGTCGTTCCGCAAAGCCCACCAGCACAGACCAGACAGTTCCGCGCATCCTCGTCGTGGGCGGCGGCTATGTCGGGCTCTACACCGCGCTGCGACTGCGTAAGAAGTTGCGCCGCCACGAGGCGACCGTGACAGTGGTTGATCCGCGCTCGTACATGACCTACCAGCCGTTTTTGCCCGAGGCGAGCGCAGGCTCGATTCAGCCGCGCCACAGCGTTGTGCCTCTGCGCCAGACGCTGACCGACGCCGAGGTCGTCACGGGGTGGGTTACCGGAGTTGACCATGCCAACAAGGTGGCCACCGTGCAGCCGCTCCAGGGCGATCCCTATGAGCTCACCTACGACATGCTCGTGATGGCGGTCGGGGCAGTAGCTCGCACGCTGCCTATTCCTGGCCTCGCCGACTGGGCCTCCGGATTTAAGAACGTCGAGGAGGCCATCCAGCTGCGCAACCGCGTTCTCGAATGCCTCGACATCGCCGAGAGCGCGAAGGATGCGGAGATCCGCGAGCGCAACCTCACGTTCGTGTTCGTCGGCGGCGGCTATGCGGGCGTCGAGGCCATCGCCGAGACCGAGGACATCGCCCGTTACGCGACGCGCTACCTGCGCAACGTCATGGCCGACGATCTCCGCTTCGTGCTGGTTGAGGCGAGCGGACGCATCCTGCCCGAGGTGGGAGCCGAGATGGGCGAGTGGACCGTCGAGCAGCTGCGCGAGCGCGGCATCGACATCAGGCTTGAGACCCGGCTCGAGTCGACTGTCGAGGGCAATGTCGTGCTCTCCGACGGAACCACCATGCTCGCCGACACCGTGGTGTGGACCGCGGGCGTGCGACCTAACCCGCTGCTGGCCGAGACTGACCTTCCACTCGACGAGCGCGGCCGCCTCATCTGCCGCAGCGACCTGCGCGTCGAGGGGCTCGACGATGCATGGGGGGCGGGCGACTGCACCGCTGTTCCCGACCTCACCGACCCCGGCAACTACTGCTCGCCGTCGGCACAGCACGCGGTGCGCCAGGCGAAGGTACTCGGCGACAACATCGTCGCGGTGCTGCGCGGCTCCGAGCCAGACGACTACTCCCACCACCACAATGGCTCGGTCGCGTCGCTCGGCCTCTACAAGGGCGTCGCCCAGGTGTACGGCGTGAAGATCAAGGGTTTCCCCGCGTGGTGGCTGCACCGCATGTACCACTTGAGCAAGATGCCGACAACGCGTCGCAAGGTGCAGGTGCTGACCGACTGGACCATCGCGTTTCTATTCACTCGCGATGTCACAAGCCTCTCGTCAACTCACGATCCGTTCCGCGAGTTCTCCACCAACGCCAAGGGTGAGACCCCGGCTAGTCGGCGCTGATTCACTCGTCGCGAGGCTTGGCGGCGCTCATCCGTACGAGCCCACGATGGTGGCTTCGCCAGCAGCCGGCTGCTCGACGCACCGCTGCGGGAGGTCGCGTTGGAACTCGGCGAACGCTGGCAACTCCGCGAGCGGATTCTCCGGACCGTCGAGGTGGGCGAACACTCCTTCGACGAGTCGGGGCCTCAGCGGGTGCCTGCAGCTGCACCCCCTCGCACCCTTTCGCCTATCTCATGCTTCGATCAGGCCGAGCTGTTTGATGACGTAGGTATTCATCGACTCGTGGCGCTCTGCCGCTTCGAGTGCGACCTTCTTGTGCAGGTCCGGACCGAGTCGCAGGTTGAACTTGCCCGAGAAGGTTCGCTCGTCCCACGGTGAAGGGATCTCTTCGCCTTCAGCGAGCATGTCGTGTAGGACTTCCTCCACAACGGACGTCAGGCCCTCGAGGGCAGCTTGGCGAGTGTCGGCAATCCACGACAGCGACGGGAACTCCACGATGGTCGCGATGAATTTTTTATCTTTCACCGACCAGGTGAGTCGATAGGTGTACCGGTCAGCAGAGGAGGCTGCCTGCGGCTTACGTTTCGTCGCCATTGTCGGACTCCTTCTTCGCGATCGCGGCCAGTACCTGACGGACCTGGTACTGCTGTGCCTTGCCGTGGTCGTTCTGGATGTTGACCCGCGGGTCGCCCGCCCATGAAGTCTTGAAAACCGCATGGGACGACCCGGTGGAGCGGGCTGGCCCGAAGTAGTGCTCGCACACTCGCACATAGATCGACGTACCTCACGTTCCGAGGATTGCTACGCATCGCGTCGACAACCTTGGGCACCGATGGCACTGTGATTTTCGCCGACATCGATCATGAGCCTCGTCGAAAGCGTCAAGGCGGTTGACCTGCTATCTGATGTCATGACGGAGCGGCACCAGGCATTCTCTTGACCCCTGACTGAGGTCACCGTCACGAAGGTCCACGATCAGCATCTTTACCTGAGAGGGCCTGCGCACATGCTCTCCCTGCAACAGGCGTCGGAGAGTTCGCTTGCCTCGACGCCTGACGCAAGGCCCGACGTAAGGTAGCCTCAGTTCGTATCCATTCGGATGCAGCCTTCCACTCGGATCGTCCGGCACGTTCCTGCCGGTTGAAGGGATTGATGAACCATGACCAAACAGGTCACCTACGACGAGGTCTCGCTCGTCTACCCCGGCAGCAGCACTCCCGCTGTCTCCCACCTCACTCTCGATATTGCCGAGGGCGAGTTCCTCGTTCTTGTCGGCCCTTCGGGCTGCGGTAAGTCGACCAGCCTGCGCATGCTCGCCGGGCTTGAGCCGATCTCGGCGGGCAAGATCCTGATCGGCGATCGCGACGTCACCTACGTGGCGGCCAAGGATCGCGATATCGCGATGGTGTTCCAGAACTACGCCCTGTACCCGCATATGTCGGTCGCGGAGAACATGGGCTTCGCCCTTAAGATCGCGAAGGTCTCCAAGGACGAGATTGACCGTCGCGTGAAGGAGGCCGCGAAGCTGCTCGATCTCACCGAGTACCTTGAGCGCAAGCCGAAGGCACTCTCCGGCGGCCAGCGCCAGCGCGTGGCCATGGGCCGCGCGATCGTGCGCGAGCCACAGGTGTTCTTGATGGACGAGCCGCTGTCGAACCTCGACGCCAAGCTGCGCGTGCAGACCCGTACCCAGATCGCCGCCCTGCAGAAGCGACTCGGGACCACCACTCTCTATGTCACGCACGATCAGGTCGAGGCCATGACCATGGGTGACCGCGTCGCCGTGCTCAAGCTCGGAGTTCTGCAGCAGGTCGGCACCCCGGCAGAGCTCTACAACGAGCCGTGCAATGCCTTCGTCGCAGCATTTATCGGCTCACCATCGATGAACCTCATCAATGCAGGTATCACCGCCGACGGAGTCGCGATGAAGGGTCACACGCTGCTCGCCGAGCGCGACGCGCTCTCACGCGCAGCCGGCGACCGCGTGCTGGTCGGATTCCGTCCCGAGGATCTCCACCTAGCCGACGACGGATTCGAGATGACCGTCACTCTCGTCGAGAATCTTGGCGCCGACACGTTCATTTACGGCACGGCGATCAATGATCGCGGAGACTCCGTCGATCTCGTGGCCCGCGGCAAGGCAACACCGCCCATCGGCACCATCGTCACGGTGTCGCCATCGCGTACCTACCTCTTCGACACCGAGGGTGAGCAGAAGCGTCTGTCGTAGAACTACTCGAGCCGCCAGGCTCCGGCGGCAGGTCCGGTCTGGATCTCGTCGCCGGGGCTCAGGTCGACATGGATGACGCCCGGAACAGTGGCACCGCCGACTCCGAGAGAAGCCCGTAACCCGGATAGATCTCTCCTCGATTGGCAACCAGTACCTTCCGCACGACAGAAAATTCCGAGTTACAAGCAGAAAGGGTGAGCGGGACTCAGCACGCGTGTAGAGCTGAGGGTGCGATCAGTCGCAAACAATCAGGCGTTGGCGCTGAGCACCGAGACCGTCGATACCAAGTTCCATGACGTCTCCGACCGACAGGTAGGTCGGCGGCTTCATGCCCAGGCCGACGCCGGGCGGGGTGCCGGTGTTGATGAGGTCACCAGGCTCGAGGACCATGAATTGGCTGAGGTACCAGACAAGATGCGGAATATTGAACACCATCGTCTTTGTCGAACCTGTCTGCCGGCGCTGGCCGTTGACATCGAGCCACATGCTCAGATCGTGAACATCGGCAATCTCGTCAGAGGTGACCAGCCATGGTCCACAGGGGTTGAACGTCTCGCACGACTTTCCCTTGCTCCACTGGCCCCCGCGCTCGAGCTGGAACTCCCGCTCCGAAACGTCGTTGACCAACGTGAACCCGGCGATGTGAGCCCAGGCGTCCTCGGGAGAGGCCAGGTATCGGGCGCGCGCACCGATGACGATTCCGAGTTCGACCTCCCAGTCGGTCTTGGATGATCCGCGCGGAATGATCACGTCGTCGTTCGGACCGATGACCGTGTTCGGTGCCTTGGTGAACACGATCGGCTCTTCGGGAATGGGCATGCCGGACTCGGCTGCGTGATCTGCGTAGTTCAGCCCGATGCACACCACCTGCTGCGGTCGGGCGATCGGCGAACCGATCCGTTGATCACCCAGTGGCACTGCCCGGCCGACCGCGACCTGCTCTGCCACGAACGCGGACACGTGAGCGAGGTTGATCTGGGCGAGGAAATCACCGTCGATATCAGCGGTGGTCTCGGTGATCTCGACGTAAGTGTCGTCGGTCAACATCATGGCGGGGATCTCATGGCCGGGCTGGCCGATACGGGCGAATCTCATCAGTGCTCCTTGTTGGGTTCGGTTATTCGAGGTGCCGGGAACAGCGCGTGGGCACAGGCCAGGTACTCCACGATGTGGGCGTAGGGCCGTTTGGTGGCTCGGGTCATGCCGATCTCGCAGGTGCGGTTGGCGCTCGCGTGGGCGGCTGCATCGAGGCCGCGGATCTGTGCGGCTTGGGTCGCGGTCGCGGATGCTGTCAGTTCAGGGTGGAGCAGGCCGCGATCACCGGCGAATCCACAGCACCCCCAGTCCGTGGGCACTTCGACGAGGTCGGACAACCCCGTTGGCGGGCAGTCGCCCTTGGTCAAGAATGCCAGTCGGTAGTTGATCACATCGTCGGTTTCGCGGGCATATTGACTTGAGGCACTACGGCCTGCACCCCCCTGGCACACCTTCATCGTCGCGAGTTAGCCCGGCGCTTTCCAGCTCGAGCCGCGAAGGCGTCGAGTGCCGCGAGCACTTCTCTGCTTCGCCAAATCTGGCCGCGGCGTTTGTCGTTGGCCTGGGTTAGCACGCCCGCCGACAAGAGCGGTTCCACCGGCGCGTACACGTTGCTCGGAGCTATCCCCAAGGCGACGCCGATCGTCGCCGCGTCAAGGACGGGGTGAGCGAGGAGCAGGTCGGCGATGCGCCAGGTGTTCGCGCCACGGCGCGCGGAGACGCGCGCGTCCCAGGATGCCCGGATTTCTCGCAGCTCCTCGACGAGTTCTCGCCCGTTGGCCACGGCCGCGAAACTCGCATCTGCGAGGCAGGCGATGATCGCATCGGGGTTCCCGGCGCGGTAGGCGTTCAACGCGGCGAAGTAAAACTCGATGTCCACGAGTAGGCCGGCAGACACGGGTACGGTGACGTTTCTGGTGAGCCCTTTGGCTCGCAGTAGAGAGTGGACGAGCGCCCGGCCAGTGCGGCCATTGCCGTCTGCGAACGGGTGAATGGTCTCAAACTGGGCATGCGCGATGGCGGCTTGCACCAGCGCTGGTAAATCATCCCGGTCCATGAACTCAATCAGGTCGTCCATCGCCGCTGGCACGCGCGAGTGCTGGGGCGGGACGAACTGAGCATGATGCGGTCCGAGCCGTCCTCCCCCGATCCAGACCTGCTCGCTGCGCCAGCGGCCAGCGATGTCGGGATCATGTGGACGCATCAGCGCATCGTGCATCGCCAAAATCGCGTCAGTGGAAAGGTTGCTGGACAAGTCGATCGCAGCAGACATCGCACGGGTGTTCGCCACGACCTGAGCCGCGTTGCTCACCCCTCTCCCTCCGGACATTTCTGCCTCTGCGATGGCGCGGGCGGACGCCGTCAGGTTCTCGATCTGCGAACTCGCTGCCGATTCAGATCGCAGCAGCAGGGCAGCGAACGGGGCAATGTCAGCACCCATCTGTTCGTCGAAACGCGCGATCTCAACCGCTGCCTCGTCTACCGATGCCGACAACTCCCCGGGCAACTGCACATCCAGCCCGGCAATCTCAGCTGGGATCGCCGCCGAGTAGGGGCCTTGGTGCTTGCGGATCTCGTTGCGCGAAGCTGAACCCTGCTCATACTTCGACACCCAGGGCACCTGCTCGAACGTCAGCGCAGCCCACTGGCCAGGGCCGGTACGTCCGATGAATGACATCATGCCTCCTACTTATGACTTAGATACTATCTCATATTAAGACGCCATGCTTTC
>CALQEM020000184.1:0-6737 GCA_943329595.2 Bifidobacterium breve
AGGCGTGACAACGCCCCGCGTGCCCAGTTTTCACGCCCGCAGAGGGCGTCTGGGAGTGTCAATGCAGAACGCGCTACGCGAGCTCATGCCCCTCTACGGCGTACCGATCGGGCCTCCGGTCGAGCTGGCCACACTGTTCGACCCACCCCTACCAACAGTGCTCGAGATCGGCTGCGGCATGGGCGACGCCACCCTCGCGATGGCGCGGGCAGAGCCAGACCGCGGAATCCTGGCGGTCGATGTGCACACCCGTGGAATCGCTGCCCTGCTGCTCGCCATTAACGAGGAACGCCTGCCCAACCTGCGCGTCGCCCACGGTGACGCCGTGACGCTCGTCGAGGCGATGCCGCCTGACTCCCTTGCGGGAATCCGCGTGTGGTTTCCCGACCCGTGGCCCAAGGTGCGCCACCACAAGCGCCGACTGCTGCAGGGGCCGGCCGTGGAACTGCTGGCCTCACGCCTCGCCGTGGGCGCCACTCTGCACGTGGCCACCGACTGGGCCGAGTACGCCGACGAGATCCTCGCCGTGCTCGACGCGGAGCCCCGGCTGGCCAACCCGTCGGGCGGATTCGCCCCCCGGCCCGGCTGGCGGCCCGTCACGCGCTACGAGCAGGCGGGTCGCGACGCAGGCCGTGTGGTGGCTGATGTCATCGCCGTACGGGTGTGATCCTGAGTTCGGCCGTACATCGACTCTTTGCTACGCTCGCAGTTCACGCGCCGCTAGCTCAATAGGCAGAGCAGCTGACTCTTAATCAGCGGGTTGTAGGTTCGATTCCTACGCGGCGCACCACATTCGACTATCGCAGCCGAGCTAGCGGGCCGTAGTGCTTCAATGCACACATGGTCAACCGTGCGCGAACTTACTCCGTGCATGTTCCGCTGCGCGCGGCCGATTTGGCACTACCCACGACCACGCCACCCACCGCGTCAGAGACCGGCGGCTACCCGCCGTCGGGCGCGTGACGCATCGAAGCTGAGGAATGACCACTGATGCTGACCCACAAGCTCACCACCGACGACGGAGTCGACCTGATTGCCGTCGAGGCGGGCAACCCCAGCGGCGCGCCCATCGTGTTCGTCACCGGACTCGCCCAGACGTGGCACACCTACAGCCGCTTACTCACCGACAGCGCGCTCGCGCACTATCGGCTCATCGCCTTCAACCCGCGCGGGCATGGCGCTTCCAGCGGAGGGCTGGCCTCGATGGGAGCGGACGGCCTCCCCGTGCTGCTGCCCGACTCGCTCTACTCCACCGACGACCCAGTCGAGACCTCAGCCCTGTGGTCGCGCGACCTCGAGGCCGTGCGCGGCCAACTCGGACTCACCAACCCCACTCTCGTGGGGTGGTCGTATGGCGGCGTGATCGTGCTCGACCACCTGAGCACTCAGGGCGGCCTCGACGGCGTGCACGCGGCCCTCATCATCGCGACCCCGTCGGCAGCCGGGCCACCAGGAACGCCCGACATCGGAGCCGACCTTGTGTTCACCCCCACGGCGATCGACCGCCTGTTGATGACCATCCCCGTTCACCCCGTCACCGGTCGCGCGAACACGCCGGAAGAAATCAGCGCAGGGCTGATGGCCTTCGCCGCCCTCATGTTCGACGACCAGGGCCCGATCGCCCCCTCGTTCGACCAGATGATGTTCACGACGGCAATGAGCTTGCTCACCCCGCCCGCCGTCCGCGGCGCGATCATGGGCCGCGCCTTCGACCACCGTGGGTTCCTTGCCAACCTCAACGACGCGTCCCGAGCGCGCATCACCGTGCTGCTGCCCCAGCTCGACGCCGAACTGCAGGTCGACAACCTTCACGCGCAGTGGGTCTCCACCGGAGTCACAGTTATGAGGGTGCCCGGTGAGGGACACATGTTCCACCAGCGGAATTCAGCTGCCCTGTCGCAACTCATCGCCGAGGTCGCCGGCTGACCGCCCGCGCACTACCGCGCTTCCACGGTAGTGGGGCTGCGGAAACTCAGGCATCGTGATGTTCGTAGGCACGCGCCTGAGGAGGAATCCATGAACGATGACACGTCGCGAAGTGAGTTCCTCGCGCGACAGTCCGCCGACCCTGAGTTTGCCGAGGCCATCGCCTCGGCGCGCAGCATGACTGATGCCATCGCCATCGCCGCGACGTACGGAATCGACGTGAGCCCGGAGACCATTCGCTGGCCGTGGCCGCAGCCGCAGGACGAGCCTGACGCGGGCAACGCGGAGCGGGGACCCACCTACTAGCCCACGCGAACCGACGTGTGCACCCGCATGCAGAACGCCATGCCGTCGGACGTGCGCTCAAGCGACCACGACCCGCCGTGGCGATCGGCCACCTCGTCGAAGATCTGCGAGCCGAGTCCAGGAACAGCTAACTTCGAGGCCCCAACGCCGTCGTCGACGCAGGTGAGCGTCACCTGATCGCCGTCGCGCGTCACCGAGGCCACCAGTCGACCCGCACGGCCGTGACGCTGAGCGTTCACCACGCACTCACCCACGACCTTCCTGAGGTCACTCGCCAACTGGGGCCGCCACTGCTCGAGCGCGCTCCAGTCGACGCGGTCGTCGAGAATGCCTCCCCGCGAGGTTGTCGAGTCGTCGGTCAGGGCGCGGCTCAGGTCGGCGGTACCCAACCTGTCGATGAGGGCGGGAAGAATCGTGGAACGAACGCCCTCGAGCTCACTGATCGCCTCGTCGCGCCGGCCGAGCCGCGCCAGAAGCGACGCGGCCGAGAGCCTGCCCTGCACCGAGCGATGCAGGCTCTCGGAGATGAATCGGTCGAGTTGGTCGGTGAGCTCGAGCACCCGCTCACGCTCGCGACGGCGCGCGACGATTGAGGCGCGCAGGCGCTCACCGTCAGCCTCGGCCTGCGCCGCGTATCCGCGCGCGATCTGCAACCCAATTCCGGCCAGCGAGTACCGCAACGTGCCGCGCACGAGGATCGCGACAACGGTTCCCGTCGTCACCGGCTCGGGCCACAGCACCATGATCGCCAGCGCCGCGCTGAGTCCCGACGCGACACCAATCGTGAGCCAACAGGACGCCACCCACAGCGTGGCCCTGCGTTCCGACGTGGGCAGCGGAGCGGCTCGCAGCACGAGCGCCACGACGATAGCCGCGGCGAAGCTGATGACGTTGGCCACGACGTCAGGAGTGGTGAGCCGCCCGGGCGTGAGATAGGTCTGAACCGCCAAGGATGCTAGGCCCACGAGGAGCAGGAGAGGCATGCTGAGCACTGGAGGGGTGCTCAGGCTCGGCATTCGCAGAGGGCGGCGCACGGCCGGAATCACCCCCTCAACCGACCAGACAACGTCTGCGATGACAGATCCAGCCAGCGGCGCTTTGAGGGTTGACGCGCCAACGACGCGAAGACCGGCCACTCTCTGAATCGCATCGAGCGGCCGCGACGATCCCATGCCGCTCGCGATCACCACGAGGTCGTCGCCGGCGCGCGCGAAGGTCACGATGGTGACCGAGTCGAGGGGCCGCACGTGCCGCAGCCATCGGTACACCTGATGCCGAACGTGCTCGTCCAGAAGCACACCTTGCACATCATCGGCTTCCACCTCGTCGTCGACGCGAACGTCGAAGCGCGGGCCTAGCGCCCGCAGCGCGGGAATCAGGCCCGCGCGAACGGTCACCGGGTGCAGGAGGTGGGCAAGCGGGCGCATCACTCGGGCCACGAACCCGTTGATTTCATCGGCCAATTGCAGGTCGCTGAGGCTGGGTGCTTGGGCAGCCACGCGGTCGAGACCATCGCTCACCTCGACCTGCAGTACCTGGGCGTAGTTGGCGAATCGATCGCGCTCAGCCTCCAGCAGCAGCAGGTTCAGGTGCGACTCCTGGGCCAGCGACTGCTCGAGATCCGCCCGAACGGCGCTGGCCTGCCGCCAGTTGCGCAAGGCCGCGCCGAGGATCGCGTCGAGGATCACGGCGATCAGGGCGAGCCCGATTCCGAAGGACAGGATTCGCCACGGCCCCCACGCGGACAGCCCGTCGGGCAGGACCTGCGTCAGCATGCACGTCGTTCCGAGTATCAGCGCCAGCGAAAGAATCACCCCACGCACCAAACCCGAGGGCCACCGCAGGCTCACGCCCGCGAGCACCCCCGTGATGGCGATGACCACATAGGCCATCAGCGCGAACCCGGGAATCAGCCGCTGAGCCGGCGCGAGTTGGCTCACCGTGAGGACCCCGCCCACGAACGAGAGCGCCGTCAGCGTCAGCGCCGGCCACGCCAGACTCACCCAGCGTGCCAGCCATGCCCGGGCGGTCACGAACTCAACCCAGCGTGCCGGCGCTGCGAGACGTCGAGTTGCGCACGTAGAGCAGCACGGCCGTCACGCGGGGATTTAACCCCGCCTCGACGCCCGTGATGTCGAGCGCGGTCAGGAGGTCACTGACAATCGATTCCACCGAGCGAACAGACAGTGCGAGCTCCTCACCGATGCGGCGGTTTGACCACCCCCGAGCCATCCGCGCCAGCACGTCGAGTTGGCGCGGGGTGAGGCGGCCGAGCGGTCCGGTGAGGGTCACCACGAGGTCATCGACCAGTTCCTCGTCGACCACCACCTCGCCGGCCGAGGCGGCTGAGATGGCCAGTCCGAGTTGATGAACGTCGGAGACGCTGGTTTTCAGCAGGTACGACCAGCCCCCCTGCACGTCGGCCGGCAGGGTGGTGAGCACACTCGGCAGCGCCAAGTTCGACAGCAGCACCACACCGCGCGTGCTCGTGCGACGCCGCATCTCAACCCCGAGCGCGGTGCCCGTCATACCTGGCCCGAGGTCGATATCGGTCAATAGCACGTCGACATCGTCGGGGCCTACCGCCGCCAGGGCTTCCTCGCCGTTGGCGAAGTCGCCGACGATCGAGACGTCAGGAATACGGCCGATCATGGCGTTCACGAGGAGGTCGCGGTAGAGAGGCTCGTCCTCAACCACGAGCACTCTCACCTGACTCACCTGCTCAGTATGGACCGCAATCGCATCATTCTGGCAAGGGATTCCAGGTAGCTCCGGGCTTGACGGTTCCGCCCGCGGGAATCCCCAGCGAGGCCCTCACCTCGTCGAGGGGGCGATTCAGCAGCGACACCCAGTCCCAGTCGGCCCGGTAGACGTCGACGCGCGTCTCGGCGCCGCGCTGCGCCGCATCAGCGACAATGCCCGGGTCGAGGTGCGCGTGCGCCGGGTTGAAGACACCGATCTTGATGCCCTGGTGCCACTGCAGCAGCACCACCGACAGCCAGCCGATGCCCGCCGATGAGTTGCCCGCGTTGAAGACGGCGGTGTACACCTCGCCGTGCGCCATGGTGTCGTAGCCGGCGAGCACGTGGTGCACGTCATGCGAGCCGAGGAACTGCACGGGCAGCGGCGTGCCGGGGGTGCCTGGTACGTCGAATGGGGCGTCGCTGTAGAAGCGGCGCATCTCGTATCCGAGCGAGCCGTCTGGGGCTGCGTCAAGCGTGCGGTGATAGTTCTCGGTCAGAGTGGTATCGCTGAGGCTGCCGAGGTCCTTGCGCGCGGCGAACTTGCGCACCTCGTTGATGTCGATGTTGATGCGCTGCGACATGAATCGCCGGAACACATCCGCCTGCGCAGCCTTGGCGTGCTGTCCGGCGGTGAGCGTTACCGCTCGCACCATCGAGTCGCTAGCGCCGAGCTGCTTGCTGATCCAGCGGGCCGCATCGAGCCCCTCGGAGTCCTGCTCGAGCGAGTACAGCGCCACCAGCAGACCGGCGTGCACTGCCTCAAGGGCCTGCTCCTTGTTGGGCAGGCAGGCGCGAATCTCAGCAATTCCCTCATCTGGGTCTGACCACGTCTTGGTGTCGCACACCAGGTCGGAGAAGTCAGCCGCGTCCTCGTCACCGTGGCAGCCCGCGCACGACTGAAGTCCGGCGAACATGCGGACCAACTCAGCACGGTCGCCGTCGAAGGCCCTGGTGCCGTTGGCGGTGGCGACCATGTGCATGACCGCGACGAGTCCCCGCCTCTCGGTAGGGGTTCCAAAAGCGAGCATGGCCATGGTGTCTCCTCAATCTGGCGTAACGGACGTGCGCTGCACGGTCGATCTGGTGACCCGCTCAGGAGCTGGGGGGCGCCGCGGCGGGCACAAGCGCCGGGGGCATGATGCGACCACCCACCAGCAGTCTAATCGTGCCGATGATAATCGCGAGCAGAGCGAGGTTGGCGATAGCGAACAGGACGATGGCCAGGGAATTCATCCAGCCGCCCATGCCGCGCACCACAAACACAATCGCGTCGAAGGCGAGGGCGGTGACGCCGAAACTGAAAGCCCAGTACGAAACGGTGAACGGCTGCTTCATCACCCACGGCAGTAGCCGCACCAGAATCAGCGCCAGAATGACCCCGTACCCAAGCAGCCCGAGGGCCACGAGGTCTGGCGGCGGACCCTCGAGGCCTCCTGTGACGAACAGGTAGCCGATGCACCCCACCACAGGCGGGGCGAGCATGATGCCCATCGCCGGTCGCATGGGCAGCGGAAGTGACGCCATGGCCGACAGCCGGTGAGTGATCATCGACTCGAGCGCGAGCCATGAGAGCACGCCCGCACCGAGGAAGAGCACTCCGAGCTCGGGGTAGCCGAAGTAGCCCGCTCCGAAGGCACTCACGAAGTTGCCCGCGACCGTGGGCAGGTAGAGCGCGGGGCTGACCGTGGCCTCATCACGGCCACCCATCCACAGCACGCTGGTGAAACGCACACCGTACGCGAGTTGCACCACTGCCCCGAT
>CALQEM020000185.1:0-6694 GCA_943329595.2 Bifidobacterium breve
AGGGGGATGTAGTCGATGTCGATGAGTTGCAGTGCGTCGACCGCGAGGGTCTGGTCGGTGGCAAGCACGATGGCCACGACGTCACCCACGTAGCGCACCTCGTCGGAGCAAATCGCGGGCATGTGGCTCATCACGATGTCGTCGGTGACTGGCCACACGCAGGTGGTGCCTGGCAGGTCGGGGAAGTCGGCGCCCGTGTAAACGTGCACAACTCCCTCGGAGGCCAACGCCGCGGTGATGTCGATCTTGGCGATCTTGGCGTGCGCCATGGGGCTGCGCAGCGTGGCCATGTGCAGGGTGCCGGGCAGCTGGATGTTGTCGGTCCAGTTGGTGCGGCCGTGCAGCAGGCGCTCGTCCTCCTTGCGGCGGATTGGGCGTCCGACGGCTCCGGTGGTCTCGATAGTGGCGGTCATGAGGTTGCTCCCATCTCGGCGGCGGCCATGGCGACGGCCTTCACGATGTTGTGGTAGCCGGTGCACCGGCAGAGGTTGCCCTCGAGGCCTTCACGAATCTCAGTCTCGGTGGGGTTGGGGTTCTCGCTCAGCAGGTCGATCGCGGCCATGACCATGCCGGGGGTGCAGTAGCCGCACTGGAGGCCGTGGCACTCCTTGAACGCAGACTGCACCGGGTGCCAGGTCTCGCCCTCGGCGACGCCCTGAATGGTGGTGATCGCCTTGCCGTCGATTTGCACGGCGAGGACGCTGCACGACTTCACGCTGCGTCCGTTGACGAGCACCGTGCAGGCACCGCAGTTGGAGGTGTCGCACCCCACGGGGGTGCCTGTTTGGCCGAGGTTCTCACGTAGCCAGTGAACGAGAAGGAGCCGCGGCTCAACCTCGCCCATGCGGTGGACCCCATCGACCGTTGCGCTGATATGCATCATCGGTGATCTCCTGAGATAGGAAGGTGAGTGACGTACAGGTCCGCCCGTTGAACCGTGGCGCCACCCTAATCCCGTTCCGTGTGTTCCGCATCACATTCAGCCAAATCCTGAGGTTTGGTGCGGTGCATGGAAGCGACGTGACACGTGCCACGTTCTGTGAGGACGGTGGTAATTCAGGCGCCATGTCGATGATGAACTGGGTTCACATCGACCCGATAGGAAGTTGTCATGACAACTGCTACTGAGCACAACCCCGTCCACGAGACGCCCACCAACACCCCTATCGCGATGACCGGAACCTGGTTCGGCCGCTGGGGAAACGAGGCCTACGAGCTCCGGTCAGGCCTCCCCTACGCTCAGGCGCTACGCGTTGCCACGGCGTGGGCGCTGAGAGACCTCGACGAGTCTGGTGTCGAGGTCGACGTCGATATCTTCGCTGAGGGCAACGAATGGATTATCGACGTCGTTGCCTTTGAGACCGCCCCGGTCGTCACGCAGCTTGGCTCGCGCCGTGCTCGCATCGACAGTTCAGGACGGCTTGTCGCCTGAGCCGCGCTACACCCGCTTCTTGAGCGCGTCGGTGAGCCTCGTAAGGGCGTGGCTAGGCACGCCGCGCGGCACGCGCACGTGCACGATGACGAGTTCCTCGTCGCGCACTGCCTCGGCCATGGCCACAGCGAGCTCGTTCTCGGTGTCGCACACGACGCCGCGTCCGGTGCCGAACACTCTCGGCAGGTCTTCATGCCTCATCGGCGGTAGGTCGTTGAACGGGCCGTCGAGCATGGGCCGCTGCGTGCCGTAGCCGTCGTTGTCGAGCACCACGATGATGGGCGACACGTCGTGGTAGGGCGCGAACATCACCTCAAGCCCAGACATCAGGAAGCCACCGTCGCCGACGATAACTACGGGTCTGCGGCTGCGATCGGCGCGGCCAGCCCCCACGGCCGCCGGAATGGCGTAGCCCATGGTGGCGTAATAGGCGCTCGACAACGACCACGCGGGGGCCGGCATGTCGACCGATGCGAAAACGCACTCGCCAATCTCGATGAGAAGCCCGTGTCGCTCGTCGATGGCGGCCCCCACACACTGCATGACACTCTCGACCGACAGTGCCTTGCCCGGCGTGGCCACGTAGCCGTGGGCATATGACGGAATGGTGTGGTCGAGCCCTAGCCGGCCCTGGCTCGCCGCTGCAGCGAGGGCGGGCAAAAAAGCGTGCAGGGGAACCTGACGGTAGGTGTGAAGCCCGACGTGCACCTCGGTGTCGGTGCACTCGATGAGGCGCGCAGGGTCGAGCACCGCGGTAAAGCCCCCCAGGGTGAGGTCACTGTTCATCACGCCGAGGCTCAGGATGACATCGGCGCTCTCGACGCGCTCGACCACGGCTAGGGGGCTCACCGCACCCATGTACACGCCGAGTGAGAGGGGGTGTCGCTCGTCGAAGAAGCCCTTCGACAGCGAACTGGTGGCCACGGGAATTCCGGCCGCTGTCACGAAGGCGTTGAGCGAGTCGGAGAGGTCGCGGCGCCACGCCATGACACCGGCCATGGCAACGGCTGATTCAGACAGTCGCAGTCGGCTCATCACGTCGCTCACGGCCGCGGCCAGACGTGCCTCGTTCACGGGGGGCAGCGTGCGCTGAAGATCGCCCATGACGTCGCGGATGGGCACGTCGACCATGTCGCGAGGAATTTCGAGGTAGCCCGGGCGCTGATGGGCGAGCATGGCCACGAGTACGCGGTCGATCTCAACTGCGGAAGTGAGCGGGTTGTCGAGCACCGCGTCGGCCTGGGTGAGGTCGCGGAAAACTCGGTGCTGGGTGTCGAACTCCTTGACCTTGTGGTGGATCAGCGCATCGCCAGCCCGTTCGGCCTTGCCGGGCGAGCCGCTGATGACCAGCAGCGGCACCTGCTCGGCCCACGCGCCTGCCACGGCGTTGACCACCTTGAGGCCTCCCACGCCGTAGGTCACTGCCACCACGCCGAGGCCGCGCAGTCGGGCATAGGCGTCGGCGGCGAAGGCCGCCCCCTGCTCATCGCCCATAATGAGCAGCGGGAAACCCTCCTGGTGCAGGTCGTGGAAGAGGCGCAGGGCGTAGTCGCCCACGATTCCGAAGCCCTCCTCGACGTTGAGCTCGTGGAAGCGGCGCACGAGGTGGGCGGCGATGGTGGTGGTGCCCGGATCTGGTGAAGTGTTCACTGCGGAAGGATACCGAGCGGCTGCAGGCCTAGCGTCGGGCGGCGTGTGACACTGGATGAGTGAAAACCTTCCTCGTCGCACTACTTGTCGTGACCACCGCCGGGTGCGGGCTCGTGTCCTCGCGTACCGCCGATTCGAGCCCCGCGCCCAAGCCGACTGCCAGCAAGTCGAAGCAGGCCTCGGCGGCAACGAACAAGCCCAGTGACGCCGCGACACGCAGCAGTTCTCCCGCGCCCGAGCCGTCAGAAACGTCCACTCCGACGCCCACACCGACCCCAACGCCGACGCCCACACCCAGCCCCACTCCTGCCCCCACGAAGTCGTCGTCGAACGACGGTGCGTTCGACCCGGTGTGGTACCCCGACTGGACGAAGAATGGCGGGCGCGGCGACGCCCAAAAGTGGCCCTCGAACTGGCCAAAGCCGCGCATTGTCGATGCCACCGGCGACGGGGCTCTCTCGGGACGCATCATCCTGGTTGACCCCGGTCACAACCTCGGCAACTCGACGCACTCGAGCGATATCAATAAGCGCTACTGGGTGGGCCTCGACAAGATCTGCAACACCACCGGAACCGAGACCCGCGACGGCTATGCCGAGGCGTCGTACACCTACGACGTCGCGGAGAGACTGACCGAATTGCTCACGGGCGAGGGTGCCACCGTGGTGCTGACTCGCGACCGCAATGACGAAGAGTCGTATGGTCCGTGTATTCAGGGTCGCGGGCTGCTGGGCGAGCAGGTGGGGGCCGATATTGCGGTGTCAATTCACGCCGATGGCGGGCCCGTGTCTGGGCACGGCGCGTTCGTCTACACGCCGGCGCCCCTGGCGGGGTACACCTCGGCCGACAAGGCGGCGCGCTCGGTGCGGCTGGCCCAGCGAATTCTCACCGGGCTCAACGACCAGGGGCTCGGCGGATCGACCTATTTCGTGCCCAACATCGCACCCGATCGCGAGCAGGGAACCCTCAACACCGCCGGACTTCCCATCGTGATCGTTGAGACGCTCAATATGCAGAACCCCGACGACTCGGCCATCGCGAGCTCCGAGGAGGGCAGGCAGCGGGTGGCTGAGGGGCTGGCCGCCGGAATCGTGGGCTACTTCGCCGGATAGGGCCCGGCTCTGTCCACAGGCGCCCAACATTCGCTGTGCGTGTCGGAGCACCCCCGTAGTCTCGGGATTAAGGCTCGAAACGTGAGCACAGGGGAACTGCTAAGCACGGGGGAAACGGGGTACGGGAATGAAGTCTGTTCGCATTGCCATGTCCAGCATCGTGATCGCGAGTGCTGTTGCGCTGGTCGCTGCACCATCGGGTGGGGCCACGGTCGATAATCACGACCGCAGCGTCAGCGCCAAGGCGAGCACGACCGCGAAGCCAGTAGCCAGTCTCGTCGAGGGGGTTGCCGCGCCCGCGCCGGGCCTCACCGCCGACCCGATCCTGCTGCCGCTGGGCGACTCAATCGGCGACACCACCACCATCACTGTGGCGTCTGGGGTCATGGCCGCATGGACGCCCTTCGCCGAGACTCCAAGCAACTTCACCTTCGCGTTGGCCAGCGCGTCGGTCCGCACGATTCTGGCGGTGGCCCAGACGAGGGTGGCTGTCGATGGGGGAGATGTCTGCAACCCCGACTACGCCGATGGGTCCTGCTCCGATGTGCAGGATGTGTGGACGTTCACGTGGGATGGTCGCGACGATGGTGCGGCACCAGTGGTTGTGGGCGACTACACGCTCACGAGCTCCGCAATCGGTGCGGTCGGCACTGTGGCAGTGCGAGACCTCGTGCTCGATGCCGTGACCTCTGACGTGAGGGCCCCGTTCGTGGTGGCCCCTTTCGTCGACGGTGTGCTCGACTCTCGCACCGTGACGTTCACCGGCATGGCATCGGGCTACGACATCCCCACCACCGGTGTCGCTGACCTCATCAGCTCGAGCGGTGACACCGTGGTTCACCACTATGACTTCGGACCCACTCCCTCCGTTGGCCACGACGTCGTACTCAACGGCATCGGCCTCGCCTTCGGCAACTACCTGCTCAGCGTTGACCTGGTCAGCGGCGGTGTGCACCAGGTGACCGACTTCGAGGTGACGGTGGTGCAAACCCAGGCGCTGGCAGCGCGTGTGCATGTCTCGTCGCCCTCGATCTTCCCCGCCGTCGACAACTACCGTGACCGCGCTCGGGTCACCCTCACGGTCACTAGTTCAACGGGCAGGCCCATCCCCGTCACCGGAACGGTGGAGGTACGCAAGGGATCGGTCGTGGTGCGTCGCATTGCGGTCATCGCTGGCCAGGCGGCCGTGTCGTGGGATGGGCGGATCAATGGCAACACGGCGCCGGGGGCCTACACAATCGCGGCAACGGTCAAAGGTCCGCAGGGCGCTGCTGTCAATGCGATACCAGCGCGGGTCACTGTGTTCCGCACGACGGTGGTGGCCGCGAGCCTTCGAACCTCGATGCCCACGGTCTTTCCTGAGCGCGATGGCTACAAGGATGCCGTGCGCATCACGTCGGGCTCGCGCACGAGTACCGGAGGAGCGATACGCGGCTCACAGACGATCGAGGTGCTGCGCGGTACTCGGGTAGTCACCACATGGACGTTTCCCAACACGAGTGCGCACACGGTCACCTGGAACGGGCGTGATGGTGGTGACGTCAGCGCGGGCCGCTACTCCCTGCGCTTCACGGTAAAGGGGCCCGAGGGTCTTCCGGTGGTCAAGGCGGTTGCCATCACGGTTTCGGGCAAGAAGGTGGTGGGCGTCGCGTTCTCGCAGACGATGTCTGCGCGCGCCGCGTTCGACGGCATGGCATCAGGGTCGTATTGGGAGGGATATGTCGCAGGAAGTCAGAAGCTGTGGGGGTGCACCTACTACGGATGCGAACCGGACAGCGCCTTCTACGCCTGGACTCTTCCGGCCTCGTTTCGTGGTTACGGCAACATCCGGGTGTGGACCTGCACGGAGTCGACGTCTTCCGCGCCGCTCGGTCGCTTCTCCTATACCGATCCCTCGGGCAACCTCGTGGGAACCACATGGTGGCTTGGCAACTACTATCCGGACTGCTACTCACCTCGTTCGGGACCACCCGCCTCGGCCTTCAACGGGCGAACGCTCAACTGGCTGGTAGAAAACATCGATGACTATGAGTTGTCGTTTTGGGAGGTCGAGCGCTTTGAGATCACCGGAACTCGCTACGTGCTTCAATAGCAGGAGAGAGTGAAATCTCAGTTGGCGTCGACGGGGTCACCGGTGGTGGGCACCAACACTGAACGCTGATCAGCGGCTTGGGCGCCGTAGTGGCAGCCGCTTGCATGCTCGGCGTATGCAGCTCCGCAGATTCTTCGTCGTCAGACGGTGGAGTATCGGCGTCTATGTCGCCTGCCGTCCAAGTGCAGCGAACCCCGATAACCAAGGATCGTGCGAAAGAGTTCTTCCTCGCCACCGTGTGTCCGGTGGCCACCTCGTTGAAGATCATCGACAACCTCTGGATCAACCCTGGGGGCTGGAAGGCGGTGGTTCCCTCCACGGCACGTCCTTACACGCAGTCGGCGTCTGCCGAGGCACGCAAGGCTGCCACCGCATTGACTGCGGGGGGAGTCGCTTGGCCTGACGGGC
>CALQEM020000186.1:0-6678 GCA_943329595.2 Bifidobacterium breve
GGCCAGAACCGCGATGGTGGCCAGAACCGCGATGGTGGCCAGAACCGCGATGGTGGCCAGAACCGCGATAGTGGCCCCAACCGCGACAGTGGCCCGGGTGGAGACCGTGAAGACGGCCGTCGACGACGTCGAGGCCGCGACCGCTTCCGCGACCGCAACGACCGTGGCCCGCGCAATGACCGGCGTGACGATGTCGAGGTTAACGACGATGACGTCCTCACCCCGGTGGCGGGCATCGTCGACATGATGGACAACTACGCCTTCGTGCGTACCACCGGCTACCTGCCTAACTCAAACGATGTGTACATCGCGCTGGGCCTGGCCAAGCGGCTCGGCCTGCGCAAGGGCGATGCAGTGACCGGCGTGGTGCGCCAGCCGCGCGAGGGGGAGGCCAAGCCGAAGTTCAACCCGGTCGTACGCATCGACACCATCAACGGCAGAGACCCTGACGACATGCTCGACCGGGCTGAGTTCGGCAAGCTCACGCCTCTCTACCCGCAGGACCGACTCCGGCTCGAGAGCGACCCGGCCAACCTGGTCACTCGTGTGATCGACCTTGTGTCGCCGATCGGCAAGGGTCAGCGAGGCCTCATCGTGTCGCCGCCCAAGGCGGGCAAGACGATGGTGCTGCAGGCGATTGCCAACGCCATCACCACCAACAACCCCGAGTGCCACCTCATGGTGGTACTTGTCGATGAGCGCCCCGAGGAGGTCACCGACATGCAGAGGTCGGTGAAGGGGGAGGTCATCGCCTCAACCTTCGACCGCCCGGCCGAGGACCACACGATCATCGCTGAGCTCGCCATTGAGCGCGCCAAGCGCCTCGTCGAGATGGGTATGGATGTCGTCGTGCTGCTCGACTCGATGACCCGCCTCGGTCGCGCCTACAACCTCGCGGCG
Source organism: Bifidobacterium breve (assembly GCA_943329595.2). Lineage (GTDB taxonomy): Bacteria > Actinomycetota > Actinomycetes > S36-B12 > CAIYMF01 > CAIYMF01. The sequence continues at coordinate 901 of CALQEM020000186.1, forward strand.
CCGGCCAGCGGTCGAATCCTCTCCGGAGGAGTCGACTCCACCGCGCTCTACCCGCCCAAGCGATTCTTCGGCGCGGCGCGCAATATTGAGAATGGGGGGTCGCTCACCATTCTCGCGACCGCTCTGGTTGAGACCGGCTCGCGCATGGACGAGGTGATCTTCGAGGAGTTCAAGGGCACGGGCAACATGGAACTCAAGCTCGACCGGCGCCTCGCCGACAAGCGGGTCTTCCCGGCCGTCGACGTCGACGCCTCGGGCACCCGCAAGGAGGAGATCCTGCTGGGGGCCGAGGAGCTCAAGGCGGTCTGGAAGCTGCGGCGAGTTCTGCATTCGCTCGAGGGCCAGCAGGCCATTGAGCTGCTGCTCAACAAGCTACGCGAGACCAAGAGCAACGGGGAGTTCCTGATGCAGGTTGCCAAGACCACTCCGGGTGGTGCCGGCGAGCCTGGTGGCGGCGACTAGCGCGCCACCCCCAGTTCCAGCCCACCACCGGTCAGCGGCGCATTTGCTGGCCACCCTCGGCGGGTGGCACACTAAGGGTCCGTTCCGGTTCACGTCATCCCGACGACCCGGCGGCACGACAAGGAGACGCAATGAAGCAGGGAATCCACCCCGCCTACCAGGAGACCACCGTCTCGTGCACGTGCGGAAGCACCTTCAGCACCCGCAGCACGGCCAAGACCGGCGTGATCCATGCCGAGGTCTGCTCGCAGTGCCACCCGTTCTACACGGGCAAGCAGAAGATCCTCGACACTGGTGGTCGTATCGCCAAGTTCGAGAAGCGGTTTGGCGGCAGTGTCGATAAGGCCGACAAGGCCGACGGGTCCGACAAGGCCGACGAGTCCGACAAGTAGCGACTTCGACGGGCGCCTCCACCCCTTTCGGGGCGGAAGGCGCCCGTCTCGCTGTTCCAGGGCTCGCAGGTGTCTGACTCGCACCACGAACATGACCTAGGCACGAGCGATTGGGAGGCACGACATGTTCGAAACTGTGATCCCGCTCCTCGCCGAACTCGACGAGGTCGAGGCCGCGCTGTCAGACCCGGCGGTGCACGCCGACCAGGCGCGGGCCCGCCTACTCGGCCGTCGCCACGCGGCGCTGCGGCCCATCGTCGGCGCCTACCGCACGTGGGTCACCCTCGGCGACGATGCCGAGGCCGCGCGCGAGCTCTCCGACCTCGATCCTGATCTCGCGCTCGAGGCTAACCGCCTCGAGATCGAGCGGGCTGAGGTCGAGGAGCGACTCACCAGACTGCTGGTGCCCCGTGACCCGCTCGACGACAAGGACGTCATTCTCGAGGTCAAGGCGGGGGAGGGCGGCGAGGAGTCGGCTCTCTTCGCCGGCGACCTCCTGCGGATGTATCTGCGCTACGCCGAGCAGCAGGGCTGGAGCACCGAGGTGCTCGAGGCTGAGGAGAGCGACCTCGGCGGATTCAAGGATGTTGCGGTCGCCATCAAGGCGCGGGGCGTGCCTGAGCCGGGTACGGCCCCCTACGCCCGCCTCAAGTTCGAGGGAGGCGTACACCGCGTGCAGCGCGTGCCCGTCACCGAGTCGCAGGGACGCATCCACACCTCTGCCGCGGGTGTGCTCGTGTTGCCGGAGGCCGAAGAGGTCGAGGTCGCCATCGACCCCAATGACCTCCGCATCGACGTCTTCAGGTCGAGCGGGCCGGGGGGGCAGAGCGTGAACACCACCGACTCTGCGGTGCGCATTACGCACGTGCCCTCAGGCATCGTGGTGTCGTGTCAAAACGAAAAGAGCCAGTTGCAGAACAAGGATTCGGCGATGCGCATCCTGCGTGCCCGTCTGCTCGCCGCGGCCGAGGAGCGTGCCGCGGCCGACGCCAGCGCAGCCCGGCGCAGCCAGGTGCGCACGGTCGACCGAAGCGAGCGAATTCGCACCTACCACTTCCCGGAGAACCGTATTGCCGACCACCGCGTGGGCTATAAGGCGCACAACCTCGACGCCGTGCTCAATGGCGAGCTCGACCCGCTGATTCAGGCGCTCATCGACGCCGACGTGGCCGAGAGGCTCGCTGAGACAACTCCGGGCGCCTAGATGACACAATCGTCGATGTGACGGGGTCAGGAAACGGGTCGCTGGGTGGCTCGAACGACTTCAACAACCCCGATCGCACCGCCACCTTCAGCGCCACCGGGCGCGACCTGCGGGGGGCCGTGCTCGACGGTGAGCGCCGTCTGGCCGCCGCCGGTGTGCCCAGCCCACGGGTTGATGCCGAACTGCTGGCGGCACACGTGATGGACCTTCCACGCGGGAGACTGCTTCTGGGTCAGCGCATGACCACCTCGCAGTCGGTGCGCTTCGAGAGCCTGCTGACTCGCCGCATGGCGCGTATCCCGCTGCAGCACCTGACCGGGTGGGCGCCCTTTCGCGAGCTTGAGCTTCAGGTAGGCCCGGGGGTTATGGTGCCGCGCCCGGAGACCGAGGTCGTGGTCGACTCGGCCATCAACTGGCTGCGACGTCAGGAGGGTGACCACCGTCGCATCGCGGTCGACCTCTGCTCGGGCTCCGGAGCCATGGCCTTCAGCATTGCCACTGAGTGCGATCGTGTCGACGTCGTTGCCCTTGAGCTTGATCCCACTGCCCAGGGGTGGGCTCGGCTCAACCTGCCGGGCTTCATCCGGCCCGCCGCCGAGCGCGACTCGACCATCGTTCTGCGTGACGGAGAGGTGTTCGAGGCGTGGCGCGAGGGTGGCATTCTGGCCGACCTCGTGGGCAAGGTCGACGTCGTGGTGAGCAATCCCCCCTATATCCCCGACGACGGGGTTCCCCGCGACCCTGAGGTGTCCCTGCACGACCCGTCTATCGCTCTCTACGGCGGTCCCGACGGTTTCGACATCGTGCGCGAGGTCGTCGACACGGCCATGAGGCTGCTTCGGCCCGAGGGCCTGTTCGTCATCGAGCACGCCGACAGTCAGGGTGATGGGGGTCCTGGCGAGTCGATGCCCGGCCTGCTGCGCCACTGGATCGACCCCACGGGTCGACCGGCCTGGGTGCAGATCTTCGATCGCAACGACTACACCGGACGCTCGCGCTTCACCACCGCGGCTCGCCGACCGCGGGGCTGACGTGGCGCGCACCTATCGATGTGCCGATGTCGGCGAGCGGGAACTGGGGCTGACGGCTGCAGAGTCGGCCTGTCGTCGCGGGCAACTGGTAGTGCTTCCCACCGAGACGGTCTACGGCCTGGCAACCGACGCATTCAGTGTTGAGGGCGTCGCAAGCATGCGCAGAGTTCAGGGCCGTTCGCGTGAACTGCCGATGCCCGTGCTGATCGGAAGGACAAGCACCGTCGACGGACTCGTCCTCACCCTGGGCCCGTCGGGGCGAGCCCTCGCCGAGGCGTTTTGGCCGGGGCCTCTCATGCTGGTCGCGCAGTCGCACCCGTCGCTGCGCTGGGACCTCGGAGACTCACGGGGCACGGTGTCGGTGCGCATGCCGATTCATCCCCTGGCCCTTGAGTTGCTGCGGGTCACAGGGCCGCTCGCCGTTACTGCCGCCACCAGGTCGGGCTCGTCGTCCCCGCGCACGATTGCCGAGACCGAGGACCTCTTCGGGAGCGACGTGATCGTTTACCTCGACGCGGGGCCGCTCGATCCCGGCCCCACGTCAACGGTGATTGACCTCACGGGCCCACTTCCGCGCGTCGTCCGTGAAGGGGCCTTCCCGATCGAACTGCTGCGTGAGGTGGCGCCCGACCTGCTCGGCCCCGACGAAGCCTGACGGTCGTGACGGCGGGGGCACCTCTAGGCTGGGCAAGCGCAGGAGTGTCCCCGCAGACCATTGAATTGGAGACGCGTGATGAGTGCATCTGACCACACCTTCTGGGGCCCCGATTTCGAGGCCCTCCAGCGGGAGGATCCCGAGATCGCGGGGGTCGTGCTGGGCGAGCTGGCAAGGCTGCGCCGAGGGCTTCAGCTCATTGCCAGCGAAAACTTCACGTCACCGGCCGTGCTGGCAGCGCTGGGATCCACGCTGTCGAATAAGTACGCCGAGGGATACCCCGGGCGGCGCTACTACGGCGGCTGCGAGGAGGTCGACATCGCCGAGACCCTCGGTATTGAGCGTGCGAAGGCGTTGTTCGACGCCGACCACGCCAACCTGCAGCCGCACTCAGGTGCCAGTGCCAACCTTGCGGTGTACGGCGCCTTCCTCAAGCCCGGCGACACCCTGCTCGCGATGAGCCTGCCCCACGGGGGTCACCTCACCCACGGGGCGAAGGTCTCGTACACCGGTAGCTGGTTCAACCCCGTTCACTACGGAGTGGCCAAGGACACTGAAAACATTGATTACGACCAGGTGCGCGACCTCGCGCGCGAGCATCGACCGAAGATGATCGTGTGTGGCGGCTCCGCCATCCCGCGCCTCATCGACTTCGCGGCCTTCCGCGAGATTGCCGACGAGGTGGGCGCGATTCTCTGGGTCGACGCCGCGCACTTCATTGGGCTGGTCGCAGGACGCGCGATTCCCAACCCTGTTCCCCACGCCGACGTGGTGAGCTTCACCACCCACAAGGTCCTGCGTGGCCCGCGTGGCGGCATGATCGTATGCAAGGCGCAGCACGCTGCCGCCATCGACAAGGCGGTCTTCCCCATGATGCAGGGCGGCCCGCTGATGCATGCGGTGGCTGCCAAGGCCGTGGCCCTGCGCGAGGCAGCGACTCCGGAGTATCGCGCGTACGCGCAGCAGGTAATCGCGAACGCGAAGACCCTCACCGCGGCACTCGCGGCCGAGGGAATGCGCCCGATCTCCGGCGGCACCGACACTCACCTTGCGCTGCTCGATCTCCAGGGTGTGGGGGTCACGGGCGCCGAGGCTGAGGCGCGCTGTGGCGCGGCGGGCATCGTGCTGAATAAGAACACCATTCCGTTCGACCCTCAGCCGGCCGGTGTGGCATCGGGAATCCGGGTCGGCACCCCCGCGGTGACGACCCAGGGAATGACTGAGCCTGAGATGCTCACCATCGCTTCGCTGATCGCCCGGGCGGTGCGCGACTCCGACGGCTCGGACGCCACCGCGATCGCGTCAGAGGTCGGAGCCCTCGTCGACGCTCACCCCGCCTACCCCCGCGACTGATCTTCCCCCGTGCGCGAGTACCTGCTGTGCCTCGTGGCCGCGGCGGCCGTCACCTATATCGCCGTGCCGTGGGTGCGCAGGCTCGCGCTGCGCTGGGGGGTCATGGCCGAGGTGCGCGACCGCGACGTTCACGACACACCCACCCCTCGTCTGGGGGGCCTAGCGATGTTTGGCGGACTACTCGCCGGGTTCCTCCTGGCCAGTCAGCTGCCGCTGATGCGCTCGGTGTTTGACGGCTCGCGACAACCCATCGCCCTCTTGAGCGGCTGCACCCTCATCGTCATCCTCGGCATGATCGACGACAAGTGGGGGCTGGACGCGCCCACGAAGTTCGTGGGCCAGGCCCTGGCCGCGGGCGTGATGGCACTTCAGGGAATCCAGATCATCTGGCTGCCCATCGGCGGCACCATGGTGCTTGACCCGGTCACCTCGGTGCTCCTCACGGTGCTGGTCGTGGTGGTCACGGTCAACGCCGTGAACTTTGTCGATGGGCTCGACGGGCTGGCGGCCGGAATCGTCGGCATCGCCGCGATCGCCTTCTTCGCCTACTCGTACCTACTTTCGGTCGAGTACGGGTTTGAGCGAGCCACGCTCTCCACGCTGGTGTCGGCGTGCCTTGCAGGAATGTGCCTCGGGTTCCTCCCGCACAATCTCTTCCCGGCTCGCATCTTCATGGGCGAC
>CALQEM020000187.1:0-6610 GCA_943329595.2 Bifidobacterium breve
AGCCAGGCCAAGAAGGGCCGGTCATCGACCGGCCCTTCTGTCGTGTGGTGGCGCACCTGCGCTCAAGGCGCCGACGGCAGAAGTGCGTCGCGGCCACGAATCCCTACGTGAGTTCGGACTAGGGGCAGCCCTAGTCCGAACTCACGTAGGGATTCGGCTGGTTCCGGCGGGCGGGGCGTGCATAGCATGCCACGGTGGACCTGACGTTCAGCGGCGAGATCTGGTGTTGGCGAGGTCCGTCGCCCTACCACTTCGTGACCGTGCCCCCCGACGCGTGCGCCGCGCTCGCGGCCGTGGCCCCGCTCGTCAGCTACGGCTGGGGCATGATCCCGGTGGCGGCCAGCCTCGGGGAAACCCGATGGACCACCTCGCTGTTTCCCAAGGACGGCGGCTACCTGCTACCCGTCAAGGATGCGGTGCGCAACGCCGAGCGGGTCGACGTGGGAGACATGGTGACCGTGACCCTGAGGGTGGGGCCCTGAGCCGTTCGCACGCCATCGAGTCACCGGGGCACTGGTGTGCAAAGATCTCCCCAATCATCACGGATCACTGACCGCAACGGAGGCGCCATGTCGCAGGAGCAGATCAATTCCCTCGTCGAGCGAATGAGCAGTGACCCCGTCTTCGCGGCGACGATTGCCGAGGCCGGCACTGCACTCGACGTGCAGAGGGTCGCCTTCGAGCACGGCTTCGACATCACCCTCGAGGAGATCGGCGCGGTCCTCTCGGGGCTCGAGCTCTCCGAGGCCGAGCTCGAGACGGTTTCTGGTGGCACGAGTGTCTGTGTCTGGAATGCGATTAGGCAGAGCAGCACTTGGTAGCAAAGGCCGAAATTGGGCCGGGGTACGCCCCGTGCGAAGCGATCATCTGAGGTCGCCCGCCGATCGCCTTGACCAGCCCCCGCTGTGATGGTGGGCTGGCGGCATGACCTCTCCCGACAGCCCTGACAGCGCCCCTCCGAGACCACCCGCCCGCAAGCCCGGGCTCGTGATCGTGGGAGCCCTGATGCTGCTCGTCGGCGGTGTCTGGTTCGTGCAGGGAATCGGTTCGCTGGCCGGCAGCCCGATGACCGGCGTGATCTTCTGGTCGTGGGCGGGAGCGGCTCTCGCTCTCGTGGGTCTGGTGCTGCTGGTGCGCGGCCTCCGCTCGGGTCGAGCCTAGGCCTCGGTCGCACTCACGCAGGGTGGCACAATGTCACCCAGAGTCGCCGGCCCTCCGCTGGCGCGGGAGGGCAATCATGAGCGCCGCAGCGACCGAGGCTCGCGTGGCCTCGGCGCACCGGCGTGGCCAGGTGGTGTCGGTGGTCGCGGTGATGGCCGTGGCGGCCGCGCTGGCGCTCGGGGTTCAACTCGTTCCGGCCGGGTCCTCCACCTCGTGGCTGGCCATCCTCGCGGTGGCCCTCCTCGTCGCGCTGGCGGCGGTGGCGTTGGTGCGACAGGGCCGTGTCGAGGCGGGCGCGGTGGTGCTGCTGATCGGACTCGCCGTGAGCCTGGCCCTCGGCCCGATCATCGACGCAGACCTCTCGACCACGCCGTTCTGGCTCGGGCCGCTGTGCGCGATCGGACTGATCGTCCTACCGAGGGGCCCTCGAACCCCCTGGATCCTCGCGGGCGTCTCAGCGGTGGTGCTGGTCGTACTGGCCCTCATCGCCGGCCCGTCGACCTTCACCTCCCCGACCTACCTCGACCTGCTGGTGGGTGGAGCCCTGGTGTCGCTCACCACCGTGATCATCGCCGCGTACGGGGTGTGGGAGCACCAGCGAGCGTTGAACGCGACCGGCTCGTTGGCATCGGAGGCGGAGGAGCTGCTGCGAGAGCTCGAGGACACCCGTAGGGAGCTCGAGCGGCGAGTGGCTGAGCGCGAGGCCGCGCTCGCGTCGGTGCTGAGCGAGCAGGAGGAGCTGATCGTCACCCTCTCCGACCTCGCGGTGCGCGACCCCCGAACCCGGCTCTTCAACGCCCGGCACCACAAGGAGCAGTGGGGCATGGTGGTCGACGAGTCAAGGGCCACGGGTCTCCCGGTGTCTGTCATCGCCCTCGACCTCGACCACTTCGGCCAGATCAACAAGAACTATTCGCACCAGGACGGTGACCGGGTGCTCGAGGAGTTCGCCGCTCTGGTGCGGCGCCTCATCCGGCCGGGCGACATTCCGTATCGGCTCGGCCAGGGCGAAGAGTTCGTGGTGGTGCTCCCGCACACCAAGGCCGACGAGGCCGCTCAGGTGGCGGAACGAATCCGTGTCGCGTGCCGCAAGTTCGTGTGGGCCGCCGTGCCTGACGAGCACCTCACGGTGAGTGCCGGAGTGGCGGAGCGCAAGCCCGACAGCGGCCAGCTCTGGCGCGACGTCCTCGAGCGGGCCGACGAGGTGCTGAGGGCCGCGAAGGCGGCGGGGCGCGACCAGGTGCGCGTCTCAGGCGACGAGGGGGCGACGTCGTGAGGGGTGGCCGGCCATGACCAGCGTTCGCGAGACAACCCCTGATGGCCTGCGGGCCCTCGACCAGACGCGTCGGGCGCGCCTGCGCAACACCCTCCTCGTGCTCGCCGCCGCGGGGGCGGTGCTCGCTGGGCTTGGCCTGATGCTCGACTCCGCATCCCGCTCGCTGGCACTCGCCGCGCTGGCAGGAGGCGTGGCCCTTGTCGTGCTGAGACTGGTGAGCTCGCGCCTTCCGGAGTGGGTCACCCTCGCGCTGCTGTTCCTCGTGATCGCCGCCTTGCTGCTGTCAGGCCCGGTGAGCACTGGCGATGTCGCCGGAAGCGCCTTCTTCGTGGGCGTGCTGGTGCTGGTCGCCGTCGCCAGCGGTCCCAGTCGGATCGTGTGGTGGGCCGTGGGCGCCGCCGCGATCACCCTGGCCATCATCTGGGCGGTCACCAACCAGGCGCAGAGCAGCCCCGAGGCGGGGGGCGGTCTCACGTGGGGTGTGGTGCTGCTGGAGTCGGCCTTCATCGCCGCCGCCACCCTCATCGACCTCTCGATCCTGCTGCGTCTGGCCGACGATGCCGCCGCCGACCGCGAGCGACAGCGTCAACTGGTGCACGAGCTCACCACTGCGGTGGCCGCCGAGAATGCTCAGCTCGAGACGATCGTGGCCGATCGCACAGCACACCTCGCCGATGCCGTGCGCGATCGCGACCTGCTGACCGCCGATCTCCGCGAGGCGAGCAGCGTCGACCCGGGCTCTGGGCTGCCGAACCTCAGGCGCTGGGAGGCGCAACTGCCGGTGCTCCTCGCCCAGGCCCGCGAGGAGTCGGCGCTCGTGTGTGTCGCGGTGCTCGACCTCGACTCCTTCTCCGAGGTCAACAACCGCCTGGGACACCTCGTGGGCGACGAGGTGATCCGGCGCATCGCGTACCGCCTGCGCAACAACTCGTCACCTGACAGCCTGGTGAGCCGCATCGGCGGCGAGGAGTTTGGCATCGCCGTGAAGGCCATCGACCAGGCCACCGCGGTGCAGCGACTGCAGCTGCTGCAGGCCGCGGTGGCCTCCGAGGAGTGGGACGCCATCGATGTGGGCCTGAGCCCCACCTTCAGCGTGGGCATCGTCGAGGTAGCGCCCGACGCGGTGGGCGACGTGTCGAGCGTGGCGCGAGAGGCCGTGCACCACGCGGACCTCGCCATGCAGCGTGCCAAGCGCGAGGGTCGCAACCGCATCGTGGTCGCCAACCCCCTGTAGCCCGCGACCTACAGGATCTCGTGCACGGTGTAGCGGGGGCCATCCTTGAGGCGATCGCCGAAGCCGACGCACACGATGGAGTTCAGCCAGGCGTACTGCGGCGCCCCGGTCTCGAAGAACGGCACGATGCGGAAGTAGTACTCGGCCGGATCGATGTGCTCGCCCGCCGCCATGCGTGCCATCACCTCAGGCGGGCCGGTGCGCACCCCGCGGTAGGTCATCAGGATGTGGGCACCGTCATCGGTCTCGAGGGTGAGTCGCACGTCGAGCACGAGCACCCCGTCGGCCCGGGTCAGTGCCCAGTCGTGCCCACCCTCGGGAAGGATCCGGCCGTTGAGCCGGTCCCCGGTGAAGGTTCCACCGAGAACCGGCACGATCTTGCGCTGGCCGTACGGGGTGTCTGCCACCATGTGCGGCTTCGCAAGGATGGCGTCCAACACCAGCAGCGGGCGGCTCTCAATCGCCATGGCCGGTCCTCAGAGCAGTTCGAGGATCGTGGCGTTGGCCATGCCGCCGCCCTCGCACATCGACTGAAGGCCGTAGCGGATTCCGTTGCGCTTCATGTGATGCACCATGGTGGTCATCAGGCGCGCACCGGAGCCACCGAGGGGATGGCCCAGCGCGATCGCCCCACCGTTGGGGTTGGTGAGCGCGCGATCGGCACCCGTCTCGGCGTACCAGGCGCCGACCACCGAGGCGAAGGCCTCGTTGATCTCGAAGGTCCCGATGTCTGACAGCGAGAGGCCACTGCGTGCGATGGCCTTGTGGGTGGCCGGAATGGGCCCGGTCAGCATGATCACGGGGTCGACGCCGGCGAGCGCCACGGTGTGGAAGCGCGCGATGGGCGGGAGGCCGAGTGAGGCCGCCTTCTCGGACGTCATGATGAGCAGCGCCGCGGCGCCGTCGGAGATCTGCGAGGCGTTGCCCGCGGTGACCACGCCACCCTCCTGGAAGGGGGTCTTGAGGCCGGCGAGGGTCTCGAGGGTGGTGCCACCGCGGATGCCCTGGTCGGTGCTGACCAGCCCGGCCGTCGTCATGATGGGGATGATCTCGTCGGCGAACAGCCCGGCCTCGGTGGCCGCGGCGGCGCGCTGCTGCGACTCGACCGCGATGGTGTCGAGCTGCTCGCGGCTGAGGTTCCACTGCGCGGCGATCATCTCGGCGCTGATGCCCTGGTTGACGAGCTTGCCGTCGTAGCGGTCGAGCATCATCGGACCGAAGGGCCCGTCGCCCCCCACCAGGTTCGAGAACATCGGCACGCGTGACATCGACTCGACACCGCCGGCGATGGCCACGTCGTAGTGGCCCGCGATGACTCCGGCGGCGGCGAAGTGCGCCGCCTGCTGGCTGGAGCCGCACTGCCGGTCGATGGACACGCCGGTGACCTCCTCGGGGAACCCGGCGGCAAGGGCGGCATTGCGCCCGACGTTGAAGGCCTGCTCGCCGACCTGGGACACGCATCCCCACAGCACGTCGTCGACCATGGCGGGATCGATGCCGGTGCGGGTGACGAGCCCCTGGAGCACGAGGGCAGACAGGTCGATGGGGTGGATGCCGCTGAGGGCGCCCTTCTCGGGCTTGCCGACTCCGACTGGCGATCGAACGGCACCGACGATGACTGCGTCACGACTGGGCATGGTTCCTCCTGGGTGAGTGGTGGTTCATACGGTGGTGCGGTCGATCCTGATGAGCGCCTTGCCGAGATTGTTGCCGTTGAGCAGCCGCTCGATGGCTGCGGGAGCGCTGGCGACGCCGATGGTGACGTCCTCGCGGAGGACCAGCAGCCCGTCGTCACTCCAATTGTGAAGCCGGGCGAGCAGGGCGTCGACATCGCCCTGGAAGTGACTCTGCAAGAAGCCCTGAACGCTGAGCTGGCGGTCAAGAATCTGCCGCTCCCAGCGAGGGCCCGTTCCCGGCCGCTTGCTGTCGAGGGAGATCGTCCCGCAGATGGCGATGCGCCCGTACTCGTTCATCAGGGGCACGACGGCGTCGAGGGTCCGGCCGCCGACGTTGTCGAAGAACACATCGATTCCCTCGGGGGCCGCGAGCGCGATGTCGGCCGAGAGGTCGCTGCTGGCGCGATAGTCGATCGCCGCGTCGAATCCGTAGAAGTCACGGCACAGCGCGGCCTTCTCGGGCCCGCCCGCGATGCCAACCGTGCGACATCCGAGGATGCGCGCGATCTGGCCTGCCTGTGACCCCACCGCTCCCGCTGCCGACGACACGAGCACGGTGTCGCCCGGCCTGATTCGCGCGATCTCGGTCAGCCCGATCAGGGCGCTGAGGCCGATGTGGCCCACCGACCCGAGGGTTACCGACAGCTGTGTCGGAACGGGTGAGGGCCGCATCCGAACGTCGACTCCGTCGGAGAGGTGCCACTCCTGCAGTCCGAAGGGGCCAACCACGCAGTCGCCCGCCGAGTAGTCGGGGTGGGCCGAGTCGGTGACGAAGCCCACGGCGTACGCGCGCATGACCGAGCCGAGGGCAAGCGGGGTGCCGCGACCAGGAGTGGCGGACGACCAGGTGCGCATCGCCGGATCGAGGGAGAGCCACTCGTTGCGAACCAGGAAGGTCCCGGGCGTGACAGTCGGCACCTCCGCGCGGTCGACCGTGAAGACGCCCTCAGTCGAACGCCCATCGAGGTGCGTGCGAAGCAGCAGCCGGTGGTTCATCGGAGCGGTCACGTCAGCGGTCACGTCAGCGGTCATGGTGAGGTCAGATCGAGGTCAGATCGAGGTCAGATCGAGATGCCGCCGTCTACGGGCAGCACGACACCGGTGATGTAGCCAGCCTCCTCGGACACGAGGAATCCCACCGCGGTGCAGATCTCCGAGGGATGCGCGAAGCGCGCCAGGGGAATCTGGGCGGCAAGCTCGGCGAGCTTGTCCTGGGGGATGGAGGCCACCATGCGGGTCTCGGCATTGGGCGAGATGGCGTTG
>CALQEM020000188.1:0-6609 GCA_943329595.2 Bifidobacterium breve
GAGGTCTACTCGATCGCCATGCTGGTGAGTGAGGTGCTAGGCCGGCCCACGGATCTCGCGCGCTACCTCAAGATCTTCGGCACCGACCTCGACGACGCTAGCCTGATGGCGGCCCGCCGCGCCGCCTATCCGCTCTCATCGGCCATGCGGATACCCGAGTCGCTGCGGGACCTCTACACCCGTGAGACCAACGACGGCTTCCGCATCGCTGATGTCATTCGCGAGTGCACCGTGTTCGCCCGGCACGACGTTGGCAACGACCCGCCCTTCCCCCGCATCGACCTGGTCTCGTGCCGCAACACGCTGATCTACTTCAAGAACCCGCTTCAGGACCGTGTGATCGGAATGGTCGGATTCGCCCTGCGGCCAGGCGGACTGCTCTTCCTCGGCAGCGCGGAGAACCTCGACCGCAAGGCGTCTGGCTTCCGAGTCACCGATGCGGACCACCGGATCTTCACGCGCACCAGCGAGGCCTCCCCCGCCTTCACCCACACCCTGGCCATTCCGGCCATTCGGCCGGAGCAGCCAACTCGCAGCGGCTACCGGTCAGTGCGGTCGCCCGGCGCGCCTGACAGCAGCGTCGATCTGCGGGTGAAACTGCTCACGGCCGCGCTGCGTCACGGTGGCCGGGCCTTCCTGGCACTCGACGACGAGCATCGGCTCATCGAGGTGGTCGGCGATGTCGGGGCGTACTGCCGCGTGGCCGAGGGGCGCATGACCGGAGGACTCGTGTCGTTCCTCCGACCCGAGCTGCAGGAGGAGGCCCGGGCGCTTCTCCTGCTGAGCCGCGCCGACTCGCGGTCGGTGGTCGGCCAGGCCATTCGACTCGACGACCTCGATCGTGTCGTGCGCCTGGTGGCCACGAGGATTCAGGTCGACGAGTCGATATTCACGATGCTGGCCTTCGAGCCCGACCTCACCGAGCCAGCGCTCCCGACCTCGGCACAGCGCAGCGAGGACTTCGACAGCGAGCTTCGCCGGCTCGAGCACGAGCTCCTCATCAGCCAGGACACCCTTCGTCGGTCCCTCGTCGAGCTGCAGGCCGTCAACGAGGAGCTTGAGGCCTCGTCGGAGGAGCTCCAGGCCTCCAACGAAGAGCTGCAGGCCTCGAACGAGGAGCTCCAAGCCACCAACGAAGAGCTGGGCTCCCTCAACCAGCAGCTGACCCAGCGCGGCGACGACCTCCAGGTGCTCAACATCGACCTCGAGAACATCCAGGACTCGCTGAGCCAGGGCATGGTGATCGTCAACAGGAACCTGCAGGTCACGCGGTTCACGCCGCTCGCCGTCCGAGTGTTCGCGCTGATCGACTCCGACATAGGCCGGCCCCTGCTGTCGACTCCGACCACCGTGGCGGTGCCGGGTTTCGAGGCCGCCCTGCGAGCGGTCGTGGCCGGTGGGCCGCGCGTGAGCATCGAGGCAGGCGACGACCGCGTCTCCTACCTCGTGCAGGTGCTGCCCTACCGCGCTCCCGACCGCACTCGGCTCGGAGCCATCATCACGCTGACCGACGTGTCCGACGTGGTCGACCTGCGCAACCTCGCTGAGCAAGCCTTCGTCGAGCTGAAGGCCAAGTCTGACCTTCTCGCGCATGAGTCAACGTTTGATGCTGTCACCGGCCTGCTGAACCGAGGCCACTTCGCCGAACTCCTCACACTCTCCGTCGCGGCCGCGGAGCGCAGCGGCGACCACCTCGCCCTCGTGTGGGTCGACCTCGACAAGTTCAAGGAGGTCAACGACGAGTACGGCCACAACGCGGGCGACGTCACGCTGCACGTGGCCGGCCAGCGCATCATGCGGAGCGTGCGCGCCGCCGACCCGGTCGGCCGGCTCGGCGGCGACGAGATCGGCGTCCTCATCTCGGGCTTCGACACGACCGCCGAGCTCGACATCATCCTTGAGCGCATCGTCGCATCAGCCCGGGAGTTGGTGATGATCGACGGATCCGAGGTGCGCACCACCGTAAGCGTCGGTGTAGCTCTCTTTCCCGAGGACGCCGCGAACGCGAAGGACCTGATGAATGCGGCCGACGCCGCGATGTACTCGGTCAAGCGGAAGTCCGGCGACGACTTCGCCTACTTCGCTGAGTCGATGAACGTCGCCGCCGCCGTGCGCCGTGTCCGGCGTCACGAGATCGAGGAGGCGATCCTGACCAACGCTTTCGCCATGCACTACCAGCCCGTCGTCGACGCGCACACGGGAGCCGTCTGGGGAGTCGAGGCACTGGTGCGCTGGCGTCGGGGCGACGAGTTCGTGCCTGCCGCCGACTTCATTCCCTTTTGCGAGGAGAGCGGGCAGATCCGCGCGCTCGGCCTCGTCACCATCGACCTCGTCCGCGCAGACGTCGCCACCCTTCGGGCGGCGGGCCACCCCGACCTCCGCGTCTCGATCAACATGTCGGTAACGCAGCTCGAGGACAACCATCTGGCCGACCTGCTGATGGGCCTCACCGCGCACGTCGGGCTACAAGGAATCGTCGTCGAGATCCTCGAATCGGTGTTCCTCCCCGATCACACCCACGCACTTCGCATGCTCGACGTTCTCTCGGGCCTCGGGGCCGAGACGGCGATCGACGACTACGGGTCGGGGTTCTCCAACGTGCGGCTGCTCGAGTCGCTCGACCCCGACTACATCAAGCTCGACCGGTCCTTTCTCAGCGAGCACCACACGAGCGTCGGGCGCGCCACGCTGGTCCGCTCAGCCATCGAGGTATCCCACGTGGTGGGCGCGATGGTCATCGCCGAGGGAATCGAGACTGAGGAGCAGCACCAGCTGGTGCGTGCGGCTGGCGTCGACTTCGTGCAGGGGTTCGGGGTGGCGCGGCCGATGCCCCTCGCAGAGCTCATGGAGTGGCTTCGCGCCCGCGCTTCCGGGACGTGACTCGCGGTCGGCGGCGGGCACGTTCTGTGGTGGCAGACGACACTCAACGGTGTCGATTCGCACCGCAGTTGGTGCCGAATGGCACCGGAGAACTGCCACGGACGCGGCTTGAACGCGGGAGACGGCCCGCCGAGGTGCCTAGCATGGGAGCACGGCCACATCGGCCGTGGCAGCACACTCGAGGAGCCGCGCCCAATGAGAGCCCTGACCCGCCCCTTCCTTGCTGTCGTCGGGGGCATCGCCCTCGTGGGTGGCCTGCTCGGCGTTCCTGCGGCGAGCGCCGCCACCACCTACACGGTCACCAGCCCCGCCTGTAGCGGCCCCGGAAGCCTGCAGGCGGCCATCGCTGCCGCCAATGCGAATGCGGGCGCCGACATCATTGACGTGCAGGTGGACGTCACCGGCCTGTATGTCGACACGTGCGCAGGAGTGAGCGTGCCGGGCAATATCTTCGCCGGCCGCATCACCGAGTCGGTCACCATCGACGGGAACGGCCACTCATTCACGAGCACGCCCATCTGGATCAACAGCGGCGGCACCGTCAACCCCAACGGCAGCTGCCCCTCGAGGGTGACTGGCATGTTCCTCGGGAGCGAGCCCGCAGGAGCCTTCGAGGTGGGCACCTCCAACACCGACAACTCCGCCATCAGCGTGTCTATCGAGAACCTCGTGGTCCAGGGCCTGAACTCGCTGGTCCTGGCGCATGACAACGCGCAGGTGTCCCTCGACGGGGTGCAGGCCCACGGGCTCACCGACCTCTACTGCAGCCGACCCGCCATCGAGTCGCAGACCGGTGCGAGCCTCACGATCACGAACTCCTCGTTCGACCTCGGCATCAACTGGGACTCCGCGATCGAGGGAGTGGGCGCCTCGCTCATCGAGGGTGGCCCCGGCGCGCTGACCGTGCTGAGCTCGACGTTCACGACCAACACCTATCCCGGCGCCATCGGGTGGGACGTCTCCGGTGGCAAGACGGCCAACATCGTGTCGAGCCAGCTCGTGTCGTCCGGCGGCATCCTGATTCTCGGCGACGGCACTGCCAACATCGTCAACTCGATCGTGAGCATGGGGTCCCTCGACTCCCGCGCCTCCACCGACCGCATCGCGGCGGCGGCGGGGGCCACCGTGAACGACAAGGCCAGCACCGTCAAGGTGCCCGGTCCGCGCTGCGACCGCAGCGCCATCATCGGAGCCTGCACGGCGACCCCTGCCGGCTTCCTCACCGCCGACTCCGCCACGCTGAACCTGGTGCAGAGCGCCGTCGGCACGGGCATCCTCGACGAGACCGCCGCCACCTCGGTGATCGCCGGATCCGATGGCGGCACCCTCACCGCCGATGCGCAGACATGGGTGCAGCCCGTCGCCATGCAAAGCGCTGTCGCCCTGAAGGCACTCTTCGGCCAGCCGGCGCTGCTCACTGATCCCCCCGGCCTGCCTACCCTGACCGACCCGGGATTCTTCGACTACCCGGCCACTGTCACGCCCCTGATCGGGAGTCCCGGCGCCCTGCTCGACATCATCACCGACTCGACCTGCACGTCCGGAACCGACACCAACAAGCTGGTGAGCCCCATCGATGCGAGCTGCATCACCCTCGACGCGCTCGGCAACCCCCGATGGGACGCTGGCAACAGTCGGCGCAACATCGGCGCGGTGCAGCTCACCCTTGCTCCCGCGCTGACTCTCGTCGGCACTGGCAGCGGCTTCGTCGACCTGTCGTGGAGCCGTCCGAACGACCCCTCGGACGTCACGCCGGTGAACGGCTACACCGCAACCTGCACACCGAGCGGCGCGGGCGCACCGGTCAGCGCCTCGTTCTCCGGGGCCACCTCGCTCAACGGCCGGGTCAACGGCCTCACCAACGGGACCACCTACGGCTGCGTGGTGGTGGCGACCAACACCGGGGGCGACGGCCCATCGTCGAACACGGTCACGGGCACGCCCTTCGGCGCACCGGGAACCCCGGCGCCCTCAGCGACTCCCGGCTCGGGCCAGGTGCAGGTGTTCTGGACGTCACCCTCGTCGGGCGGGCACGCCGGCAGTCCGGTCTACACGCTGCTCTACCGGCCCACGGGCTCGAGCGCGTGGCTGGCTGGCCCCGCGGGAGTCCTCGGCCGCACCACGCTGATTCCGGGCCTCACCAACGGCACCGGCTATGAGTTCGCCGTCTTCGCCCAGTGGCCCGACGGCGCCACCAGCCAGACGGGCACCACGTCCGCGACGCCCACAGGCACCCTGCCCCTTCGCCACAGCGCGAGGCCCACCAGCGCGCACCCCTCACGCTGGAAGGCCGCGACGCTCGTCAATTCGTCATCGACAAGCTTCAAGGGAAAGGTGCGACGCACCGTTCGGTGCACCCCAGCCGGCGTCGCCACTGCCGGTGACATTCGTTACTGCACGTACCGCGTGGGCACCGGCGGATCGGTCATCGTGACCCCCACCGGCCGCGGCCCCGTTCGCATCGTCATCACGCTGCGGGCAGTGCCCAAGGCGGGTGTGCAGGGCTGGAAGCCCTCGGCCGCGTGGACGCGTACCTGGACCAGCCGCTAGGGCAGCACCCGCACCGCCACGGACGCTTGAGTCAGTACCCCGGGGGGTATACTGGCACGAGCCCACCGAACCCATGGCGCCGCGATGACAGGGGACTGACCATGTACTTCTCCCAGCACTACCTCGAGTGCCTCTCGCACGCCTCGTACCTCGTCGGTGACGAGGTCAGCGGCAAGGCCGTGGTGGTCGACCCGCAGCGCGACATCGACGAGTACCTCTCGGAGGCTGCAGCGAATGGCCTCACCATCGTGGGGGTCATCAACACCCACTTCCACGCCGACTTCCTCGCCGGTCACCTCGAGGTGGCAGCCGCCACCGGCGCATGGATCGGCTACGGCGAGGCCGCCGAGACGGAGTACCCGAGCCGGGCCCTGGCCGACGGCGAGCGCATCGTTCTCGGCGACGTCGTGCTCGAGGTGATGACCACCCCGGGCCACACGCCCGAGTCCATCAGCATCCAGGTGTTCGAGCACGCCGATGACACCGTTGCTTACGGCGTGCTCACCGGAGACGCGCTGTTCATCGGCGACGTGGGCCGCCCCGACCTGCTGGCCTCGATCGGCTTCACTGCCGACGAGCTCGGTCGCATGCTCTACGACTCCATCCAGCGCAAGCTCATGTCGCTCAGCGACGAGGTGCGGGTCTTTCCCGCGCACGGCGCCGGCTCGGCCTGCGGCAAGAACCTCTCGACCGAGCTGCAGTCGACCATTGGGCAGCAGCGCCTGTTCAACTACGCGTGCCAGCAGATGAGCGAGGACGACTTCCTCGCCGTGGTCACCGCGGGCCAGCCCCCGGCGCCCGAGTACTTCGTGTACGACGCGGTGCTCAACCGGAAGAACCGCGACGTGCTCGCCAGCGGGCGCGAGCTGACAGCCCTCGACACCGAGGCCGTCAGGGCCGCCCTGGCCGAAGGTGCCGTGGTCATCGACACGCGAGAGAACATCGAGTTCGCCGCGGGCCACCTGCTCGGGGCCATCAACATCCCCGCCGACGGTCGCTTCGCAGAGACGGCGGGCATGGTGATGGCGCCCACCGACCATGTGGTGATCATCGCCGCGGCTGGTGGCGAGCGCGAGGTGGCCGTGAGACTTGCCCGTATCGGCTTCGACAACGTCATTGGCTACGTCACCGACGCGCAGCAGGTGATGATGGAACTGCCCGACGGCGTGGCGCGTGCGA
>CALQEM020000189.1:0-6580 GCA_943329595.2 Bifidobacterium breve
CATGAACCGCGCTCGACCTCACGAAAGAGGCAACGTTGCCCACGATTCAGCAGTTGGTCCGCAAGGGTCGACAGGACAAGGTGGCGAAGAACACCACGCCCGCGCTCAAGGGAAGCCCTCAGCGCCGCGGGGTGTGCACACGCGTGTACACGACCACGCCCAAGAAGCCGAACTCGGCCCTGCGCAAGGTCGCCCGTGTGCGCCTCACCTCCGCCGTCGAGGTCACCGCCTACATTCCGGGCGTGGGCCACAACCTGCAGGAGCACTCGATCGTGCTCGTGCGCGGCGGTCGGGTGAAGGACCTCCCCGGTGTCCGCTACAAGATCATCCGCGGCGCCCTCGACACGCAGGGCGTCAAGGGCCGCAAGCAGGCTCGCAGCCGCTACGGCGCCAAGAAGGAGAAGAGCTAATGCCACGCAAGGGTCCGGCCCCCAAGCGCCCCATCGTCTCCGATCCGGTCTACGGATCGACCCTGGTCACCCAGCTGGTTAACAAGGTGCTGCTCGACGGCAAGAAGTCGACCGCCGAGATGATCGTGTACGGCGCACTCGAAGGGTGTCGCGACAAGTCGGGTGCCGACCCCGTCGTCACGCTCAAGCGTGCTCTCGACAACGTGAAGCCGGCCCTCGAGGTTCGCTCCCGCCGAGTCGGCGGTGCCACCTACCAGGTGCCCGTCGAGGTCCGCGCCGGACGCAGCACCACCCTGGCGCTCCGTTGGCTGATTCAGTACTCCCGCGCCCGTCGTGAGAAGACCATGACCGAGCGCCTCATGAACGAGATTCTCGACGCCTCGAACGGACTTGGCGCCAGCGTCAAGAAGCGTGAGGACACGCACAAGATGGCCGAGTCGAACAAGGCCTTCGCGCACTACCGCTGGTAACTCGCTCCACTCTCTCGTCCACGCACCACCTAGCTCCAGGAGAAACTCGTGTCGACCGCCACGTCTCTCGACCTCGCCAAGACCCGCAACATCGGGATCATGGCGCACATCGACGCGGGCAAAACCACGACCACTGAGCGGATCCTGTTCTACACCGGCATGAACTACAAGATCGGTGAAGTTCACGACGGCGCAGCCACCATGGACTGGATGGAGCAGGAGCAGGAGCGCGGTATCACCATCACCTCCGCGGCCACCACCTGTGAGTGGAAGGGCCACAACATCAACATCATCGACACGCCCGGCCACGTCGACTTCACGGTCGAGGTCGAGCGGTCGCTGCGGGTGCTCGATGGCGCTGTCGCCGTGTTCGATGGGGTGGCGGGGGTTGAGCCGCAGAGCGAGACGGTGTGGCGCCAGGCTGACCGGTATAACGTGCCGCGCATCTGCTTCGTCAACAAGCTCGACCGCACCGGCGCCGACTTCTACATGTGCGTCGACATGATCGTCAGCCGCCTCAACGCGACTCCGCTCGTGCTGCAGATCCCCATCGGCTCCGAGGGCGACTTCATCGGTGTGGTCGATCTGCTCACCATGATGGCGCTCGTATGGCGCGGAGAGACCCAGAAGGGCGAGGACTACACGATCGAGGAGATCCCCGCCGACCTCGCCGACTCTGCTGCCGAATGGCGCGAGAAGCTGATCGAGACTCTCGCCGACGCCGACGACATCATCGCTGAGAAGTACCTCGATGGCGCCGACCTCACCGTCGAGGTTCTGCAGGCGGCGATCCGTCGAGCCACGCTGGCCGACAAGATCACCCCCGTTCTCACGGGCTCGGCGTTCAAGAACAAGGGCGTGCAGCCCATGCTCGACGCCGTGGTGGCCTACCTGCCGTCGCCGCTCGACGTCGATGCCATCTCTGGCCACAAGCCGGGCGACGAGAGCGTGATCGTCGAGCGCCAGCCCAGCGAGTCTGAGCCCTTCAGTGCCCTTGCCTTCAAGATCATGAGCGACCCTCACCTCGGCAAGCTCACCTACCTGCGCATCTACTCGGGCCTGCTCGAGACTGGAACCCAGGTGCTGAACAGCACCAAGGACCGCAAGGAGCGCATCGGCAAGATCTACCGAATGCACGCCAACAAGCGCGAAGAAATCGCGTCGGTGGGCGCCGGCCAGATCGTGGCCGTGATGGGTCTCAAAGACACCACCACCGGCGAGACCCTGTGCGATCCGTCCAAGTCGGTCGTGCTCGAGTCGATGAACTTCCCGGCCCCCGTCATCCACGTGGCGATCGAGCCGAAGACCAAGAGCGACCAGGAGAAGCTCGGCACCGCCATCCAGCGGCTCTCCGACGAGGACCCCACCTTCCAGGTGCGGACCGACGAGGAGACCGGCCAGACGATCATCGCTGGCATGGGCGAGTTGCACCTTGAGGTGCTCGTCGACCGAATGCGCCGCGAGTTCAACGTCGAGGCCAACGTCGGCAAGCCGCAGGTGGCCTATCGCGAGACCATCACCAAGAAGGTCGTCAAGGTCGAGTACACGCACAAGAAGCAGACCGGCGGCTCGGGTCAGTACGCCCGCGTCATCATTGACATCGAGCCCAACGTCCCCGTGCCCGGCGAGCCCAACTCCGGCGGCTACGAGTTCGTCAACTCGGTGAGCGGCGGTCGCATCCCGCGCGAGTACATTCCCTCGACCGACGCCGGCATTCAAGACGCCATGGAGTACGGCGTGGTGGCGGGCTACCCGATGGTCGACATCAAGGCCACGCTGCAGGATGGCGCCTACCACGACGTCGACTCCTCGGAGCTCGCGTTCAAGATCGCCGGCTCAATGGCGTTCAAGGATGCCGCGCGCCGCGCCGGCCCCGTGCTCCTTGAGCCCGTGATGGCCGTGGAGGTCATCACCCCCGAGGACTTCATGGGCGACGTCATCGGCGACCTCAACTCGCGCCGCGGCCAGATTCAGGCCATGGACGAGCGCTCGGGGGCCCGCGTGGTCAAGGCGCTGGTGCCGCTGTCTGAGATGTTCGGCTACGTGGGCGACCTTCGCAGCCGCACCCAGGGTCGGGCTAGTTATTCAATGCAGTTCGACTCGTACGCACAGGTTCCCTCCAACGTCGCGCTTGAGATCATTGCGAAGGCGAAGGGCGAATAGCACCACTACTCCGGTGACCCACACGGACGTGGTGATCGGGAACAAACGAAAAAGTTCAACACACGACCCGTCGAGTGACGGTCGGAAGACCCAGATCCAGGAGGACCCGAAGTGGCTAAGGCGAAGTTCGAGCGCACCAAGCCGCACGTCAACGTCGGCACCATTGGTCACATTGACCATGGAAAGACCACGCTGACGGCGGCCATCACCAAGGTGCTTCACGACAAGTACCCGGACGTCAATCCCTTCACGCCTTTCGACCAGATCGATAAGGCACCGGAGGAGCGTCAGCGCGGTATCACCATCTCGATCGCTCACGTCGAGTACCAGACAGAGGCGCGGCACTACGCGCACGTCGACTGCCCCGGGCACGCCGACTACATCAAGAACATGATCACCGGCGCGGCCCAGATGGACGGTGCGATCCTTGTGGTCGCGGCGACCGACGGCCCGATGCCGCAGACCAAGGAGCACGTGCTCCTGGCCCGTCAGGTCGGTGTCCCCTCGCTCGTCGTCGCGCTGAACAAGTGCGACATGGTCGACGACGAGGAGATCCTCGAGCTGGTTGAGCTTGAGGTCCGCGAACTGCTGTCGCTCTACGAGTTCCCCGGCGACGACATCCCCGTGGTGCGTGTGGCGGCCTTCCCGGCGCTGAACGGCGACGAGAAGTGGTCCGCCTCGATCCTCGAGCTCATGGACGCGGTCGATGCCTACATCCCCACACCGGTGCGCGAGGTCGACAAGCCCTTCCTCATGCCCGTTGAAGACGTGTTCACGATCACCGGTCGCGGTACCGTCGTCACCGGACGCATCGAGCGCGGCATCGTCAAGGTGAACGAGGAGATCGAGATCGTGGGCATCCGCCCCGGCCCTCCCACCAAGACCACGGTCACCGGTGTTGAGATGTTCCGCAAGCTTCTCGACGAGGGCCAGGCGGGCGAGAACGTCGGTCTGCTCCTGCGCGGCACCAAGCGTGAGGACGTCGAGCGCGGCCAGGTCATCTGCAAGCCGGGTTCAGTCCTTCCCCACACCGACTTCGACGCCCAGGTGTACATCCTGAGCAAGGACGAGGGTGGCCGGCACACGCCGTTCTTCCAGAACTACCGTCCCCAGTTCTACTTCCGCACCACCGACGTCACCGGCGTCGTGGAGCTGCCGGAGGGCAAGGAGATGGTCATGCCGGGCGACGACACCTCCATGAAGGTCGCGCTGATCCAGCCGATCGCCATGGAGGAGGGTCTCCGCTTCGCGATCCGCGAGGGCGGCCGCACCGTGGGCGCCGGCCGGGTCGTCAAGATCAACAAGTAGCACCCCGTTCCTCGGGAAGGTGGGGGAGGCCCTCGGGTCGCCCCCACCCTCCTAGAACGACCAGCACCATCACAGACATCAGCAGCTGCACCAACACAAGGAATCGAGCGACCGAGATGGCGGGACAGAAGATCCGCATCAGGCTCAAGGCCTATGACCACGAGGTCATCGACTCGTCGGCACGCAAAATCGTCGACACGGTGACGCGCACTGGCGCGAAGGTCGCGGGCCCCGTGCCGCTTCCGACCGAGAAGAACATCTACTGCGTCATTCGCTCGCCGCACAAGTACAAGGACTCGCGCGAGCACTTCGAGATGCGCACGCACAAGCGGCTCATCGACATCATCGACCCCACGCCCAAGACAGTCGACTCGCTCATGCGACTCGACCTGCCGGCCGGGGTCGACATCGAGATCAAGCTCTGACAGGAAGACGACGACAATGGCGAGCAACGTGAAGGGAATCCTGGGCACCAAGCTCGGGATGACCCAGGTCTGGGGAGACGACAACCGAGTCGTTCCAGTGACCGTCATCGCGGCAGGACCCTGCGTGGTCACCGCTGTCCGAACCCCCGATGCCGACGGCTACAGCGCCGTCCAGATCGGCTTCGGCGGCATTGACCCCCGCAAGGTCAACAAGCCGATGAAGGGCCACTTCGAGAAGGCGGGGGTCACACCCCGTCGCCACGTGCTCGAAATTCGCACTGACAGTGCGTCCGAGTACACCGTGGGCCAGGAGATCGGCGCTGACCTGTTTGAGGTGGGCTCCGAGGTTGACGTGACCGGAACCACCAAGGGCAAGGGCTACGCCGGTGTCATGAAGCGCCACGGCTTCCACGGCGTGAGCTCGTCGCACGGAGCGCACCGCAACCACCGCAAGCCTGGCTCGATCGGTGGGTGCTCCACCCCCGGCCGCGTCTTCAAGGGCATGCGCATGGCAGGTCGCATGGGTGGCGTTCGCCAGACCACGCAGAACCTCGTTATTCAGGCGGTCGACACCGACCGCGGACTGATCCTCATTAAGGGTGCCGTCCCCGGCCCCACCGGCAGCCTGGTGCTCGTGCGCAACGCTGTGAAGGGAGCATCATGACCTCGGTCGACGTGCTGACCCCGTCCGGCACCAAGAGCGGGTCGATCGACCTTCCCGCCGAGGTGTTCGACGTGCAGGTCAACATTCCCCTGATTCACCAGGTGGTAGTGGCCCAGCTGGCCGCCGCCCGCCAGGGCACCCACGACACCAAGTCGCGAGGCGAGGTGTCCGGTGGTGGCCGCAAGCCCTACAAGCAGAAGGGCACCGGTCGCGCGCGTCAGGGCTCCACTCGCGCGCCGCAGTTCACCGGTGGTGGCGTGGTGCACGGCCCCACACCTCGCAACTACGAGCAGCGCACGCCCAAGAAGATGAAGGCCGCCGCCCTGCGTGGTGCCCTCAGCGATCGGGCTCGCGAGGGTCGTGTGCACGTACTCACCTCGATCGTCGAGGGTGACACCCCGTCGACCAAGGCGGCGCTCCAGACCCTGGCGACCGTGGCTGCGAGCCGCAATCTGCTGGTGGTCGTGAGCCGAGCCGACACCGTGTCGTGGCTGAGCTTGCGCAATCTGGCCCACGTGCACATCATCTCGCCCGACCAGCTCAACACGTACGACGTCCTCATCTCCGACGACATCGTCTTCACGAGCGACGCACTCGCCGTGTTTGTCGCCGGTCCTCCCCGTGGGCGCTCGGCCAAGGCCGTGGCGACTGAGTCGGAGGTCGTCGAGTCCGATGACTCGGCGGCAGTCGAGACGTCATCCGACGAGAGTGAGGTGGAGGCATGAGGATCGCCGACCCGCGTGACATTTTGCTGGCCCCCGTGGTCTCGGAGAAGAGCTACGCGCTCCTCGACGAGAACAAGTACACCTTCCTGGTGCGCAAGGAGGCCAACAAGACCCAGATCAAGCAGGCGGTCGAGTCGGTCTTTGGGGTTCGGGTCACCAACGTGAACACCCTGAACCGCACCGGAAAGCGGCTGCGTACCCGCAACGGTTTCGGGCAGCGTCCCGACACTAAGCGCGCGATCGTCAGCGTCGCCTCCGGCGAACGTATCGACATCTTCGGCGGCCCGGTCTCCTAAGACCGAGACGACATCAGACCAGACACCACCGGACGAGAGACCAGGACACCACCATGGGAATCCGCAAGTACAAGCCGACGACACCGGGCCGCCGCGGCTCGAGCGTCGCCGACTTCGTC
>CALQEM020000190.1:0-6566 GCA_943329595.2 Bifidobacterium breve
GCCGCCAGCGCCGTCAACGGCCTGGCCATGGCCTACGTCGACCGACAGCCGATGGTGCTCATCACCGACTGCGTCGCCGAGGCCGACCGCCCCCGGGTCTCGCACCAGCGCATCGACCAGCAGGCGCTGCTCGGGTCGGTCAGCCTGGCCTCCGTGGTGCTCGACGGCCGCGACCCGGCGCGCGCCGCCGATGCGGTTGCCCTGACCACGGGCTTCCCCCCGGGGCCGGTGCACCTCGACCTCGACCCCACCGCGACCTCGCTCGCGCCGCTGCCGACGCCGTCACGAACCCTCGACGCCTCTGCCCTCGCCGATCTCCTCCGGCTGGTGGGCGCCGCCGAGCGCCCCGTGCTCGTCGTTGGAGCCGGCGCCGCGGTGGCCAGCCCAGCCGACCGCGACGCGATCGCTTCCACCCTCCGCCTCATTGGGGGCGCCTCCCACGTACCCGTCCTGTGCACCTACAAGGCCCGTGGAATGGTGGCTGACAACGACCCCTGGTGCGCCGGAGTCTCCACCGGAGCCACCATCGAGGCTCCCGTCCTGTCGGCTGCCGACCTCATCATCGGCATCGGCCTCGACCCCGTCGAGTTCATCCCGGCCGCGTGGCCGTACGAGGCCCCGGTGGTACTCGCCGGATCGTGGGCGATCTCCCGCGACGACCACGCCCACGTCGAACACCTCGGCGCCGAGGTCGCCGCCGAGGTCGTGGGGAGCCTCGTCGAGCTCACCGCCAGCATCGGCGCGGCCCTCGAGACCTCTGCCTCCGGCTGGGCCGTGGGCGACGGACAGCGATTCCGCGCCGAGGCGCTGGCGCGGCTGCTCTCTGCCACGGCTCCGGACCCGCGGGGGCTCACGCCCCAGGACGTGGTGACGATCGCGTCGGCGGCCGCTCCCCGAGGAGCGATCGCCACTGCCGATGCCGGCGCACACATGCTGGTCGCCATGCCGCTCTGGGAGGTCGACGGGCCCGAGCAGGCCCTCAACTCGAGCGGCTACGCCACGATGGGCTTCGCGCTTCCGGCAGCCATCGCCGCCGCGCTGGCCCGTCCCGCCACCCCGGTCGTGTGCTTCACGGGCGACGGCGGGCTCGGCATCGTGCTCGGTGAGCTCGAGACGCTCGCGAGGCTCGGGCTCCCGGTGGTGGTGGTCGTGTTCAACGACGCCACCCTCAGCCTCATCGCCGTGAAGCAGAACGCCGACGGCCACGGGGGCCAGGGCGCCGTCACCTACCGCGGCTCCGACTTCGCCACTGTCGCCCTCGGCTGTGGCCTCGCCGCCGAGCGGGTCGACACGGTCGCTGACTACGACCGGGCCATTCGCCACGCGCTCGCCTCGGGCCTCCCGACGCTGCTCGACGTGGTGGTCGACCCGTCGTCGTACCCGGCGATTCTCAGCGCTGTTCGAGGCTAAGAACACGCCGCAAGGCCAGTCCGATTCGGGACCATCGACCTGACTCGGGCTTCGGATTCACGTTACTCTGTGTCGTGTGCCGATAGACGCGCGGTAACATTCGACGATCGCTTTTCGGCAGCACCAGTCGCCCTCACCACTCCGAAAGGTCCACCCCATGACAGCGATGACCATCAACGTCAACGGTCAGGCGCGCAGCATCGACTGCGACCCGTACACCCCGCTGCTCTGGGTGCTGCGCGACATCCTCGGCCTCACCGGCACCAAGTACGGCTGTGGAGTCGAGATCTGCAGCGCCTGCCTCGTGTGGATCGACGGCTCTCCCGAGAAGGCCTGCCACCTGCAGGTCAAGGAGGTGCTGCGGGTGAAGATCATCACGATCGAGGGCCTCGCCGCCGCCTCACCCTCGGCCGCCAAGCTGCAGCAGGCCTTCCTCGACGTGCAGGCGCCCCAGTGCGGTTACTGCCAGTCGGGAATGCTCATGCGCGCGTCCAAACTGGTGTCGGGCAGCTCCAAGCCCACCGACGCACAGATCGACTCAGCCATCGGCAACATCTGCGCGTGCGGCACCTACCCGCGCGTGAAGGCCGCCATCAAGAAGGCCACCGGACAGTGAGGGACACCGTGACTGACACCACTGACATGACTGACACCACGACGACGACCGGACTGTTCAGCTCGGTCACCCGCCGCCGCTTCCTAGGGGGCGCGGCCGGAACAGTCCTCGTGTTCTCGCTCGAGGCCTCAGCGTCGGGGATGATGGCCCGCGCGGCCGCTGCCACCAAGGCTCCCACCGCAGGCGCGGTCACCGGCTGGATCTCGGTCAACACCGACAACTCGGTCACCATCTCCTTCGGGGGCGCTGAGATGGGCCAGGGCATCATGACCGGCCTGGCCCAGGCCGCGGCAGAGGAGCTGATGGTCAGCTGGGGCCAGGTCAACTCCCAGCCCACGGCACCCGCCCAGTCGTACATCACCGGCGGCAGCTGGGGCATGCGCGCCAACTACGCGGCCATGCGCAATGCCGGCGCCACGGCCCGAGAGATGCTGCTCACCGCAGCCGCCAACCAGTGGTCGGTGAGCCGTGGCTCGGTCACCGTCGCCGATGGCGTCATCACCAACACCGCCACGAGCGCCACCCTCACCTACGCCCAGGTGGCATCGGCCGCAGCCCTGCTCACGCCACCCACCAACGCCCCGCTCACCGACCCGTCGAAGTTCCGCATCATCGGCAAGACCGTCAACCGGCTCGACCTCGCGGGCAAGGTCAACGGCTCGGCCGTGTTCGGCATCGACGTGGTGGTTCCGGGCATGGTGTTCGCCGCCATCAAGAATGCCCCGGTTCCCGGCGGCACGGTGTCGAAGATGCCGTTGGCTCCCACGGGCACGCTCGCGGTCGTCAACCTCGGCACCGCGGTCGCCGTGGTCGCCACCAACACGTGGGCGGCCATGAACGCCGCAGCCAACCTGTCGGTCACGTGGACCACGCCCGCGAACGCCAGCCAGATGACCTCGTCCACGATCGCGACACAGGCCGCGACGCTGATGGCCACCGGAACGCCCGGCTCGCCGCTGGCCGAGACCGCTGGCAATGCGGCGACGTCGTACGGCACCTCCACCACCAAGGTCGAGGCCACGTACTCGCTGCCCTACCTCGCGCACGTGTGCATGGAGGTGCCCAACTGCACGGTGAGCGTCACGCCCACCTCGGCGGAGGTCTGGGTTCCGACCCAGGCAGCCAGCTGGGTGGTCAACACCGTCACCTCCATCACCGGACTGCCGGCCAGCGCCGTCACGGTGCACCCCACGCTGCTCGGCGGCGGCCTCGGCCGCAAGATCGAGCAGGACTACGTGGCCCAGGCAGTCAAGGTCGCCAAGGCCATCGGCAAGCCCGTGAAGCTCACCTGGTCGCGCGAGGAGGACCTGGGCCACGACCAGTACCGGCCCATGGGCCTGGTGCGCGTTCGCCTCGGCCTCGACGCCGGCGGATCGCTGAACTCGTACGCGACGCGCGTGGTGGCACCCTCGCCGGTGTTCCAGCGCGGCTGGATGGGACCCCTGGGCAACGACAACGTCGAGGGAGCCACCGACATCGTGTACTCCGGCGCCATCGCCAACCGCCTGGTCGAGTACGTGCGGCACCCCGCTCCGGTTCCCACCGGGTTCTGGCGCTCGGTGGGCGATTCGATCAACTGCTTCGCCGTCGAGTCGGCGCTCGACGAGGCCGCCAAGGCCTCGGGGCAGGACCCGCTCGCGTTCCGCCAACGACTGTTGGCGAACAACCCGCGCGCGCTCGCGGCGCTCAACTCGGTGGCAGCCACCATCGGGTGGTCCACGCCTCCCGCGGCCGGGCGTGCCCGTGGCCTGGCGATCTCGAACGGCTTCGGCAGCATCGTGGCCCTGGCCGTCGAGGTGTCGCAGCCCGTGCTGGGCACGATGACCATCAACCGCATCGCGTGCGCCATCGACTGCGGCATGGCGGTCAACCCCGGCCAGGTGGTGTCACAGCTCGAGGGCGGCATCATCCAGGGCATCAGCTCTGCGCTCTGGGGTCAGACCACCTTCTCCAGCGGCCGCGCCAGCTCGCGCAACTTCTCGAACACCAGGCTGCTCCGCATGCGCGAGACCCCTCCCATCACGGTCGACGTCATCCAGAGCGGCGCCCCCATCGGCGGCGTGGGCGAGACCGGGGTGCCCGTGGTGGCGCCCGCCCTGGCCAACGCGTGGGCGGCCCTCACCGGCACCCGCGTGCGCACCCTGCCGATGTTCCCGTCCGCGGGCACGATGAGCGGCTGAGCGGCTGATCGACTGATCGACCGAACGCCTGATCGACGAATCCGGGGGCATACGGTGGAGGCATGGACCTCCACCGTGCCCTCGAGTTCGCATCACAACGGCGCACCACGGTGCTCACCACCCTGCGCCGCGATGGGCGGCCACAGCAGTCGGTGGTGTTCTACCTCGCAGACGATGACCGCTTCACGATCTCCCTCACCGACTCGCGCGCCAAGACCAAGAACCTCAGGCGCGACCCCCGCGCCGCCCTGTTCATCGCGGGCGACAACCCCTTTGAGTGGGTCAGCCTCGACGGCACCGTGTCGCTGAGCCCCGTTGCCTCGGCGCCAGACGACGAGACGGTCGACGCCCTGGTCGACTACTACCGCCGGGGATCGGGAGAGCACGGCGATTGGGACGAGTACCGGGCCGCGATGGTGGCCGACGGCCGTCTCGTGGCCACGTTCACGGCCACCTCTGCCACCGGGATGCTGCCCGAGTGAGCGACCGGGCCACCGAGCCGCACGGGCTCTGGGACGACGCGCAGCGACCCACGGCGCCTCCCCCTCCGGCCGGCTGGGCTCCGAGCGGCATGGGCAGGGCGGTGGGGTCGCACCTCGTCGACGTGCACGACCACCTGCGCCACGAGCTCGCCCGACTGCTCGAGTCGATCGACCAGGTGCGCGAGGGCCGCGCCACTGCCGCCGACGCTCGACAGGTGATGTCTGAGCTCACGCTGAGCCAGCACGACTGGGCTGTGGGCGCCTACTGCGCCCGCTACTGCAGCGTCGTCACCCAGCACCACGGAATCGAGGATGCCGCGGTCTTCCCCCACCTGCGCGGAGCGAACCCCGAACTCGCGCCGGTGATCGACCGGCTCCAGGAGGAGCACGTGGCGATTCACGGCGTCCTCGTGGAGGTCGACCGCCTCCTCGTCGAGTACATGGGATCGACCGGTGACGTGGTCACTCTGCAGGCAGCGGTGGTGGTGCTGGCCGAGGCGCTGGTGTCGCACCTCGCGTACGAGGAGCACGAGGTGATCCCGTCGCTCCAACGGTTCGGGATGTTTCCCGGCCAGGTGTAGCTGCGCTCAGCGACGAGTCCACGCGTCAGGAGCCGCCAGCAGGTCGGTGACCTCGCGCGGCAGAGTCCCGTGCAGCACGTCGTGCAGCGACACGTGCTCGAGCACCTCGCGCATCGCGGCGCGCACGGCCACCCACACCTCACGGAGGTGCTCCGACGCCCCCTGATAGACCATCTCCTCGGGCTTGAGCCCGCGCACCTCGGCGAGCGGACCGTCGAGCGACCGGATGATGTCTGCCACCGACACCTCGCGCGGGTCGCGGCTGAGCCGGTACCCGCCGTCGGCGCCCCGCTGCGCGGCCACCAGCCCCGAGAGTCGCAGCTGGCGCAGGATGCCCTCGAGGAACTTCATCGGAATGCCCTGGGCGGTGGCGATCACATCACCCTTCACGCGACCGGCCGGATCCGACTCGTACGCTGCCGCGAGCTCGAGCAGCGCCCTGATGCCGTAGTCGGACTTCGCGGAGATGTGCATGCGCCCATTGCACCAGATCGGCGCCGCGCGGGTGTCACCGCACGGTCACCTCACCCTGGGCATTCCCACGCACAGGTTCGCGCCGCCCTATCGCTCACACACGAACGCGGCTGTCGCTCGGCCATGACCTGGCACCTGCGACCGCCGCGCGCGTCTGACTACTTGACCCCGAAGAGGGCGGCGAAGCCGCTCACGCCGGCCTGGCCCGGTCCCTTGTACACCCCGATGATCGAGTCCTGGTACACCGAGTTGCCCGTGGTGAGCAGCGAGTTCGGGTACGTGAAGCCGGTCCATGACGCCGTTCCGAAGACGCCCGCGGTGACCGGCACGTTCGCGAAGAACGCCTGGCCCGTGAGCGCGCCCGGGCCGACGCGCACGCCGGTGAGGTTGAAGCCACCGCTGCCGTCAGGCGTGATTCCGTCGAAGTGGGTGACGAGGTTCGCCGACTTCCAGTTGCCGAAGTTGAACGACCGCCAACCGGTGAGCGCGCGGGTCGTGGAGTTGTACTGCACCAGGTAGCCGTGCTCGACCGGCGCTGCGGTCCCGACCGGGGGCGAGAAGTACCCGCCGCAGATGGTGAAGCTCGACCCACCGTTGCTCCAGACGCCGTAGGCGGTGATGCTCAGCGCCCCGGGCTTGGTGATCTCGAACCAACTCTTGCCGGTGACGTTCGTGACGAAGGCGCGACCCTCCTCCAGCTTCGTGTCGAAGTTTCCGACGACCAGCCCGCCACGGGTGCTGTGCGCGATCGTGTTCAGCAGGGTGTCGCCCGAGGCCACGAGGGGCGTGGCGTCCATGGTGGCCCAGGTGCCGACGGCCGGAA
>CALQEM020000191.1:0-6539 GCA_943329595.2 Bifidobacterium breve
GCGTTCGGAATCACGCTCGACACGCTGGTGAACGACTTCGGCGGGGGTACACGTTCGGGCCGGCCGGTGCGCGCGGTGCAGGTCGGTGGCCCGCTGGGCGCCTATCTACCGCCTGACGCCCTCGACATCGGTATGGACTACGAGGAACTCGCCGCAGCAGGCGGCATGCTCGGACACGGCGGCGTGGTGGTGTTCGACGACCGCGTCGACATGGCGCAGCAGGCGCGATTCGCGATGGAGTTCTGCGCAGTCGAGTCATGCGGAAAGTGCACGCCCTGCCGGGTCGGCGCCGTGCGCGGTGTCGAGGTGATCGACCGGGTCATCGCCGGCGTCGAGCGCGAGGCCAACCTGGTGCTGCTCGGCGATCTGTGCGACCTCATGACCGACGGCTCGCTCTGCGCGATGGGCGGCCTCACCCCCCTTCCGGTGCGCAGCGCACTCGCTCACTGGCCCCAGGACTTCGGAGGAACGACATGACGCTGCTTCACGAGCCCGACTTCGGCACGCCGGCCCGCACCTCGACAGAGGAGGTCACGCTCCTGGTCGACGGCACGTCGGTCACGGTGCCCGCAGGCACGTCGGTCATGCGCGCTGCCGCCGAGGCGGGGTTCACGGTCCCGAAGCTGTGCGCGACCGACAGTCTCGAGGCCTTCGGCTCGTGCCGGCTGTGTGTGGTCGAGATCGATGGAAAGCGTGGCACGCCGGCGTCGTGTACGACACCTGTCGAGTCGGGCATGGTGGTGCACACCCAGACCCCGAAGGTCGACAAGCTCCGGCGTGGGGTGATGGAGTTGTACATCTCCGACCATCCCCTCGACTGCCTCACCTGCTCGGCCAACGGTGACTGCGAGTTGCAGGACATGGCGGGGGTGGTGGGACTACGCGAGGTGCGTTACGGCTTCGAGGGCGAGTCGCACACCCATGCTGAGAAGGATGAGAGCAACCCCTACTTCACCTTCGACTCCAGCAAGTGCATCGTGTGCTCGCGGTGCGTGCGCGCCTGCGACGAGGTGCAGGGAACCTTTGCCCTCACCATCTCCGGCCGCGGGTTTGACTCCAAGGTGACGCCCGGCGCGGGCGAGTCATTCTTCGGCAGCGATTGCGTGTCATGTGGTGCGTGCGTGCAGGCGTGCCCCACGGCGACCCTGGAGGAGAAGTCGGTCATCAACCTCGGGATGCCCACCCGCACGGTGCTCACCACGTGTGCCTACTGCGGGGTCGGCTGCTCGTTCAAGGCGGAGTTGCGGGGCGACGAACTCGTGCGCATGGTCCCGTTCAAGGACGGCGGGGCCAACGAGGGGCACTCGTGCGTCAAGGGTCGCTTCGCGTGGGGCTATGCCACCCACCCCGACCGCGTGGTCGATCCCATGGTGCGCGAGCGCATCACCGATGAATGGCGGGTCGTCAGCTGGGACGAGGCGATCGACTTCGCTGCCACGCGACTCAAGGCCATCCAAGCCGAGTACGGCGTCGACTCCATCGGGGGCATCACCTCGTCGCGCTGCACCAACGAGGAGGTGTACGTGGTGCAGAAGATGATCCGCGCCGCGTTCGGCAACAACAACGTCGACACCTGTGCGCGCGTGTGCCACTCGCCGACGGGCTACGGGCTCAACCAGACCTTTGGCACCTCGGCCGGAACGCAGGACTTCAAGTCGGTCGAGTCGAGTGATGTGATTCTGCTGATCGGCGCCAACCCCACCGACGCGCACCCCGTGTTCGCCTCGCGGATGAAGCGGCGGCTGCGTCAGGGCGCCCAGCTCATCGTGCTTGACCCTCGTCGCATCGACCTCGTGCGCTCGCCCCACGTTGAGGCAGCCTTCCACCTGCCGCTTCAGCCCGGAACCAACGTGGCGGTCATCAACGCGCTGGCGCACGTGATCGTCACCGAGGGTCTGGCCAACACCGAATTCGTGGCCGAGAGGTGCGACCCTGCCGCCTACGCGACCTGGGAAGCCTTCATCCGACGTCCCGAAAACAGCCCCGAGGTCGTGGCCGAAATCGCGGGCATCAGTGCCGACGACATCCGAGGGGCCGCTCGTCTCTTCGCCGGCGGGCCCAATAGTTCGATCTACTACGGGCTCGGTGTCACCGAGCACAGCCAGGGCTCGACGATGGTGATGGGCATGGCCAACCTCGCCATGGCCACCGGCAGCATCGGCCGCGAGGGAGTGGGAGTCAACCCGCTGCGCGGCCAGAACAATGTGCAGGGCTCGTGCGACATGGGGTCGTTCCCGCACGAGCTGCCCGGCTACCGGCGCGTGAGCGACGATGTGGTGCGCCACCAGTTCGAGACGATGTGGGGCCGTGAGATTCAGTCGGTGCCAGGCCTGCGCATCCCCAACATGTTCGACGCAGCCCTCGCGGGGGAGTTCCGCGCCATGTACGTGCAGGGTGAAGACATCGCGCAGTCCGACCCCAACACCACGCACGTGCACGCCGCGCTCGCCGCGCTCGACCTCGTGATCGTGCAGGACCTCTTCCTCAACGAGACCGCGTCGTTCGCCCACGTGTTCCTTCCGGGCACCAGCTTCCTCGAGAAGGACGGCACGTTCACCAATGCTGAGCGTCGTATCAATCGCGTGCGACCGGTGATGGCATCTCCCACCGGGCGCAGCGAGTGGGAGGCCACCTGCGCCCTCGCGGAGGCGATGGGCTACCCCATGCATTATGAGTCGGCGGCCGAGATCATGGACGAGATCGCCGCGCTGACACCCACATTTGCAGGGGTCTCCTTCGCGCGACTCGACGAGGTGGGCAGCATCCAGTGGCCTTGCAACGAGGGGCATCCCGACGGCACTCCCGTTATGCACATCGAACAGTTCGTCCGCGGGCTCGGCAACTTTGTTCAGACCCCCTTCGTGGCAACCGATGAGCGCACCACCCGCAAGTTTCCGCTGATCCTCACCACCGGGCGCATCCTGAGCCAGTACAACGTGGGGGCGCAGACACGCCGCACCGAGAACACCCGCTGGGTGAGCGAGGACGTGCTGGAGATGCACGAGGCCGACGCTGATCCGCGCGGCATTGTCGACGGCGGTTGGGTCAACGTCACCAGTCGCGTCGGCGAGACGCAACTGCGGGTGTCGGTCACCGACCGGGTTCCGCCGGGAGTCGTGTACACCACTTTCCACTTTCCCGAGTCGGGCGCGAACGTGATCACCACCGACTACTCCGACTGGGCCACCAACTGCCCCGAGTACAAGGTCACAGCCGTTGAGGTGCGCACCTCCACGCGCGAGCACGAGCGCGCGGCAGCTGCCACCTTTGAGGGGCATGACCAGTACGCCCATCTGGCCCTGATGCTCAACCAGATCGCTGCTAACGCGGGGGGTGACAGCGATTCCCAGAGGGTCGAGCGAGTGGCCCTGCACGTACGCTCTTTCTGGGCGCCCACGATGGTGCGCGATCTCAAGGCCGCGAGAGCAGCGGGCACCGTGACACTCTCGTCGGTGGCGGCCGAGGCCCTCGACGCGGTCGCGGGCGTACTTCCGGCACCCAACCCGGTATGACCGACCCCTGGGTCGCGCTCGTACTCGCGGGGGGTGCGTCGAGGCGGCTCGGGGGAGTTGATAAGCCGCTGCTCACCGTGGGCGGCAGCACCCTGCTTGAGCGTGCGGTGACCGCGGTCGACGAGGCAGGTGCTGAGCGGGTGATTGTCGTGGGTCCGGCACGTGAGCGCGGTGTGCGTCCCGGTGTCACCTTCGTCGAGGAATCACCACCCGGCTCCGGCCCCGCAGCTGCGGTGGTGGCCGGGGCACTGAGTGTTGAGGGCGACCCAATTCTGCTGGTGATGGCGGCCGACCTTCCGCGGGCCGGGTCGCTGGTGCCCACGGTGGTCGCGGCGGCGCGACGCGCCATTGACGCCGGGCGCGACGGCGCGATTGCGAGGGCCGCCGGACGTGACCAGTACCTGCTTCAGGCGGTGCGCAGGGGCGCGCTGCTCGACGCGGTGGCGACCGTTGACCTCCGCAACGGGTCGATGCACCAGCTGGTGGAACTGCTCGCCCTCGACCGCGTCGACGTCGCGCTCGACGACGTCGTCGATACTGACACGTGGAATGCTGTGGCCGAGGCTCGGCGAGAACTGTCACTGGGAGGTCCGATGCGACTGCGTGAATGGTCAGTTCAGGCGACCGCACTAGCGGGGGTTGAGGGGGCGCCGATCGACATCGACGCGATCCTTGATCTCGCTCGCGACGCGGCGCACGG
This sequence comes from Bifidobacterium breve, assembly GCA_943329595.2. Taxonomy (GTDB): domain Bacteria; phylum Actinomycetota; class Actinomycetes; order S36-B12; family CAIYMF01; genus CAIYMF01. The sequence continues at coordinate 4,213 of CALQEM020000191.1, forward strand.
CGTTGAGCGTCCAGCGGCGCCCGTGACCACTTTTATCCTGGGCTACGCGGCGGCCGCGCAGGGGCTCGACGCGGCGGGTGTGGCCGAACTCGCAGCCCGGCTCGGCGCCGCAGCCCTTGAGGTCGGATCATCGGAAGCGAGCGCCAGCGGCTGACCAGCGAAGCGACTGCCGCAGCCCTTACAGCGGGATGTTGCCGTGCTGCCCTCGCCTGCCGGGTGCATCTTTGAGGATCTGAGCGAGGCGCCCGCGGGTGAGTGATGGCTCGACCACCTCGTCGACCACGCCAATCTCAACCGCGCGCTCGATGCCTCCGGCGATGAGTTCGTGCTCGGCCGCAAGCTCGAGCTCGACCTGCGCGCGCGCGTCTTCTGGAACGTCGGCGAGCCTGCGCCGGTGCAGCACCCGGATGGCCGCGACCGAGCCCATGACGGCCACCTCGGCACCTGGCCAGGCCAGCACCCTGGTGGCGCCGAGCGACTTGCCGTTCATGGCGATGTAGGCGCCGCCGTAAGCCTTGCGTGTGACCAGCGTGATGCGGGGCACCACACACTCAGCGAACGCGTGCAGCAGCTTCGCACCGCGGCGCACCACGCCATCCCACTCCTGGCCGACGCCGGGGAGATAGCCGGGCACGTCAACCACCACGATGATCGGAACCGCGAAGGCGTCGCACATACGCACGAAGCGCGCGGCCTTCTCGGCGCTCGATGAGTCGAGGCACCCGCCGAGTCGAAGCGGGTTGTTGGCCACAATGCCCACGGTGCGACCGCCGAAGCGCCCGAGCATGGTGACCACGTTGGGGGCCCACCGCGGGTGCAGCTCGAGGCCGGTGCCCTCGTCGAGCAGTGCGGCGACCAGCGGGTGCACGTCGTAGGCACGCTTGCGTGCCTCGGGCAGCGATGCCTCGAGGTCGACATCGACCACGGAGGGCACGTCGAGTGATCCTTGGCGGCCAAGAAGAGTCGCGAGTTCGCGACCACGGGCGAGGGCATCGGCCTCGCTCTCGGCCACGATGTGCACCACGCCAGAACGACGGCCGTGTGGTTCGGGGCCGCCGAGGCGCTCCATGTCGACGTCTTCGCCGGTGACCGATCGCACCACCTCTGGCCCGGTCACGAAGACTCGTCCGTCGGGGGCGAGGATCACCACGTCGGTGAGCGCAGGCCCGTAGGCCGCGCCGCCCGCGGCCGGGCCGAGCACGATCGAGATCTGCGGAACGCGCCCGGAGGCCAGCGTCATGGCGGCGAAGACGCGGCCCACGGCATCGAGGCTGGCCACGCCCTCGCGCAGGCGCGCCCCGCCGCTGTGCCAGAGGCCGACGATGGGTGAGGAGTCGGCAAGTGCGCGGTCGTAGGCGGTGGTGATGGCCCGACACCCGTCGATGCCCATCGCACCGCCCTGCAGGGTCGGGTCAGTGCAGAAAGCCACCACCTCGGAGCCCTCGACGCGCCCGACGGCCGACAGCACCCCGCTGTCGTCGATGGGAGTGATGGGGGTGAACACGCCGTGATCGAAGAACGCGGCGAGTCTCACCACCGGCGAGCGAGGGTCGACCGGAGCCTCCGTGACGGTCACGTCAGATGCTCGCGAAGGTGAGGGCGACGTCGTGACCGCCGAAGCCGAAGGAATTGTTAATGGCAGCGATGTCGCCCGAGGGAAGCGGGCGGGGGGTGGCGCCCACTACATCGAGCGCGATGGCGGGGTCGAAATTCTCGATGTTGATGGTGGGCGGGGCGATTCTGTGGTGCAGCGCCAGCACGGTGAAGACCGACTCGATGGCTCCGGCGCCGCCGAGGAGGTGCCCGGTGACCGATTTGGTGCCCGACACGGCAATGGCGTCGGTGGCATCGCCCAGTGCTGCGCGAATCGCCTGCGACTCGGCGATGTCGCCCTGCGGCGTCGACGTGGCGTGGGCGTTGACGTGCACGATGTCGGTCGGACTGAGACCGGCGTCGGCGAGCGAGAGGCGGATGGCGGCCGTGGCGCCACGACCCTCGGGGTCGGGCTGAGCGATGTGATGGCTGTCGGCGGTCATGCCCGCCCCGGCGAGCACGGCGTAAACGCGCGCTGAACGAGCCGCGGCATGCTCTGCCGACTCGATCACCAGGATGCCTGCCCCCTCGCCCATCACGAAGCCGTCACGACCGAGGTCGTAGGGGCGCGAGGCGGTGACCGGGTCGTCATTGCGGGTGGAGAGGGCGCGCATATTGCCGAAGGACGCAAGCGTCAGCGGGTGCACCGCCGCCTCGAAGCCGCCGACCACGACCACGTCGGCCCGACCCTCCTCAATGATGCGCATGCCCCACGCGGCGGCCTCAGCGCCCGA
>CALQEM020000192.1:0-6501 GCA_943329595.2 Bifidobacterium breve
CATTGGATCGTGGGCGGGAACCAGCGGGTGCCCTCGTTCTCGCGCAGAAGCGCGTCTTTGATCGCTGTGGTGCGGATGTACCACGACGGCTGTGCGTAGTAGATCAGCGGTGTGTGGCAGCGCCAGCAGTGCGGGTACGAGTGCTCGTACTGCACGTGGGCAAAAAGCAGACCGCGCTCGGTGAGGTCGGCGACCAGGGTGTCGTCGGCCTTCTTGAAGAACATGCCGCCCACGAGGGGGACTGAGTCATCGAAGGTGCCGTCGGGTCGCACCGGGTTGACCACGGGCAGCCCGTAGGCCCGGCAGACGATGAGGTCGTCGGCGCCGAATGCGGGGGCCTGGTGCACTAGGCCGGAACCGTCGTCGGTGGTGACGTACTCGGCCAGCACCACAATATGGGCGTCGGGGATGTCGACGAGGTCGAAGGGGCGCGAGTAGGTGACCCGCTCGAGCGCGCTGCCCTGCATGCTCTCGAGCACCTCGGCGTCGTCGCCCAGCAGGCCGGCCACGAGGTCGCGGGCGACCACCAGCACCTCGCCGCTGGCGTTGCGCGCCACCACGTAGTCGGCGGTGGGATTGACAGCGACCGCGGTGTTCGACACAAGAGTCCACGGGGTGGTTGTCCAGACGAGCAGAGTGAGCCCCGGGTGTCGCTCGAGCAACGCGCCCGAGGTGACGGGGAAACGCACGAACACCGAGGGGTCGACCACGGTTTCGTAGCCCTGCGCAAGCTCATGGTCGGAGAGCCCGGTGCCGCAGCGCGGGCAGTAGGGACTGACGCGGTGGTCCTCGACCAGCAGCCCGGCTTCGAAGATCTGTTGCAGCGACCACCACACACTCTGGATGTAGTCGGTGTTCATGGTCCAGTAGGCGTCGTCGAAGTCGACCCAGTAGGCCATTCGCTCGGTCATCACGGTGAACTCGTCGACGTGCCGCAGCACCGACTCGCGGCAGCGGGCGTTGAACTCGGCTACTCCGTAGGCCTCGATGTCGCGCTTGCCGGAGAATCCGAGCTCCTTCTCGACAGCAATCTCCACCGGCAGACCATGGCAGTCCCAGCCCGCCCGCCGGGGCACGTGGCGCCCCTTCATGGTGCGGTAGCGGGGGAATACGTCCTTGAAAACCCGTGCCTCGACATGGTGAGTGCCCGGTGTGCCGTTGGCCGTGGGGGGACCCTCGTAGAAAATCCACGGCTCGCCGTTGGAGGTGGCTTCGAGGGATCGGGCGAAGATGCGACGTTCGCGCCAGAAGTCGAGGACCTCATGTTCCATGGCTGGCAGATCGATGCGAGGTGGCACCACGCGGTAGCTGCCCTGCTCGCTCACTGGCCCTCCGCTCGCTCTGAGGTGTCGATCGGCATCTGCCGCCCCTGAGGATATCGGGGTCGGCCCAACGCCCGCCGTGGGGCACCGCTGGCTGCACCGTGGGCACGGTGCGCCAACATTCGCTACCCGCCTATCGGCGTGGTGCGTTGCCAGCGGCTTTATCGTGGCCTAGTGTCTGGCGCCACAGGGACACACGTAACTCAGGGGTGTGTGGTCCCCAACGGTGGAGCTCACCGGATCGGAGAGCGAACATGGTGGCTAAGGCCCCCGCGTCAACGACAAAGAAGGCTGCTGTGCCCGTAAAGAAGGCGGCTCCTGTCGCGAAGAAGGCTGCTCCTGCACCACCCGCGAAGAAGGCGGCTCCTGCACCACCCGCGAAGAAGGTGGCTGTGCCCGCGAAGAAGGCTGCACCTCCCGCGAAGAAGGCTGCACCTGTCGCGAAGAAGGCGGCACCTGTCGCTCCCGCGAAGAAGGCTGCTCCTGTCGCTCCAGCGAAGAAGGCGGCTGTGCCCGCGAAGAAGGCTGCGGCTCCTGTCGCTCCAGCGAAGAAGGCTGCGGCTGCACCTGTCGCGAAGAAGGCTGCGGCTGCACCTCCCGCAAAGAAGGCGGCTCCTGCAGCTCCCGCGAAGAAGGCGGCTCCTGCAGCTCCCGCGAAGAAGGCTGCCGACCGCCCTCCGGCGCGGTTGCGGGTCAAGGAAGACGAGAGTGCCTGGACCAAGGTCGAACTCAAGGCCATGCGGGCACAACTCGAGGAGGAGATGGCGCGGCTCGAGGGCGAGATCGTCGACGCTGAGGCCGACATCGCCGACCTGATTCGCGACTCCGGCGACGGTGCGGGTGACGACCAGGCCGACGCCGGCAGCAAGACTTACGAGCGCGAGCAGGAGATGTCGATCGTCGCTAACGACCGCGACCTCCTGCTCCAAACCGAGCGTGCGCTCGCACGCCTCGACAACGGCACCTACGGCACCTGCGAGTCGTGTGCGAATGCCATCGGCAAGTTGCGGCTGCAGGCCTTTCCCAAGGCCACGCTCTGTATCACGTGCAAGGAGCGTGAGGATCGCCGCTAGCGCGGTGACAGGGTCCGTCGTCAGCGCACCGTAGGGTGGAGTCATGACTGACGCGCACGACACCGCGACTCCTGAGCAGTCGGAGCAGTCGGAGGTCCGTTCTCCCCGATCGCGTCGACTGCTTCTGGTGACCCTGGGTGTCGCGCTTCTGGTGGTCGTGCTCGATCGGGTGACCAAGATCTGGGCGGTGGCGAACCTGCGTGGTCGGCCCCCTATCGAGCTCGCGGGTGAGTGGCTTCGACTGATCTACGTCGAGAACACCGGTGCCGCGTTCAGTCTCGGCGCGGGCTTCACCATTATCTTCACTGCCATCGCATTGGTGGTCATCGTCGTGATCATCCGCACGGCCAGCAAGCTCGGCAGCGTGGGCTGGGCGGTCGCCCTCGGCGGCCTGCTCGGTGGGGCGCTGGGCAACCTGATCGACCGACTCACACGTGAGCCCGGGGTGGGGCGCGGCTACGTGGTCGACTTCATCCAGCTCCCGCACTGGCCGGTCTTCAACGTGGCCGACATGAGCATCGTGGGATCGGCGATCCTCATGGTGGCCCTGGCCATGCGCGGCACCGATCTCGGGGGCCGGGCGTGAGCGCGGAGACGCGTGCGCTGGCGATTCCCGAGGGGCTCGAGGGAGAGCGAATCGACGCCGCAATTGCGCGGCTCACCGGGCTGTCTCGCACGGCTGCCGCCGATCTGGTCGCCGCTGGGGCGGTCACCATTGCCGGTGACACACAGCCCATGAAGTCGCGGCGCGTCGTGGCTGGCGAGTGGATCGAGATCGTGATCCCAGCCCCCGACGACGGCCCTGTCGTCGTCGCCGAGGTGGTCGAGGGACTCCGCATTCGGTACGACGACGACGACATCGTGGTGGTCGACAAGCCCGTGGGCGTGGCGGCACACCCCAGCCCGGGCTGGAACGGACCCACCGTCATCGGCGGTCTGGCCGGGGCCGGCTACCGCATCAGCACATCGGGCGCCGCCGAGCGTCAGGGAGTCGTGCACCGGCTCGACGTTGGCACGAGCGGGTTGATGGTCGTGGCCAAGAGCGAACTGGCCTATAGCCGTCTCAAGAGGGCATTCAAGGAGCGCGAGGTGAACAAGGTCTACCACGCGGTCGCGCAGGGCCTGCTCGACCCGCTCGAGGGCACCATCGATGCGCCCATCGACCGGCACCCCACCGCCGCCTACCGGTTCGCCGTGGTGGCCAACGGCCGGCCCAGCATTACCCATTACGAGACTCTGGAAGCCTTCCCGCACGGCAGCCTCCTGCGCATCGGACTCGAGACGGGTCGCACCCACCAGATTCGCGTGCACCTGTCGGCGCTTCGGCATCCCTGCGTGGGCGACATCACCTACGGCGCCGACCCCGTGCTGGCCGCCCGCCTCGGGCTCGCGCGCCAGTGGCTGCACGCGGTCACTCTCGGCTTCGACCACCCGGTCACTCGCCTGCCGGTTGAGGTCACCAGTGACTACCCCGACGACCTAGCCCGCGCGCTGGAACTGTTGCGCGCCGGGGCCTAATACAAGCCGTCGGCGCACATTCCTCGGCTCACTCGGCTTACTCGGCTTACTCGGCTTACTCGGCGCCGGCTCCGGTGAGCCCACGTACCTCCATCTCGGCGAACTTCGCCGCATCGGCGCCCTTCTCCGTCACGCTGCCGAGCCAACCTAGGAGGAAGGCGATCGGCACCGACACCAGACCGGGGTTGGCCAGCGGGAACCACGCGAAGTGGGCGTCGGGGAACAGTGAGGTCGGAGAACCTGACACGACGGGCGAGAAGATGATGAGACCGATCGAGATGGCGAGCCCGCCATAGATGCTCCACACGGCGCCGCGCGTGGTGAAGTTCTTCCAGAACAGCGAGTACAGGATGGTCGGCAGGTTCGCCGAGGCCGCGACGGCGAACGCCAGTGCCACCAGGAATGCCACATTCTGGTTCTTGGCCAAGATGCTGCCGGCGATGGCGACGACACCGATCACCACCGAGGTGATCCGCGCCACCTGCAATTCCTTCTCGACGGACACGTCCCCCTTCTTCATCGCGTGCGCGTACACGTCGTGCGCGATAGCGGCGCTGGCGGAGATGGTCAGCCCCGCCACGACGGCCAGGATCGTCGCGAAGGCGACCGCGGAGATGAACCCCAGCAGGAGCGTGCCCCCGAGTTCGTAAGCGAGCAGCGGCACGGCTGAGTTCGCCTTGCCAGGCGACGCGAGGATTTTCTCGGGGCCCACCAACGCCGCAGCGCCGAATCCCAGCACCAGACTGCACAGGTAGAAGAGGCCGATCATCCCGACCGCGGAAGACACAGACCTGCGGGTAACCTTCGCCGAGGGCACGGTGTAAAAGCGCATGAGCACGTGAGGCAGCGCCGCGGTGCCCAGCACGAGCGCGATCGAGAGCGAGATGAAGTCCAGTTTGGTGGTCGTGCTCTTCCCGTACTGGCCCATGGGCGAGAGGATCTTGCTGCCCTCGGGGCTCTTGTCAACAGCGGCACCCAGGACGTCGGAGAAGTTGAAACCGTACTTGCCGAGCACCCACACCGACATGAGAACCGCACCTGCGATCAGCAGGCCGAACTTGATGATCTGCACCCAGGTGGTGGCCCTCATGCCACCGATCAGCACGTACACGACCATGAGGAGGCCGACCACCGCGATCGTGATTGACTGCCCCAGGCCGTCTTGCTGACCAAGCAGCAGATTGACGAGGGAGCCAGCACCGACCATCTGGGCTAGAAGGTAGAACAGGCAGACGGCGATCGTCGAGATGGCGGCCGCGAAGCGCACGGGCCGCTCGCGGAGTCGGAAGGCGAGAACGTCGGCCATGGTGAACCGACCGGTGTTGCGCAGCATCTCGGCCACCAGCAGCAGGGCGACCAGCCATGCCACCAGGAAGCCGATGGCGTAGAGGAATCCGTCGAAGCCGTAGATGGCAATGGCTCCGGCGACTCCGAGGAAGGATGCCGCCGAGAGGTAGTCGCCGGCGATGGCGGCGCCGTTCTGTCCGCCCGTGAACGTTCGTCCGGCCGCGAAGTAGTCGGTCGTGGTCTGATTCTTGCGATGCACCCTCAGGACGATCACCAGGGTGATCACCACGAATACGAGGAACATCCCTAGGTTCACTGCCGGGCTGATGTCGCTGCCAACTGCGGTCGCGGCCCTCATCGCTGCACCGCGTCACGATCAGCGCGCTCAAGCTCGGCACGCATGCTGTCGGCCCTGGGGTCGAGCTCCTTCTTGGCATGGCGCAGATACAGCCACGTAATGATTCCGGTGCTGACGAACTGCAGCAGCCCGAAGATGATGGCGATGTTGATGGCGCCCCACACCGGTGTGGCCATCCACTCGGTCGCGAAGGCCGCGCACAGAACGAAGGCGAAGTACCAGACGAGGAAGACCACGACCATCGGGAACGAGTATCGACGGAAGCGTGATCGGAGTTCGGCGAATTCCGGGGTTTCCTGAGCTGAGATGTAGGCCTCGGGCGAGGGCTGCGCTCTGTGCGTTGCGGTCATCGATGGCACTCTCGGGGCTGGGTCCGGAGGAGTCGGACCGGTGGGAGGTCAGGTGATGGTGGCCTAGGTCGCGTGTGACAGGCTACTGGAGCGGCCTGCTCTGCGGTGACGCCGGTACCTCCGCGGGTCGACGACCACCATGATCGCGCGCCGTGGTGAGATGGGGCAATGCGCCCTGAAGCTGGCACCGTAACCTTCGGCCCGTCGTCGGACCACCCCCTCATCGTCAACCGTCTCGGTTACGGCGCGATGCGTATCACCGGCCCCGGCATCTGGGGCGACCCGGCCGACCCGGCTGGCGCCGTCGCGCTGCTGCGACGAGCGGTCGAGATCGGGGTCGACTTCATCGACACTGCCGACTCGTACGGGCCCTTCGTGTCGGAGGACCTCCTTCGCGAGGCGCTTCACCCCTACGACGGCGTTCTGGTGGCGACGAAGGGTGGCCTTACCCGCCAGGGCCCCGACCAGTGGCACTCGGTCGGTGTCCCGAAGTACCTGCGCCAGTGCGTGGAGATGTCGCTGCGCCGGCTCGACGTCGAGCGCATCGACCTGTGGCAGCTGCACCGCATCGACCCCACCGTGCCGTGGGAGGA
>CALQEM020000193.1:0-6495 GCA_943329595.2 Bifidobacterium breve
CAGACAAGGCCATCGCCGCAGCAATCGCCAAGGCCATCGAAATCGGCTCGCCCTCGTCGATCTCGGTGATCGACTCCGGACGCGAGCTTGTTGGATTCGCCCGTATGGACGGCGCCCTGCTGGCCAGCGTGCAGATTTCGCAGGCCAAGGCTTACACCGCTCGCTCGCTGAACGCCGCCACGCAGGACTTCGGCGCATTCGTGCAGCCCGGCGCGCCTCTCTTTGGCCTCGACGTGGCTCACCTCGCCGTGGGCAAGCCGCTCATCACGTTTGGCGGCGGAGTTCCCATCACCGTCGACGGTGAGGTTATTGGCGCCGTGGGTGTCGCTGGCGGATACCCCGACCAGGACCACGAGATCGCGTCGGCGGGCGCGGCGGCACTGGAGGGCTGATCGGTGGCCGACTTCCGTCAACTGGTCGGCAAGCGCGTCGTCATGACGGGCGGTGCCGGCTACATCGGTCGCGCCTCGGCCGTCCTGATGGCGCAGCACGGGGCCAGTGTCGTCATCGGCGACCTTGACATCGACGGTGCGAACGAGACGGTTGAGCTCATTACGGCAGAGGGCGGTACGGCACTCGCCGTGCGAACCGATGTTCAGAGTGAGACCGAAATCGCCGCACTCGTCGAGTCGGCGGCCGACTTCCTAGGCGGTATCGACGTTGGCTTCTTCAACGCCGGTATTCAGCGCTCGGGAGCAGTTGAGGGCTTCTCGGCCGACGAGTGGGACCTCATGTTTGCCGTGAACCCGCGCCACGTGTTCCTGATGTCGAAGTACACGGTGCCGCATCTGCGGGCAGCCGGTGGTGGCGCGCTGGTGCTCACGTCGTCGATCGCTGGCGTCAAGGGCGGACCGGGAATGACCGCCTACTCGGCATCGAAGGGGGCCATCGTCGGCTTCGGTCGCTCGCTTTCCACCGAGCTTGCCCGCGATGGAATCAGGGTCAACGTCCTGTGCCCAGGCTGGGTCGACACTCCGTTCAACCAGCCGGCCATCGAGTTCATGGGCGGGTCGATGGCCCAGGAGGCCATCGTGCGGTCGCTGGTGCCTCTCGGCCGGCAGGCAGCACCGAAGGAGATGGCGGAGATCGTCGTCTTCCTCGCCTCAGGGATGTCGTCGTACATGACCAACCAGGTCGTCATCGCCGACGGAGGCATTTTCTAGTCCGTTGGGTGGGCGGCGCCTGACACAGGCGTCGCCCACCCAACGGGAGTGATACAACGTGATCGGTGAGAGGCTCAGATGACTGACGAACGACCACGGCTTGAGCGGCTGGCGATCGCGGTTCCCGACCTTGACCTCTGGGTCGATCGCTGGGAGACCACTCTGGGCCCGGAGTTTGACCCTGTCACTGTGAACCTCGGTGGCGACGACGTTCGGGTGGGCATCCACCCGGCGGGTATCGAACTGCTCGAGGTGCCCGGTGGCGAGCCGCGGCTGCGAAGCTTCCACCTGCGCGTCGTACCGGTGGAGATAGTCGAGGGGGTTGACGCATGAGCGTGATGGACAGGTTCAGGCTCGACGGCAAGGTGGCGCTGGTCACGGGCGCTGGGCGCGGGCTAGGCCAGGGAATCGCCATTGCATTCGCCGAGGCGGGGGCCGACGTGGTGCTGATGAGCCGAACCCAGTCAGAGCTCGACGAGACCGCCGCCGCGATTGCGGCCATCGGGAGGCGCGCGCACACGATCATCGCCGACCTCTCCGACTCCGAGTCGGTTCCTGGTTTCGGTGCTGCCGCGTGGGAGTGGCAGGACCGCATCGACATCGTGGTGCCAGCGGCCGGAATGCAGATCCGCAAGCGCTCCCACGAGATCACTCCCGCTGAGTTCCGGCTGATGATGGACGTGCACCTGGCGGCGCCCTTCCTGCTCACGGCGGCTATCGGCGAGCGCCAGATGGCCGCAGGCGTGCAGGGCCGACATATCTTTATTGGCTCGCTGTCGAGTCGCATCGGCCTGCCCAACGTCGTTCCGTACGGCACTGCGAAGAGCGGGGTCGTGGGTATGGTTCACGGTCTCGCGCGCGAATGGGCGCCCTACGGAATCACCGTCAACGCCGTGCTTCCCGGCTACTTCGACACGGCACTCACCAAGAACCTACTGGCCGACCCTGAGCGTCATGCCTGGGTCATGTCGCGGATTCCCATGGGCCGGCTGGGCGATCCCGAGGATGTGGCGGCTGCGTGCGTGTACCTCGCATCAGACGCGGCGAAGTACGTCAGCGGCGAGTGCCTCGCCGTCGATGGTGGTTGGCTCGCGTCGTAGGTTGACGCACAACAGGAGGAGAAGCGCATGAAGTCGCTGTTCAAGACCGGAACTGATGTGGCCGACACGAGAATCACTGATCTCCCGGTGCCCGAGGTGGGCCCAGGTCAGGTGCTGCTGCGCGTTGAGGCGTGCGGGCTGTGCGGAAGTGACCTTCATGCGTGGCGCTCCGACCCGGGCTACGAATGGATCGCGACCCCCCTGGTGATGGGTCACGAGTTCGTGGGGACCGTGGTCGAGTCTGCTGCTGACGTCACCGAATGGTTGGTGGGAGATCGAGCGGTCGCCGTGTCGATTCAGGGGTGCCTCGAGTGCCCCCAGTGTCTCGCAGGGCGCGCCAACCGCTGCGCGAAGCGGCAGGTCATCGGCCTCAACTACAACGGCGCAATGGCCGAATTCGTGGTGGTGCCGGCCGTCTTCCTCATCCGGGTCCCGGCCACCATGCCGGCGGCGGTGGCGGCAACCGTCGAGCCCCTGTCGGTGGCGGCACACGCCGTGCTGACCGTGGGTCGGGTGGAGGCCGGTCAGCAGGTGGTGGTCTCGGGAGCTGGCTTCATCGGCATTGCGTGCGCGCTGATCGCGAAGGACGCGGGCGCAGACGTGATCCTCCTCGGAGCCCCGCATGACGCGCAGTCACGGCTGCCAGCGGCTGCCGCGCTAGGAATCGACGCGCGTACGGTCGACACCGCCGAGTGGGGACAGCCCGACGTGTGGGTGGAGGCCTCGGGCGCACAGTCGGCGCTCGCCTCGGCCGTCGAGACCACTCGAGTGGGAGGCACGATCTCGGTCGTGGCGATGTACACGCAGCAACCCACGGCGAGCATCAGCCTCATCGTTCGGCGCGAGCTCGAGGTGCGGGGGGTCTACGCGTCGGTGGCCAACGAGTACGCGCATGTCATCGATCTGCTCGATAGGGGTCGCATCGACGTGTCGAGCCTGGTGGCCGAGTTCGCCCTCGACGACGCCCTCTCGGCCTTCGAAGCAGCCGCGGCGTCGACCGTTATCAAGCCGCTCATCGTCCCGGCCCCCGCATTGGGGTCGTGATGGCCCCGGTGCGGGTGCTGCGCGGACTCGACGAGGTGCGTGCCGTGGTGGGGGTCGAACTCGGGGCGAGCGAGTGGCTGGTGATCGACCAGGGTCGCATCGACGCCTTCGCCGGGGCCACCGGCGACTTCGAATGGATTCATGTCGACATCGCACGAGCGGCGAGCGGCCCATTCGGCTCGACCATCGCGCACGGGTTCCTGACCCTCACCCTCATCCCGGGGCTGCGCGAGGAGATTTTCAGCATCGAGACCGAGCGTCCACGGCTGAATTACGGACTCGACCGCGTGCGCTTCCCCGCGCCGGTTCCGGTGAACTCCCGGGTGCGCATGCACGCCGTGATCGTGGAGGTGTCCGACATCCCCTCGGGCGTACTCACGCGCACGCGCTACACGTTCGAGGTTGAGGGCTCCGATCGACCCGCGTGTGTTGCCGACATGCTCGAGCTCGCCACCTCAGCCTGAGCGGTCGAAGCGGCTGACAACCGAGCGTTCGCTAGGTACTGTTCCGACAGGCCCGCAGTACGTAGGGCATACCCACAAAGGAGTAGTCGCATGAGGTTCGGAATTTCATTTGCCTCGCATCTGAAGGCGGTCGAGGTACTCCCGGTTGCGGAGTCCCTCGGGTACGACGTGGCCTGGTTCTACGACACCCCGGCGGTCAACAGTGATCCGTTCGTGGTCATGGCGATGTGCGCGACGGTGACCGAGCGCATGGACCTCGGCCTCGGCGTGGCGATTCCGCACCTGCGGATGCCCCATGTGCTGGGCACCGCCATGGGCACCCTCAACATCCTGGCGCCGGGCCGCATCCTCCTGGGCTTCGGCACAGGCTTCACCGGAGCGCTGTCGATCGGCACGAAGCCGACGCCCTGGGCTGTTCTCGCCGATCACCTGAAGGTCGCCCGCGGCTGGATGGCTGGCGAGCAGGTCGATATGACGGTGCGCGGAGTCGCGCGCCCCGTGCGGCACATGCACCCCGACAAGGGCTACATGAACATTGACGACACCATCCCGATTTACGTGAGTGCCGTGGGCCCCAAGGGCATCGCGGTCACCGGTGAGCTCGCCGACGGATTCTGGACGCTGAGCGTCGATCGTCGCCCCGACCCCGAACTGATCGGTAAGAAGATCGACGAGGTGCGGCAGTTGGCGACGAAGCGGGGCGCGGGGCGGATCCCGTCGGCGCTCATCACTGCCGTCGCGGTGCAGGGAGAGGGCGAGCCGCTCGACTCCGACCGGCTGCGCTCATTTCTGGGGCCGTGGGTCACAACGTACTTCCACAGCATGCACGCGATTTTCGCCGAGGATGGGCCGCAGCAGCGCGAGGAGTGGGCGCAGGGCAGCCAACTCACTGCCGAGGATGCCCCGGAGGTGCTCAAGGAGGCCGCGCTGGAGTACTTCGCCGAGGTCATCATGACCCTGCCCGACGAGGCGCCGTGGTCGGCCCAGCACACCGGTCACAGCACCTTTGTGCGGCCGGAGGAGGAGCGGTTCATTACCGCCGACCTGATCAATCTCCTCAGCATCGTGGGCCCGGCCGAGCAGGTCATCGGCGAGATCCGCGCCCTCGAGGAGGCGGGGCTAGACGAGATCGTGTGGCAGGTCGTGCCCGGTCACGAGGACGAGGTCGAGCGGTTCGGCCGCGAGGTCATTGCGCCCTATCGCGAGCGGTTCGGCGCCTGACCGGTGGATTCTCCTGCCTATGACGTGACCGCGCGGCCCTGGACCTCCCTCTATCCCCCCGGCGTCCCCGCCACCTATGTGGCCAGGGCGCGTAACGGCGTGGAGGTATTCCAGGTCGGCGTCGACGAGCGGCCCGACGGCCCGGCCATTTACTTCTTCGACCAGACGCTCACCCACAGGCAGCTCGACGACATGGCGCACGCCGTGGCGGTGGGGCTGATCGACCACGGGGTGCAGCCGGGCGATCGAGTGGGTCTCTATCTGCAGAATGACCCGCAGTTCGTCATCGCGCTGCAGGCGCTGTGGATGGTGGGAGCCATCGGCGTGATGCACAACCCGATGCTCAAGGCGCGCGAGCTCAGGTACCAGCTCGACGACACCGGAGTGACGGTGATCATCTGCCTCGAGAGCCTGCTCGACACCGCGGTCGAGGCGGCGGCGGGAACATCGGCCACCACCATCATCGCCACCTCCGAGCACACCTTCGCCGGGGAGCGCGCGGCCGAGTACCTAGGCGAGCGCCTCGTGGTCGACCTCAGCGGGGTTCCGACCCTCGAGGAGTTGTTCGCGCTGAACGCGGGACGGCGGGTTGACCCGTACCAGGCCGAACCGTCTGACACGGCCCTGCTGTGCTTCACGTCAGGAACCACCGGGCCGCCCAAGGGGGCGATGATCACCCACTCCAACGTCGCCTACGGCGAGATCTACCTGCAGGCGGCAACGGTCGGTCCCGACGATGTCATCATGGCCGGGGCCCCGATGTTCCATGTCACGGGAATCACCGGGCACATTGTTGCCGCACGCCTCAACGCGGCACCCATGGTGATGTTCCACCGGTTCGACCCGGGCGAGTTCCTACGCTGGCTTGAGCACTGGCGGGGCACCTTCTCGGTGCTCGCGCTCACCGCCTACATCGCGATCCTCAACCACCCCGACCTGCCGAGCCGCGATATCAGCTCGCTGACCAAGGTGTACACCGGCGGTGCCCCGGTGTCGCCGGCCATGGTCACGCGCTTCGAGGAGGTTACGGGCAAGTACATCCACAACTGCTACGGCATGACCGAGACGTCGTCGCCCACCCACATCGTGCCGTTCGGCATGCGGGCGCCGGTCGACCCCGTGTCAGGGGCGATCTCGGTGGGCCTCCCGTCGCCCAACCTGTTCTCGGCGGTTGCCGACATCAGCACCGGCGAGCTGCTGGGAGCAGGCGAGATCGGCGAGATCATCTCGATGGGCCCCAACGTCGTCGCTGGCTACTGGGGCAAGCCGGAGGAGACGGCCCACGCCATGAGCGGCGGAATCATGCGCACGGGCGACGTCGCGACCAGGGACGACGACTGGTGGTTCTTCGTGATCGACCGGGCCAAGGACCTGATCATCGTGAGCGGCTACAAGGTGTGGCCGCGCGACGTCGAGGACGTGCTCTACGAGCACCCGGCCGTGCGCGAGGCCGCCGTCATCGGCATTCCTGACGAGTACCGCGGTGAGACGGTCAAGGCGTTC
>CALQEM020000194.1:0-6492 GCA_943329595.2 Bifidobacterium breve
CACCTGAGCCCACGGCCATCCTGCCAGCCCCTCCACCGCCCACCCTGCGCACCGGCTCACGTGGCGAGGCCGAGACCCGTCGCCTGCTACGTATTCGCAATCAGCTCAGCGGCCTCATTCCCGCGGTGGCGCACCTGCACCCCGAGGCCGGAGCTGAACTCGCCCGCGCCGACTCTGAGGCCGGTCCCGCGCTCAACGCACTCGTCTACCGCCTCAGCGTGCTTGATCACATCGAGCGGGCCTTGCCCAGCTCGGCGGCATCTCGGCAGGCAGCCCAGTCGGCCGACTCGGTGGCGCGTCGGCTGGCAGTGGGGGTCGACGCCTACGACCTCCTCGTCGCGGCGGCCGCAGCACTCCTCGCCGCGCCCGACATCGGACGAAGCTCCGACGACGTGCTAGGTCCGGCTATCGACGCACTGGCGGCCTACGCCCATGGCCTCACGGTGTCGGCCGACACCTTCAGCACCGACGTCAACTAACCGGGCGCCTCGCGGTCAGCCACGGGCCAGCTCGACGGTGAGCCCCTCGAGCAGCAGCTGCGGGCTGGCATTGCTCTCCATCAGACGCCGCGTTCGGCTGATGGCGTCAAGGCGCCGGCGCGAGCTCTCAGGGCTACTCTCGGCGGCCACCCTCTGCAGCGTCGGCCGAAGCTCCTCGTTGACCAAATCGACACCCGCTCCCACCTGCAGTACCAGCACGTCGCGGTAGAAGGTCAGCAGATCGACTAGCGCTCGGTCGAGTCGGTCACGCACAGCTCGGGTGCGACGCGACTTCTGATGTCCCTCAAGCTCCTTCACCGCCCCCTTCGCCAGTCGCTCGATGCGGGTCTTAGTGATGCCGCTGCCGGTGGAGCCCTCACCGTAGGCACGCAGCAACTCGTCTCGCTCGTCAGTATCGAGTGGCCCGGTGTACGAGTTCGCATCGGCCGTCGCCGTGGCCACGATGTCGGCTGCCGCAGCGAAGCAGGCGGGCAGGTTGTGCAGTTCCATCGGAATGCGCAGCACGTGCTGGCGGCGGATGCGGGCGTCTTCATCGAGGGCAAGGGCCCGGGCTCGACCCACATGGCCCTGCGCAGCGCGTGCCGCAAAAGCGGCCATCGACGGCTCGATACCACCGGCCTCGAGCAGCCCTGCCACCTCGCGCCACGGCGGCGTACGGAGGCCCAGCACCCGGCAGCGGCTTCGGATCGTGGGCAGTACATCCTCGGTGCTGGGTGCGCACAACAGCCACACGGTGTGCGGAGTGGGCTCCTCAATCGCCTTCAGCAGCATGTTGCCGCTTACCTCGTTGAGCCGGTCGGCATCTTCGACGATCATCACGGTCCAGGTGCCACGGTCGGGCGAGAGGCACGCCCGCGACATCAGGCCCCGCGCCTCGTCGACCGTAATTTGCAACTGCTGAGGATTGAAGCGCACCACGTCGGGGTGCGCGTCGTTGCTCACCTCACGGCAGGCGCGGCAGGTGCCACAGCCGCCGGTGTCGCACTGCAGCGCCGCCGCAAACAGCAGTGCCGCAGTAGAACGGCCAGCCCCCGGAGGACCGATGATGAGCCAGGCATGTGTCATCGCTGTTCCGGGTGGCGTGAGCCGGGCATCGGCGACCGCCCGCTGCAGCGTGGCGACCGAATCGTGCTGGCCCACCAGCACGTTCCACCCGGCGGTCATACCGATTCCCCCGCCACCACGACGTCGACCGCCGCGGCCACACGGCGGGCGATGTCGTCGCGCTCAGCATCGGCGGCGATGACGAGGTAGCGCTCAGGCTGCCTGGCCGCGAGGTCGAGGAAGCCCTGACGCACCCGCAGGTGGAAGTCGAGCGGCTCGGCCTCCATGCGGTCGGGCTTGCCCGCCCGGCCCAGGCCCACAGAGGGTGCCACGTCGAGCACGATGGTGAGGTCAGGCAGCAAGCTCTCGGTGGCCCAGAGGCTGATCTCCTCAACCACGTCGATGCCCAGCGCTCGTGAGATGCCCTGGTAGGCGATAGACGAGTCGAGGTAGCGGTCGGTGATCACCACCGCGCCCCGCTCGAGCCCCGGCCGGATCGTGCGCTCAACGTGCTCGGCGCGGGCGGCGGCAAACAGCAGCGTCTCAGCGCGGGCCGACAGCCCGGCGAACCGGTGGTCGAGCAGGATCTCGCGGATGGCCTCTGCCGCGGGTGCGCCTCCGGGCTCACGCGTGACCACTACCTCGCGGCCCTGCTCGCGCAGATGTGCCGCGAGGGCCGCGGCCTGGGTGCTCTTGCCCGCACCCTCGCCACCCTCGAACGCGATGAACCGACCGCTGGGCATGCGCCGAGCCTACGGTCTACTCACAGACGGCGGGCACCAGCACCTCAGGAGCGGTTCGCCAGCCAGCGATTCTGACGATCTAGGTAGCGGGAACAACCTCGAGGGGCGCCGCCGCCGTCTTCTTGGCAGGCGCCTTCTTCTTGGCCGCCGACTTCTTGGTAGCAGTCTTTTTCGCTGCCGTCTTCTTCGCGGCGGTCTTCTTCGCAGCAGACTTCTTGGCGGGGGCCTTCTTCTTCGCCGCCGCCTTCTTGACGCGCTTGACCGGCGCGCGGTCGCGACGGTCGGCCAAGAGTTCGTGGGCTCGCTCCGGGGTGATCGTCGCCGCATCGTCGCCGCTGCGCAGCGAGGCATTAACCCCACCATCGGTCACGTACGGACCGAAGCGACCCTCGCGCAGGGTGATGACTCCCCCCGACACGGGGTCCTCGCCCAGGGTGCGCAGCGGCTGGGCAGCAGCACGCTGGCCTCGACGCTGCTTGGGCTGGGCGAACAGCGCCAGCGCCTCGTCGAGGGTGACGTTGAAGATGGCGTCCTCGCTCTCGAGCGAGCGGGTGTCGGTGGTATCGCCCAGAACCTTGGTGAGGTACGGGCCGTAGCGCCCGTTTTGCGCCAGAATCTCGGCACCGTCGGCGGAATCTGCTCCGACCATCCGCGGAAGCGCCAGCAGCCGCAGCGCGTCATCGAGGGTGATCGTGTCGAGCGCCATCGTCGACAGCAGCGATGCAGTGCGGGGCTTGACCGCGTTGCGTCCCTTGGTGGGCTCGTCCTCGCCCAGCACCTCGGTAACGTACGGGCCGTAGCGGCCCGCCTTCGCCATGACGACACGTCCGCTCTCGGGGTCATTACCCAGGGTGTACTCGCCGCTGGGCCGGTTGAACAGTTCCTCGGCCATGGCAGCGTCGAGTTCGTCGGGCGCTAGCTCGTCGGGCACATTGGCGCGCACGCCGTCGTTGCGGTCGAGGTAGGGCCCGTACCGACCCACGCGCAGAATCGCGTCGCTGCCCTCGATGGGGAAGGCCGACAGTTCGCGCGGGTCGATCTCAGTAGCGTTGGCTAGCAGCTCGAGCAGGCCGACGAAGTCGCTGCCGCCCCGACCTCGGTAGAAGGCGTCGAGGGTGTCGTTGCGGGCGCCCTCGCCGCTCGACACGAGGTCGAGCCGCTCCTCCATGCGGGCGGTGAAGCCGTAGTCGACGAGAACCCCGAAGTGCTCCTCCATCAGCCTGTTGACGGCAAAGGCGGTCCAGGTGGGCACCAGCGCGGAACCTCGCTTGGTGACGTAGCCGCGGTCGATGATGGTGGACATGATCGAGGCGTAGGTCGAGGGTCGGCCGATGCCGCGCTCCTCGAGCACCTTGATCAGGCTCGCCTCGGTGTAGCGGGCGGGGGGCTTGGTGGCGTGCGGCGCCGCCTCGAGCGACAGTGCGGTGACCGAGTCGCCGGCCGCGAGCATCGGCAGCCTGCCGCCCTCGCCATCCTCGTCGTCGGCACGCTCGTCGTCACCGCCAATGTCGTAGGCGGCTAGGAATCCGGGGAACAGGATGACCGTGCCCGTGGCGGTGAACTCAACGGCCCGACCATCTGCTGAGGTGGCCGACATTCTGATCGTGGTGCTCGAGGTGCGCGCGTCGGCCATCTGTGAGGCCACCGTGCGCTTCCAGATCAGGTCGTAGAGGCGGAAATCGTCGCCGCTGAGCTCGCGGCTGACCTCGGCCGGGGTGCGGAAGCTGTCACCCGAGGGCCTGATGGCCTCGTGTGCCTCCTGCGCGTTCTTGACCTTGCTCGAGTAGGTGCGCACCTTCTCAGCCACGTACTCGGCGCCATAGAGGGTTGCGGCCTGGGCGCGGGCCGCCGCGATGGCACTGCTCGACAGCGACACCGAGTCGGTACGCATGTAGGTGATGTAGCCGCGCTCGTAGAGTCCCTGCGCCACGCGCATCGTGCGCTTGGAGTCCCAGCTGAACTTGCCCGAGGCCTCCTGCTGCAGCGTTGACGTGATGAACGGTGCCCTGGGGCTCTTGCGGCCGGGCTTGTCAGTGACCGACTCAACCGTGAACGCCGAGTCGCTCAGCGCCGCTGCCAGTGCGATTGCCGACGCCTCATCGAGCTGCAGCACCGCCTCAGACTTGAGCTGGCCGCGGTCGTCGAAGTCGCTGCCGGTGGCGATGCGTCGGCCGTCGACGGTGACCAGCTTCGCGTTGAAGCGCTCGGGGTCGAACACGCCCTTGATGTCGGCGTAGGAGGCCGATCGGAAGGCGATGCGCTCGCGCTCGCGCTCGACAACCAGGCGCACCGCCACCGACTGCACGCGGCCGGCCGACTTGGCCGACGCGCCAATCTTGCGCCACAGCACCTCGGAGACGTCCCAGCCGTAGAGGCGGTCGATGATGCGACGGCCCTCCTGGGCATCAACGAGGTCCATGTCGAGGTCGCGGGTATTCTCAGCGGCTCGCTGGATGGCGTCCTTGGTGATCTCGTTGAACACCATGCGCCGCACCGGCACCTTGGGCTGGAGCACCTCAAGCAGGTGCCACGCGATGGCTTCGCCCTCGCGGTCCTCATCGGTGGCCAGGATGAGTTCGTCGGCGTTCTTGAGCGCCGCCTTCAGCTCGGCGACCTTCTTGCGCTTGCTGGGAGACACCACGTAGTAGGCGACGTAGCCGTTGTCGACGTCGACCGCGTAGCGCGACCAGGCCTCCTTCTGCAGGTCGGCAGACAGCTCCTTCTTGGTGGCGAGGTCGCGGATGTGGCCGACGCTGGCGTCGACCTCATATCCCGCGCCGAGGTAGCCCTGAATCGTCTTGGCCTTCGCCGGGGACTCGACGATGACCAGACGCCTCAGCGCCCCATCGGACTTCGCTGCCATGTGGTGATGCCTCCCAGGAGAAGAAAATGAGCGATCGTCCCGGAGTCTGACCCTGCCACCCCGGGTGCTGTCAAGTCGACTCACCCCCACCCCCTCCTTCGGAGGGGGTGACCGGAATCACGTTCGGGCGAGTCGCGGCGAGCCCGGTCGCCGTTCGCTTGCTGACGTTCCGCCAACGCCAAGGGGCGGGGAGGTTGCCCTCGCCCGCCCCTTGGAAGGGTGCTGGTGTGTTGCTCCGAACGTGGCTACGCAGCGTCGACGGTCTCCATGGGCACGTCGCCCACAGCGATGGGACGACGCTTGGAGATCACCACGGAGATGACCACGATGGCCACGGCAACCGCCGCGATCGCGGTGCGCAGGCCAGCGTTGGCCGACGCCCCGATCGAGAGGCTGACCACGGCCGGTGCCACCAGCAGCGCCACCAGGTTCATCACCTTGATGAGCGGGTTGATGGCGGGGCCGGCGGTGTCCTTGAACGGGTCGCCGACGGTGTCACCGATGACGGTGGCCTCGTGGGCCGACGAGCCCTTGCCGCCGAAGTTGCCGTCCTCGACGAACTTCTTGGCGTTGTCCCAGGCACCGCCCGAGTTCGACAGGAAGACCGCCATGAGCACGCCCGTGGCGATGGTGCCGGCCAGGTAGCAGCCGAGCGCGCCGATGCCGAGGCCGAAGCCGACGGCGATGGGGGTGAGGATGGCCAGCAGACCGGGGGTCGCGAGCTCGCGCAGCGAGTCGCGCGTGACGATGTCGACGACCCGGCCGTACTCGGGCTTCTCGGTGCCCTCCATGATTCCGGGGTGCTCGCGGAACTGGCGGCGCACCTCGTAGATCACGGCGCCAGCCGCGCGGGACACCGCGTTGATGGCCAGGCCCGAGAAGAGGAACACCACAGCCGCGCCGATGATGAGGCCCACGAGGTTGCGCGGGTTCGACACGTCGAGGATGCCGAGGTACTGCAGCCCCTCCTGCTGGGTGAATCCGTCGAGCGGCACCTTGGCGGCCGCGAATGCCTGAACCACGGCGTCGCGGAACGATCCGAAGAGCGCCGTGGCCGCGAGAACCGCCGTGGCGATGGCGATTCCCTTGGTGATGGCCTTGGTCGTGTTGCCGACAGCGTCGAGGCTGGTGAGCACCTTGGCGCCCTCGCCGTGGACGTCGCCCGACATCTCGGCGATGCCCTGCGCGTTGTCGGAGACGGGACCGAAGGTGTCCATGGCCACGATGACGCCGACGGTGGTGAGCAGGCCGGTTCCGGCGAGCGCGACCGCGAAGAGCGACATCGTCACCGAGCCGGCGCCGAGCAGGAAGGCTGCGTAGACGGCAGCACCAATGAGCAATG
>CALQEM020000195.1:0-6443 GCA_943329595.2 Bifidobacterium breve
CCGGAGAGTCAGGCAACACGAGCCTGCCCGGAATGGGATGGGTTGAGACCTTCCGATATGCCCTGTACCTGCAGCAGCAGGGCGGCATCGCCGAGTCACAGATTGGCACCACAGCACCGTCGTACCTCATCGCGCTGGCGGTGCTGCTGCTGGCGGCGCTCTGGGCGTCGCGCCGGGTGCGCACCGTGCTCGAGGGAGTGCTGGTGGCACAGGTCGCACTCATGTCAGTGCTCGGCTGGCGCACGCTGGTGTACCCGCACGAGATGTTCCGCATTCCGAGCTTCGCGGTGCTGGTGGCACTGGCGGCGCTGCTGCTGCGCACGCAGCCGACGTCAGCCCACGAGTCGGGCGTGCCACACGACGGCGCTGAGGTCGGTGAGGCTCGCGACCTGGTCGACGACCACCCGCAGCCGGGCGGCCCCGGGGTTGTCGGAGGCGACAGCCGCGTCGAATGAAGGCCGCAGCCACGGCTCGAGCGCATCGCGGCCAGCCAGCGAGAGCGCGTGCACGAGGTCGACCAGCATGTGTCGCTGCTCGGCGTACACGGGCTCCATGCCCTCGCGCATCATGACGTGCCGGGCCGTGACCGCCTTGAGAATCGCCACCTCGGCGTGCTCGTGGGGCGGAATCACGAGGTCGGCCGCGTAGCGGGTGAGGTGGTCGCCCTTGAAGGCGTCGCGGGTGGCGCCCTCGGCCGCCGCACAGAAGCGACCGATGAGCCGCGAGGTGAGTTCCTTGAGCGCCGCGAGGTCGGTGAACGACGACTCGAAGCGGCGCGGCATCGCGGGCAGGGCTGCCAGCCTGGCCGCCGCCGCGTGGAGAGCGGCCGGGGTGACGTTGGGCGCGTAGAGCTCGTGCGCCAGCGCCACGAGATGGTCGAGCTCGGCGTCGTCGCGGAAGGCCTCGGGCCGGAAGTGGCCGCCCACCACGGCGTCTTCAAAATCGTGCACCGAGTACGCGACGTCGTCGGCCCAGTCCATGACCTGCGCCTCGAGGCAGCGACCCTGGTCTGGACTCTCGGAGCGGAACCACTCGAACACCGGAAGGTCGTCGTCGTACACGCCAAACTTGCGCTGCCCGTCGCGCCGGGGCCACGGGTACTTGGTGGTGGCGTCGAGGGCCGCCCGGGTGAGGTTGAGCCCCATGCTGCGCTCAACGCCGTCGACGACCGCCACCGACTTGGCCTCAAGCCTGGTGAGCACGCGCAGTGTCTGCGCGTTGCCCTCGAATCCGCCGATGCCCTCGCACACCTCGTGGAGGGCGTCTTCGCCGTTGTGCCCGAAGGGTGGGTGGCCCAGGTCGTGCGCGAGGCCGGCGACGTCGACGAGGTCGGGGTCGCACCCGAGGGTGCTGCCAATCTCTCGGCCGATTTGGGCTACCTCAAGGGTGTGGGTGAGCCGGGTGCGCGGAAAATCGAGCTCACCCGCGGTCTGCACCTGGGTTTTGGCCGCAAGCCGTCGAAGCCCGGCCGAGTGCAGCACGCGCGCCCGGTCGCGGGCGAAGGCGGTGCGTGTGGCGGACTTGGAGGGCTCGACGACGAGGCGCTGCTCGTCGACATGGCTGTATCCGGTGGGAGTCATTGCACCCGAGGCTACCGCGAGGGCCTGTCACCCAGATGGCCCACCGCGGCCGGGGTTTGTCGTGAGGGATCACCGGATTCGCCCTCATGGGTGATGAATCTTCAATGCATCTCGGGCATTTCGTCCATGCGGGCTTCAGTTGTCGGCTGCCACGGCCGACACTTTTTCAGACAGTGTGCGGCAGCCTGCCGCTGACACCTGCGCCAGGAGGACACCATGCGAACCACCACCACCCGCCGAGCCACTGTTGCTGGCATTGCCGTCACTGCGACGCTCGCCCTCGTGCTGTCGGCCCCGATGACGGGCATGGCACAGGCCAGCCAGGGCCGCGGAGACCGCCCGCCGGTGCCGCACACCCACGTCAACGAGGGCTCGAACGGCTGGCACGGCAGTAAAAACCCCGCTACCCGGGCAGCTCGTGAGGCGATGCGCGAGGCCATGCGCGCCGCTAAAACCTCGTACCGGTCAGCCGTTCGCGCAGCTCGCGCCGTCTTCAACGCCGACGCCACCGTGATCGCTGCCGATGCCATTCGTGACGCCTCCGTCGCCGACGCACGCGCGGCCTGGGAGGCCAGTGCCCAAGACGGCGCCGCCTGGACCACCTTGAAGGCCGCCCTCGGCGATGCGAAGACTGCCTTCAACGACGCCACCACCGTGGCCGCCGCGACCCGCAACGCCTCGGTTGACTCGGCCAAGGCTGCCTGGACCCTTGCGGTCGATGCCGCCTACACGGCGTACGACACCGCAACGACCACCACCGAGGAGGCCGCTGCTCGTGCCGAGTTCCGCACTGCATCGGCGTCCGCCCGCACGACCTTCCGGTCATCGCTGGCCGCGGCGCGCACGGCCTTCCGCACCGACGCTGGTGTGGTGATCGCTCGCACCACCATGGAGTCGGCGATCCACGACGCGATAGCCGCTTACAACGCCAGCGTCCAGGACGACGCCGCCCGTGCCGCGTACGAGGCAGCGGTGCAAGCCGCTCACGACGCCTACGACGCTGACGCTGCGGTGATCGCTGCGAAGGCCACCTCGGCAGCAGCCAAGACGGCCGCCCGCACCACCTACAACACGGCGATAGAGGCAGCTCGCGCGGCCTTCTCCACGGCCACCGGCCACAACCCCACGCGGCCATTCCGCGGCGGACACGTGCGCCTGCCGCACGCGTAACCCTCTCGACGCTTCACGACCAAGCCCCCGGCTCCTCCACCGGGGGCTTTGTCGTGTGGTGAGGCTAGTGAGCTGGTAGCACGTGGCTTTCAGGTGGAGCCAAGCAAGCGCAGTGCAGTAACATGTAGTGCGATGCTGCAGTAACTCGTATCTTTATGTGAGGATGCCATGGCAACAGGAACGCGTAAGCGTGGAGCTGCTGCGCACGGTCACACGCAGCGGTGGAGTGCGACCGCGCGCGTCCTGCGCAGCTCGAACCGCTTCTGGCGGTTCACGGACTTTCCCGACTCTTCTATCTCAGCGGCGCAGCATCTGCTGTCGGATCTGGCGAGAAGTAGTGAGCTCATGCGCGTGCGCAAGGGCTTGTACTGGCGCGGCGTGCAGACACCTCTGGGCATGAGTCCTCCTCCGTTCGAGTCGCTCGTCGCTGAGCTCGCCGGCGTTCGTGGCGTCGGGCCTACGGGTCTGTCAGCGTCGAACATGCTGCGCCTCTCCACTCAGGTTCCTCGCCGGGCGCACGTCGCTGTTCCCGCGCGCGCACCGGTGTCGACAGGGCTGGTCCGGTTCGTGTCGCGCGCCACGCGAACGGCCCGCGCGCAGGCTCGCCTCACCCCGATAGAAGTAGCCCTGCTGGAGACGCTCGGCGACTGGGAGTCTGTCGTCGAGGTGCCGTCGTCGGAGGGGTGGGCGCGGCTTCGCGGGATGCTCGAGAATGACGGCGCCATGGCCGAGCGACTGGCACGGGCGTCTTCGACCGAGCCCGGCGGCGTTCGGGCACGACTGGCTGCCTTGCTCTCCGCTGCCGGGCATTGCGACTTGTCCGACCAGGTGCCGGCAGTCGATCCGCGTACCCGCGTCGCGGCGCTCACGTTCCTCTCGTCATGACTGCCGACCCCTTGGCGGTCGAGAAGGACTACTGGGTGTGTGAGGCGCTCCGGGCGATCGAAGCGGCCCACCCGGTCACCTAACGATTAGCGGCTGTCGCTGGCCCCTGCGCCGAGCGCGGCCCGTCCGGCTTCGAGCCGGGCGATGGGTACACGGAAGGGCGAGCACGACACGTAGTCGAGACCCACCTCGTGGAAGAAGTGCACCGAGTCGGGATCTCCCCCGTGCTCGCCACACACGCCGAGGTGCAGTTCGGGCCGGGTGGCCCGACCTTCTTCGCAGGCAGTGCGCACGAGTCGGCCCACACCATCGCGGTCGATCGACTCAAAGGGTGACACGCCGAACACGCCCTTCTCGAGGTAGTTCGAGAAGAAACCGGCCTCGACATCGTCGCGGCTGAAGCCCCAGGTCATCTGGGTGAGGTCGTTGGTGCCGAAGGAGAAGAACTCGGCTGACTCGGCGATCTGCCCGGCCGTGAGCGCCGCGCGCGGCAGTTCGATCATCGTGCCGATCGCGAACTTCAGGCTGCACCCGTTGACCGCCGACACCTCTTCGATCACCGCGGTAGCTTCGTCGCGAATCAGTTCGAGTTCCTGAATGGAACCCACGAGCGGGATCATAATCTCAGCCCGCGGGTTGCCGCCCATGCGACTGCGGAAGCAGGCGGCCTCGGCAATAGCGCGCACCTGCAGCGCGAAGAGTCCGGGAATCACCAGTCCGAGCCGCACCCCGCGCAGACCCAGCATGGGGTTCACCTCGTGCAGCCGGTTGACCGCCTGAAGCAGCCGCAGATCGTTCTCGTTCGACTCACCCCGCAACTCGGCCACCGCCACCCGCACCGACAGCTCGGTGCGGTCGGGCAGGAACTCGTGCAGCGGGGGGTCGAGCAGTCGGATCGTGACCGGTAGGCCGTCCATCGCCTCGAGGATGCGGATGAAGTCCTTACGCTGAAAGGGCAGCAGTGCGTCGAGCGCCTCCTGCATGTCTTCGTAACCCTCGGCCAAGATGAGCCGCTCGACGTACTGCTTGCGATCGCCGAGGAACATGTGCTCGGTGCGGCACAGGCCGATTCCCTGAGCGCCCATGCGCCTGGCCCGGGAGGCATCGTCGGGGGTGTCGGCGTTGGCGCGCACCCGCAGGCGTCGCACGGCATCGGCGCGGGTCATGAGCCGGTCAACGGCGAGAACGAGGTCGCGGGTGTCGTGATCGACCCCCTCGAGCGCGTGGTCGAGCCCGTGCTCGAAGTAGTCGACCACTGAGCTGTCAACCACCGGAACCTCGCCGAGGTACACCTTGCCGGTGGTGCCGTCGATGGAGATGACGTCACCCTCGACCACCACCGTTCCGCCAGGACTCACCATGCGACGGCCCTGAGTGTCGACCACGAGGTCTTCGACACCGCACACGGCGGTCTTGCCCATGCCACGGGCGACCACGGCGGCATGCGAGGTCTTGCCGCCGCGCGAGGTGAGGATTCCGGCGGCGGCAACCATTCCCTCGAGGTCGTCGGGGTTGGTCTCGCGTCGCACCAGGATGACCGACACCCCGGCCTTGGTGCGCTCAACCGCGGTGGCCGAGTCGAACACCGCGGCCCCCACGGCAGCTCCGGGCGAGGCGTTCATGCCGCGCGCGATCTGGGTCTTCTTCGTGCCACTTGCGAACCTCGGGAACATGAGTTGGCCCAACTGCAGGCCCGACACGCGGCGCAGCGCCTCGTCGACATCGATGACGCCTTCGTCGACCAGTGCCACGGCGATGCGGAACGACGCAGCCGCCGTGCGCTTGCCCACGCGGGTCTGCAGCATCCAGAGCTTGCCGCGCTCGATCGTGAACTCGATGTCGCACAGGTCGCGGTAGTGGTCTTCAAGTTTGGCCATGATCGCGAGGAGTTGCTCGTACGACGCGGGATCGAGTTCGGCGAGCGCTTCGAGCGGCAGGGTGTTGCGGATGCCGGCCACGACGTCTTCGCCCTGCGCGTTGGCGAGGTAGTCGCCGTAGACGCCGCGCGCGCCGGTGGAGGGATCGCGGGTGAAGCACACCCCGGTTCCACTGGTCTCGCCGAGGTTTCCAAAGGCCATCGCCTGCACGTTCACCGCGGTGCCGAGGTCGGTGGGGATGCGCTCCTGCCGCCGGTAGATGCGCGCGCGGTCGGTGTTCCACGAGCGGAACACCGCAACCACGGCGAGGTCGAGTTGCTCGCGCGGGTTCTGCGGGAAGTCACGCCCCACGGCGTCGACCACAATCGACTTGTACAACGCGACGAGACCCTGCAGGTCGTCGGCGTCGAGGTCGAGGTCGCTCGTGACCTCCTTGACCTTCTTCACGTTCTCCAGCGCGTGCTCGAAGCGCTCGCCGGGAATGTCGAGCACGGTCTTGCCGAACATTTGGATGAGCCGGCGGTAGGAGTCCCACGCGAAGCGCGCGTTGCCGCTCACGGCGGTGAGGCCCACGACGCTGTCGTCGTTGAGCCCGATGTTGAGGACAGTTT
The DNA here is from genome assembly GCA_943329595.2 of Bifidobacterium breve. Taxonomy (GTDB): domain Bacteria; phylum Actinomycetota; class Actinomycetes; order S36-B12; family CAIYMF01; genus CAIYMF01. The sequence goes on from CALQEM020000195.1 coordinate 6,124, forward strand.
CCATCATGCCCGGCATCGAGAATGCGGCCCCCGAACGTACCGATACCAGCAGTGGGTCGGCGGGGTCGCCAAGGCGTCGGCCCATGGCCGCCTCGAGCGACCGAAGGTGCTCGGTGACCTGCGCGGGTAGCTGCGAGGGCACCTCGCCCTGCGCGAGGTAGTAGCGACAGGCCTCGGTGGTCACGGTGAAGCCGGGGGGCACGGGCAGCCCTAGGCGAGTCATCTCGGCGAGGTTCGCCCCCTTGCCGCCGAGAAGGTCGCGCTGCGAGCGGTCGCCACGAACGAAGTCGTAGACGTAGTCGGAGGCGGGTGCGTTGAGC
>CALQEM020000196.1:0-6432 GCA_943329595.2 Bifidobacterium breve
ACCGCTGCGTGGTGTTCGACGTCAATCCAGATGCAGTAGCGGCGCTCGAGGCGGAGGGTGCCGTGGGCGCCACCAGCCTCGATGACTTCGTCAGCAAGCTCGAGAAGCCGCGCACCACCTGGATTATGGTTCCTGCCGGAGCCATCACCGACTCCACGGTGAGTGCTCTGGGCCCGCTGCTCGAGGAGGGTGACGCGCTCATCGACGGGGGCAATAGCTACTACCGCGACGACATCCGTCATGCCGCGGCACTGCGCGACCGGGGCGTGCACTTCATCGACTGCGGAACGTCGGGCGGTGTGTGGGGACGCGAGAGGGGCTTCTGCCTCATGGTGGGCGGCGATACCGACGCCGTCACCTACCGCGCGCCACTCTTCGACACCATCGCGCCAGGGTTCGAGGCCGCGCCGCGTTCGGAGGGTCGCACCGGCGACGTCGCCCCCGAGGAGAAGGGCTGGCTCCACTGCGGTCCCAGCGGTGCGGGTCACTTCGTCAAGATGGTTCACAACGGCATCGAATACGGAATGATGGCGGCCTACGCCGAGGGGCTCAACATCCTCAAGAACGCCGATGCCGGGCTCGCCACACGCACCCAAGACGCTGAAACCGCGCCCCTCGAGCACCCCGAGTTTTACCAGTACGAGCTTGACCTTCCCGCCGTCGCCGAGGTGTGGCGCCGCGGTTCGGTTATCTCGTCGTGGCTGCTCGACCTCACCGCAATCGCGCTTAATGAGGACCCCGAACTCGCGGAATTCGGCGGCCGCGTCTCTGATTCCGGTGAGGGACGCTGGACCTCCATTGCCGCGATCGAGGAGGGAGTGCCGGCTCCGGTGCTCACTGGTGCGCTGTTCTCGCGCTTCGGCTCGCAGGGTAACGACCTGTTCGCGAACAAGGTGCAGTCGGCCATGCGCAAGCAGTTCGGCGGGCACGACGAGAAGAAGTGACGCGGCCGGCGTTGCGCTGCTACAGCGCAATGCCGAGAAGTGCGTCGACAAGTCGCGACACCACTCCGGGCCCGGACGAGTCGTCGCCTCCACGCAGTGATTGGGCCTCGACCCAGCGGTCGATCGCGGCCAGCGCGCGAGGGGCGTCGAGGTCGTCGCTGAGCGCAGCCCGAACGCTCGCGAGGGTGTCGTCGGCGCTGGGGCCAGTAGGCGGTGACACCGCGGCTCTCCACCTCGCCAGACGCGCTTCGGCGTCAGGGAGATCGGCGTCGGTCCATTCCCAGTCGGTGCGGTAGTGGTGCGCCAGTAGGGCGAGGCGAATGGCCATGGGGTCGTGGCCGAGGTTGCGCAGCGCCGACACGAACACCAGGTTGCCGCGCGACTTCGACATCTTCTCGCCGTCGAGCCCCACGAGACCGGCGTGCACGTAGCAGCGGGCGTAGGGCCATTCTCCAGTCAGAACGTGCGCCTCGCTGGCTCCCATTTCATGGTGGGGGAAGACGAGGTCGCGGCCTCCGCCCTGAACGTCGAAGCTCATGCCCAGGGTGCTGAGAGCGATCGCCGTGCACTCGATGTGCCATCCGGGGCGACCATGGCCGAGTGCGGTGTCCCACGCCGGCTCGTCGGGGCGGGCGGCCTGCCAGAGCAGGCAGTCGAGCGGATCCTCTTTGCCCGGGCGGTCGGGGTCTCCCCCGCGCTCGGCGAATACGGCCACCATCTCGGCGTTCGACAGCGAGGCGACCCCTCCAAACCGGGGGTCCGAGCGCACCCTGAAGTAGAGGTCGCCATCGACGTCGTACACGGCCCCGCGCTCGCGCAGCTTTTCGACACCCTCGACCACCGCGGGAATCGACTCGACCGCGCCGAGGTAGTGGTCGGGCGGGAGAACGCGCAGGGCGGTCATGTCGTCGCGGAACAGTTCGGTCTCTCGACGTGCTAATTCCTGCCAGTCGGCGCCGGTGGCGAGGGCGCGTTCGAGAAGGGGATCGTCAATGTCGGTGACGTTCTGCACGTAGTGAACGTCGTGCCCGGAATCGCGCCAAGCGCGGTTGAGCAGGTCGAAGGTGAGGTACGTGGCCGCGTGGCCGAGGTGGGTGGCGTCGTAGGGAGTGATGCCGCACACGTACATCCGAGCGGTAGGACCCGGAGTGGTGGGACGCACCTCGCCAGCGGATGAGTCGAAGACGCGCACCTCGGGGCCTCGGCCGGGAAGTGGGGGAAGTGACAGGGAGGGCCAGGAGCGCACCTGCTGACCCTATCGCCTCAGAATGCGGGCCACGGCAGGCTCGGCCAGCCCTCGCCCGGGTGTGGGAATGTGCCAGCGGCGATCAGTTCGCTCACCCGTGTGCGCGTGAGGAGTACCTCTTCACGATGCAGCAGGCGGTCGAGCCCCAGTGCCGAGGGCTGCGCGAGCGCCTCCTCCAAATGCCGCAGCGACTCGGTGAGCTCGGCGTCGAGGGGTTCGCCGGCCCACCCCCACAGAACGGTGCGCAGCTTGTCGTCCTCGCTGAACGTCACGCCGTGGTCGATTCCGAACACGGCGCCGTCTTCGTCGATGAGCACATGGCCGCCCTTGCGGTCAGCGTTGTTCACCACGGCGTCGAAGACGGCCATGGCGCGCAGTTCTACGGTATCGGCGTGCACGAGCGACACCGGCCGACCCCGCGCGCCCTCAGCGTCGATCACATGCCGCCAGCCGGGGGGGCACACGCCGCGGGGCACCACGTCGATGAGCGTGGCAGCATCGTCGACCTCAATCCATCGCTGGCACATACCCGGGCCCGCCGGACCGTCGGAGCGCCACACGGTGGTAGGCACGAGGTTCCAGCCTGCGGCATCGCTGACGCGGTAGGCGGCGACCTCGCGCCTGCTCAGCGTCTCGTGGGGGAAGTCCCAGAGCGGACGCTCGCCCGCCTGCGGCTTGTACACGCACCGCACCTCAACTCCGTCGAGCCGGGCGATTGCGACACAGGCGAGGTTCGACGCATCCACCAGTCGGCCCTCGATATCGAGCTCGCCGCGCTCGAGCACCAGCGCGAGCGTCGCGGCGTCAACCTCGGCGGGCGCGCCCTCAGGCACGGCGACGGAAACCGTTCGACCGCGGGCAGATATGGCCGGTGGGGTCGAGCGGCAACTGGCAGAAGGGGCAGGGAGGCCGACCGGCCGCCACGAGGGAAGTGGCCCTCGCGACGAAGTCACGGGCCTGGGCCCCTGTCATGCGAACCCGAAGGCAGGCCGGCGCATCGTCGGGAACATCGTCCTCGTCGAGGTCGGGTACCTCCATCTCATCGCTCTCGATCGTCGCGTGGAGTTCGATCACGACCCGCTCGATCTCGCCGTTCCACCCCAGGCCGATGCCCCCCACCCGGAAGTCCTCGACGATGGGCGACTCGAGTGGCTCACGGTCGAGGGCACCGGACGGGCCAGCGGGGATCGGGACAGGCATATCGGCTCGACGGACAACCTCGTCGAGCAGTTCGTCGAGCCGCTCGGCGAGCAGTGCCAGTTGCTGCTTCTCGAGCACCACGCTGGTGATGCGGTTGCCAGTTCGGGCCTGTAGGAAGAAGGTGCGTTCACCGGGCATGCCCACGGTTCCGGCCACAAACCGCTCGACGGGGTCGTACTGAGAAAGTTCGCGGGGCATACGCCTAGCCTACGGTCCCGGCTAGCTCCCCGCGCCCCCACCAACCACTGCATCGGTCGATCGGCGGCTGCGACGCTTGCTCGGCGGCGGAGGCAGTAGCGAGTCGACGCTGCCTCCCACATCGTTAACGCGCAGCACGAACGGGCGAACTGACGTGTACCTGATCACGGTGACCGAACACGGGTCACACGAGAGGCGCTGGAAGGTGTCGAGGTGCATACCGAGGGCGTCGGCGGTAATCGCCTTGATGACGTCGCCGTGGGAGATGACCGCGAAGACCGTGTCGGGACCACCCTCGGCCTCGAGCTGGGCGTCCCAGCCGCGCACCGCGCCCACCGCTCGCGCTGCCATGGCCACCATCGCCTCCCCTCCGCTTCCGGGAAAGGTGACGGCGCTCGGCTGCCCCTGCACCACCTTCCAGAGCGGCTCCTTGGCGAGCTCCTTGAGGGCTCGGCCTGTCCAGTCGCCGTAGTGGGCCTCGATCACTCGCTCATCAAGGTGCAGGGGGGGTGCCGAGTCGCGGGGGGCGATCAGCGCCTGGGCGGTGGACACCGTGCGCAGTAGCGGGCTGGTGACCACGGCCGCGAGGGGAACTCGAATCAGCCGCTGAGCGAGCTCGGCTGCCTGCTCACGCCCACGGTCGTCGAGGTCGACTCCCTCGGTGTGTCCGGCAAGGATTCCAGTGGCGTTGGCCGAGGTGCGGCCGTGACGGATGAGCAGGGCGATGGCCATGCCCGTCAGCCTACGACCCCGGTGGTGCGGGCGGGATTTGGCTGACGGCAGGTCGACTCGGAACAGGGCGGGCGCGTCGATCAGGGTTCTGTGGTGGGTTTGGCAACGAACTGTGGTGTGAAAGGACATGGGAGGGTGTCGGTTCGCACCAGAGTTCAGGAAGGGTGGGGCGCGGGGGCGTAGTGTCGAATACCGGCCGTGGGAGGATGACTCCTGTGATTCGAGGACTCGGTGTGTATCGCGACGGCCGCGTCACCCTGTCACGCGACGATCTGCTGGGCAAAGCCCCCGAGGCTCGACAGGTCGGCGAGCAACTGCGCAACGTGCTGCGGCAGGTGCGCGCCGACCCTGATCCATCGTCCTTCGTGTGGCTGGGGCTTTATCAGCCCACCGTCGCCGAGATGAGCATTGTCGCTGAGGAGCTTGGTCTCCCAGCGCTTCAGGTCGAAGACTCCCTGAACGTGCGGCAGCGGGCGAAGGCCGAGAAACAGGGTGATTCGACCTTCCTCCTCTTCAAGGTGCTCAAGTACGTCGAGGAGACGAGCGATGTTGAGACCGGCCAAATCTCGATGTTTGTTGGCAAGCACTTCGTGGTCACCGTGCGGTTTGGGGGCGTGGGCGAACTCCAAGACGTGCGTTCTCTGCTGGAGTCCAAGCCTGACCTCCTGCGGCTTGGAGTGCTCTCGGTGGTGTACGAGGTGATGGACGATGTGGTCGACGGCTACACGTTTGTCGCCGACGAGCTCGAGCGTGACATTGACGTGATTCAGGAGTCGGTGTTCTCGCAGGTGCGCACCGATGATTCGCAGGCTATCTACCGGCTCAAGCGCGAGGTCATCGAGATGAAGCGTGCGGTTCTCCCGCTGGTCCCGGCCGCGCATGATCGGTTCGAGGCATCCATCCTCGATATGCCCGAGGCTCTCACGCCCTACTTCCGCGACATCAGCGATCACATCCTGCGAGTCAGCGACCAGGTCGAGGGCTACGACAACCTGCTGGCTACCCTGCTGTCGGCCAGCACCCAGCGACTCGAGCTACAGCAGAACAGCGACATGCGCCAGATCTCGGCGTGGGTCGCCATTGCCGCGGTTCCCACCATGATCGCCGGCATCTACGGCATGAACTTCGACAACATCCCCGAACTCCACTGGCAGTACGGGTACTTCATGGTCATTTCAGTGATGTTCGGAGCGTGCGGGCTGATGTACCGCGCCTTCAAGCGTTCTGGCTGGCTGTAACAGGCAGCTCAGGCGGCCGACACCACACCCGTCAACAGCAGCACAATGAGCACGAGCCCTAGTGCGATGCGATAGATGACGAAGGGCAGAAACGAGTTGCTCACGAGATAGCGCAGCAGCCAGGCGATAACGAGGTAGCCCACCACCAAGGCGATGGCCGTAGCAAGCAGCGTCGGCCCCCATGCCGCCGTGGTGTCGCTGCCAATCTGAAGGGCCTCGAAGAGTCCACTCGCCAGTACCGCCGGGATGGCCAGCAGGAACGAGTATCGGGCTGCCGATTCTCTCGTGTAGCCCAGCGCGAGGCCCGCACTGATCGTGGCACCCGAGCGGGAGACTCCCGGAATGAGGGCGAGCGCCTGGCCCAGCCCATAGACGATTCCGTCGCGCGCGTTGAGGTCGTCGACCTGTTTGACACGTCGACCGAGGGCGTCGCAGACCCCGAGGATCACACCGAACAGGATGAGCGTCAGTGCCACGAGCCAGAGGTTTCGGGCAACTGTCTCGATCTGCTTACGCAGCAGGAATCCGAGAATGAGGATCGGCAACGAGCCGATGATCACATACCAGCCCATGCGGGCATCGAGGGAGCCGCGCAGGTCAGCGTTGCGCAGGCTCCTGAGCCACGCGGTGGCGATGCGCACGATGTCACGTCGGAAGTAGATGATGACCGCCAGCTCGGTGCCGATCTGCGTGACCGCGGTGAACGCGGCACCCGGGTCGCCCCACCCCGCGACCTTCGACACAACCAGGATGTGCGCGGTGGACGAGATGGGCAGGAACTCGGTGAACCCCTGAACGATGCCCAGCACGATCGCCTGAAGCCAGCTCACCTCAGCGGCGACTGACAGCAGCGTCACGTAGCAAGCCCAGCCTC
>CALQEM020000197.1:0-6413 GCA_943329595.2 Bifidobacterium breve
CGGCGCACCCTGACCGTCGACGCGGAGTCCGACCAGCACTTCGGCTCGCTGCGGTCGGCGCCACTGGTGGTTCCGACCGACGACGGTGTGCTGCTGCACGTGGAAATCGATGAGCCCGATATCGATGGGATGGGGGTCGGCACGCCAGAAGCTGGCCTTACCATCGTCTTCACCCACGGCTTCTGCCTCAACCTCGACGTGTGGCACTACCAGCGCCGCGACCTCCGAGGCCGTGACCGACTGGTGTTGTGGGACCAGCGCGGCCACGGCCGCTCGACCTCGGGGCCCCGCTATGGCGCCGACACGATCGACAGGCTCGGCCTCGACCTCGCAGCGGTGCTCGAGGCGGTCGCTCCCGAGGGGCCGGTCATGCTGGTGGGGCACTCGATGGGCGGCATGACCGTGATGGCCTTGGCCGCGCACGCTCCCGAGCTGTTCAACGGCCGGGTGGTGGCGGTCGCCCTGCTCGGAACGAGTGTCGGCGGGCTGGGCGAGGAACTTCTCGGCCTGCCCGCACCCGTGGCCCGGCTGCTGCACCGGCTCAGTCCCGGCGCTGCCGCGGGTCTTGCCCGAAGCCCCCGCGCGGTCGAGTTCACGCGCGACCGCATCAACGACCTCGGGCTGGTGCTGACGCGTCAGTACGCTTTTGGTGGCCCGGTGTCGGCGTCGGTCAACGCCTTTACCGCCGACATGATCGCCTCGACCCCCATGGATGTCGTGGCCGACTTTCTGCCCGCGTTTGAGCAGCACGACCGCAGAGACGGGTTGCACGGTCTGGCCCTTGTCGACACGCTCGTGATCGTGGGGGAGAGCGATGTGCTGACCCCTGCGAGCCACAGCGGGGAGATTGTCGGGCTCGTGCCTGAGGCCGAGCTTCTTCTGCTTCCTGGCACCGGACACATGCTGATGCTCGAGCGCTATCCCGAGGTCAACTCAGCGCTCAAGGGGCTGGCGGCGAGGGTGCGGCCCCCGTTCGACGGCCGACTGCAGTGAGCACGGTCGTCGCCGACGCCGACGCCATGCGCGCTCATGGCCGCGACTTTGCCTCACTGGTTCGGGCTGGAGACGTCATTGTTCTGGCTGGTCCGCTCGGTGCCGGAAAGACCACGTGGGTGCAGGGATTGGCCGACGGAATGGGAGTGAGGGGGCCGATCACGAGTCCCACCTTCGTGATCGCTCGAGTGCATCCACCACTGCGGGGTGGTCCGCCGCTGGTGCACGTCGACGCCTATCGGGTGCAGGGTGCGCTGGAGTTCGAGGACCTCGGCCTTGCCGACGATGTCGACCAGGCCGTCACCGTGGTCGAGTGGGGCGAGCACCTTGCCCCAATGCTGGGGCAGGAGTGGGTGCAGGTGACGATCGACCGGCCCGCTGAAGCTCACGGCGCGGTGGGCGAAGCCGGCCTCAGGTGGGTCACCGTGACGGGTAGCGAGGAGCGTTGGGCCGACGCCACTCGGTGATACCGTGGCCGGACTTGTTCATTCGCAGTGGGAAGGCGCTGGTTATGTCAGGAGATTCGATGGATGATTCCTCGCTGTCGAGCGCACCTGGGCGGTCTCGGCGCGCCTCCCGACGCCGCAGTGTGATTGCCGTGGGTGGCGCCCTCGTGCTGGTGGCCGTGGCGGCGATTGTCGTGATCGGCATGCGGTCGTCGACCGATGGACTCGCGGGGGCGGCTCAGTCGAAGAAGGGGCACAAGGATGCCTCGTCCTCGTCCTCGCCCTCTAGCATTCCGTCGCCCTCTGACTCGTCCTCGCCCTCTGACGTTCCGCGCCCGATGCCGATCACGTCGACGCAGGCCGCCGACATCACCTCCGTCCTCGTGGTGGCCGTCGCATTCCCGACGACGACCACGGCCGACGTTCAGGTGCAGTGGCCCGCCGAGGCGGGCGTTACTTACACGGTGACGATGACGGTGGTGGGGCGTACGCCCGAAACGATCACGGTGACGCCCAAGGCGACAGAGACGGCCACCGCCACCTTCACCGACCGCACGGCGAAGACGTACTTGGTGGCCGTGTGTCGCGACAGCGACTCTGTCTGCAGTCCGACCGTGACCTACACGCTCACGTTCTAGCCGGCGGGCCTGATCGCGGGCGGCTGTGCTTGCATGAGCAGATGATTCGCCTCGTGCTCGACACCTCCTCCACCAGGATCTGTGTCGCGGTGGTTGTCGATGACACCACTCTGGTGTCGATCAGCGAGCAGGCCGGCCAGCGACAGGGTGAGTCACTCGCCCCGCTGCTGCAGCGGGTGCTCGCTGAATCCGAGGTGAGAGCTCCCGATCAGGTGGTTGTGGGCGTGGGGCCGGGGCCGTTCACCGGCCTGCGTGTCGGTGTGGTCACCGCTGCGGTGCTGGCCCGGGTCTGGGATGTTCCGCTCGTGGGAGTGTGCTCGCTCGATGGCTACGCCCGGCTTGCCCTCCGCGATGTGCCCGGTGAGCAGGTCGCCGTGGTCGCCGATGCTCGTCGCCGCGAGGTGTACTGGGCTCAGTACGACCACACCGGCGATCGCACAGGTGGCCCGCATGTTGATATGCCCGATGTCGCCGCACAGGCCATTGCCGGACTCCGCACGGTGGGTCACGGCGCACTGCTCTACGGGGAAGCCTTCGCGGCTGCCGGCTGCCTGGTGGCAGGGCCGGAGTTCCTTGACGCGGCCGACCTCGCCCTCGCGCTCAACGAACGTCCTGAGGTTGAGTTGCCGCCACTTCCTCTCTACCTTCGCAGGCCCGATGCCGCTGAGCCTGGTCCTCGCAAGCGGGTCGGCACATGAGCGGTGTTCCCGGGGTCGAGATTGGTCCCCTCCGGTGGTGGCAGATCGACGCGTGCGCGCGTATCGATGCTGAGGTATTTCCGCAAACGTCATGGAGCGCCGAGACCTTCTGGGCCGAACTCGCGCGGGTGCCCGAGTTGCGGCACTACCTCGTGGCGGTCGAAACGCCCGATCCCGCCACGACCGCTACCGGAGCAGACCCACGAGTCGTGGGCTACGTCGGACTCGCGGCGCTTGCGCCCGAGGCCGACGTGCAGACGATCGCCGTGAGCCCCGATGCTCAGGGGCTCGGGCTCGGGGCGGCGCTGCTCGACCAACTGCTCGAGGAGGCCGAGCGTCGCAACTGCACAACGGTGATGCTCGAGGTACGGGCCGACAACGAGCGTGCCCTCACGCTCTACCAGCGCCGCGGTTTCGAGTTGCTCGCGTCGCGTCGCGACTACTACGGACCCGGATTCGACGCACTCATCATGCGTCGACGGACTCACGGGGTGATCGACGATGAATGATGGCCCGCTGATTCTCGGCATCGAGACCTCGTGCGATGAGACGGGGGTCGGCATTGTGCGTGGAAGCGTCCTGCTGGCCGACGCCGTGGCCAGCAGCGTCGACGAGCACGCCCGCTTCGGAGGGGTCGTGCCCGAGGTGGCGAGCCGGGCCCACCTCGAGGCGATGGTGCCCACGATTGACCGCGCCTGCCGCGAGGCTGGGGTCTCGCTCAACGACGTCGATGCGGTGGCGGTAACAGCAGGCCCGGGGCTCGCCGGCGCCCTGCTCGTGGGAGTGGCGGCGGCCAAGGCCCTCGCGCTTGCGCTCGGTGTTCCGCTGCACGGCGTGAACCACCTCGCGGCACACGTGGCCGTCGACACTCTCGAGCACGGGCCTCTCCCGGAGCCGTGTATCGCCCTGCTGGTGTCGGGTGGGCACTCGTCGCTGCTTCGGGTGGGTGATGTCACCTTCGACATCGAGTCACTCGGAGCAACGCTCGACGACGCTGCCGGCGAGGCATTCGACAAGGTGGCGCGCGTGCTGGGACTTCCCTTCCCCGGAGGGCCGCACATCGACCGGGAAGCCGCGAGCGGCAATCCTGCGGCGATCGACTTTCCGAGGGGGCTGTCGTCGGCCCGCGACCTCGAGCGGCACCGCTACGACGTGTCGTTCTCGGGGCTGAAAACGTCGGTGGCACGGTGGGTTGAGGCGCGGGAGACCGCGGGCGAGCCGGTGCCCATCGCTGACGTGGCGGCCAGCTTCCAGGAGGCCGTTGTCGACGTTCTCGTGCGTAAGTCTGTCGCGGCCTGCCTCGATTCGGGCATTGAGCACCTGGTCATCGGAGGGGGAGTCGCGGCAAACTCCCGGCTGCGGGCGCTGATCACCGAGCGTGCCGCCGCTGCCGGAATCCGGGTGCGCGTGCCACGTCCGGGGCTCTGCACCGACAACGGCGCCATGGTGGCCGCCTTGGGCAGCCTGATGGTGCAGCGGGGGCGCGCGCCGTCGAACCTCGGCTTCGGCACCGACACCTCGATGCCCGTCACTCAGGTGTCGGCACCTTCCTGAGGGCGGCGCTTGCTGTGGGACACTGAGGTTGTTGAGTGACCAACCCCGAGGAGTTCCCGTGTTCGTCGCGCGTGCGGCCATTGCTGTGGGCGTGGCACTGGCCGGGGTGGTGTCGTGTGGGGCCGGTGTCGCTCTGGGGCGCATCCCTACCTCTCCGATCGCATCCACCTCATCGCCCGGCACGGAGGCCGTGGCTGGCAGCGACAGTGCCTCACCGGCCGTGAGCGCACCGCCGAGGAAGAAGTCCAAGCCCCCGGGTGAACTGATCGACAAGAACGCGGACCCCGACACGGTGATCAGCAGAATTGAGAACGGTGTCACGGTCGAATCACGCCTCAGCACAAACAATCCGGTCTTTTTCATCACCATTGACGATGGCTGGGAGCAGCAGGAGTCGGCTGCCGACTACGTGACCGAAACCGAGCTCCCCGTCACGGTCTTCCTGACCGACGCGGCAGTAAGCGAGAACTGGGCCTTCTTTAAGAAGATGGGCGCCTTCGATGCGGTGCAGAATCACTCGATGACCCACAAGGCCATGAGCAAGGCGAGTACCAATCTCGACTACGAGATCTGCACGACTCAGAAGCGCTACGAGGAGAAGTACGGTGTGCGTCCGTGGATTCTGAGGCCGCCCTACGGTGCAGGGTTCATGCCCGAGAATGACTCGGCGCAGTTGATCGAGAAGACTGCGGCCTCGTGCGGCATTAAGCACATCGCACTCTGGAACGTCACCGTATCGAAGGATGGCGTGATTCAGTTCGCGTCGGAGCCGTATCAGGCCGGTGACATTGTGCTCCTGCACTTCGAGGGCGACCTCAAGGCCAACCTGCAGAAGGTGGTCAAGCAGTACGCGGCGAAGGGCCTCACGCCAGCGTCGCTGTCGAAGTACCTGCCGGAAGACGGAGTCGCCCCGGTTCCGGGCTTGCCCCGGTGACGCCCGAGGCGCTCCGGGCCCGCATCGACGATGCGCCCGTGCTCCTCGATGGTGGTCTGGCCACGCAACTCGAGTCCGTGGGCCGCGATATCTCAGGCTCGCTGTGGTCGGCGACAGTGCTACGTGACGACCCGCTGGCCGTGCGCGACGCCCACCTGGCCTTCCTCAAAGTGGGGGCCGACGTCATCATCACGGCGAGCTATCAGGTCAGCCGACGTGGGCTGGTGGCGGCTGGTGGCACAGCGGCCGAGGCCGACTCGCTGCTGGCCCGCAGCGTCGAACTCGCGCTCGAGGCGCGCGAGAGCTTTCCGCAGGCCCTCGTGGCTGCGTCGGTGGGTCCGTATGGCGCCACCAACCACGACGGGTCGGAGTATCGGGGGCGCTATGGCCTGTCGCGGCGCGACCTCGCCGACTTCCACCGCGAGCGGCTCGGGGTGCTGGTGGCCGCGGGTGCCGACCTGCTGGCGATCGAGACGATTCCCGACCTCGACGAGGTTGAGGCGCTGGTCGAGGCCCTCGAAGACGTGCCGGGCGTGGCAGCCTGGCTGTCGATGACCACGCCCGACGGCACTGTGCTGAGCGCCGGCCAACCGCTGGCCGAGGCGGCCCAGGTCGTGGCAGGGTGCTCGTCGGTCGTGGCGGTGGGGGTCAACTGTTCGGCTCCCCGAACCGTGGGTCTGGCCCTGTCGGCCCTTGCTGAGCCGTGGGCGCTCGCGGGAGGAGTCGGTGGCCCCGCACTGCTGGCGTATCCCAACGCGGGCCAGCTCTGGGAATCCACCACCGAGACCTGGTCAGGACCGTTGTCGCCGGTGCCTGCCGCCACTGATGTCGACTCGTGGCTCTCGGCCGGTGCCCGACTCCTCGGCGGATGCTGCGGCGTGCGACCGACCGACATCGCCGTACTGGGCGCCCTGATGGGCCGTTCGGGCTGGCACTCGGATTGACAGAGTGCTAACCCCTGCCTAGTCTGAGGGCTGGCACTCTCAGCCTGAGTGTGCCAGCCGATTCAGGGCCCGGCACCCGCGACGACGGGTCCACGAATCGGACTGTCCTGTCAATCCACTCATCCCGCAAGGGGGAGGTAGACCGTGTCGGTCACCATCAAGCCGCTTGAGGATCGAATCCTCGTTCAGCCGCTTGACGCCGAGCA
>CALQEM020000198.1:0-6391 GCA_943329595.2 Bifidobacterium breve
CTCACCGACGACGAGCCCGGCATGACGCTGCAGGACGGCTATGCCGTGCAGCAGGGCATCGTGCGCCGGCTACTGGCCGAGGGCGACCGAGTGGTGGGCTACAAGCTCGGCCTCACCAGCAAGCCCATGCAGGAGATGCTCGGTGTCGACTCCCCCGACCTCGCCCCGGTGATGGCCAGTCACCTCCGCGGTGACGGCGCCGCCATCGACACCGCGTCATTCATTCAACCCAAGATGGAGGCCGAGATCGCGTTCGTGCTCGGGCGCGACCTTCAGGGTCCCGACTGCACCCCCCTTCAGGTACTCGAGGCCACCACGGGGGTCTGCGCCGCACTCGAGATCGTCGACAGCCGCGTCGCCGACTGGAAGATCAAGCTCGCCGACACCGTGAGCGACATGGCCTCCTGCGGCGCCATCGTGCTGTCGGGCCGCATCGTCCCGCTCGTCGACTTCGACGTGCGGCTCACCGGCATGGTCTTCACCCGCAACGGTGAGGTCGTCGCCACCGGCGCCGGTGCCGCGGCTGCCGGCAACCCTGCCGCGGCCATCGCGTGGCTCGTCAACACGCTGCACCCCCTGGGCGAGGGCCTCAAGGCCGGGCAGGTCGTCATGACCGGCGCACTGCACGCCGCGGTTCCCGCGGTCGCCGGCGACGTATTCCGCGCCGACTTCGACCGACTCGGCCCCGTTACCGCCCGCATGACCTGAGCTGCACCCCCAGCACCCGCACATTCCACCCGTCGCACCACCCGTCGCCACCGCTCACAGGAGAGGCCCCCATGGGACTGCCAGTCGCCATCATCGGCTCCGGAAATATCGGCACCGATCTCATGTACAAGTTACAGAGGTCCGACCTACTCGACCTGGTCGCGCTCATCGGCATCGACGCCGACAGCGACGGGCTCAGACGCGCCCGAGACCTCGGCTACGAGGCGCCCTCGAACGGCATCGACTGGGTGAGCGAGAACGCTGACCGTGTGCAGATCGTGTTCGACGCCACCAGCGCTTACGTTCACGTGCGCCACGCCAAGGTGCTCGCCGAACTCGGCATCACCGCGATCGACCTCACTCCGGCGTGCCGGGGCCCCAAGGTGATCCCCACTGTCAATCTGCACGAGCACCTCGACGCACCCAACGTGAACATGGTCACGTGCGGCGGTCAGGCGACGACCCCCATTGTGGCGGCCGTCAGCCAGATCACCCGGGTGCCCTACGCCGAGATGATCTCGACCGTGGCGTCGCTGTCGGCCGGACCCGGCACGCGCCAAAACATCGACGAGTTCACGCGCACCACGTCGGCGGCTCTCGAGGAGATCGGGGGTGCCGAGCGCGGTAAGGCGATCATGATTCTCAACCCCGCCGACCCGCCCATCCTGATGCGCAACACGGTGTTCTGCGCCCTACCCGAGGGCACCGACCACGACGCCGTGATTGCCTCGGTGCAGAAAATGGCCGAGGCCGTGCAGGAGTTCGTGCCGGGCTACCGCCTCAAGCAGGAGCCCGTCATCGAGGCGGGGCCCTTCAACGCCCCCGGCGGCGTGGTGCCCCACCGAATCGTCGTGCTCATTGAGGTGACCGGGGCCGGCGACTACTTCCCGCCCTACGCCGGCAACCTCGACATCATGACCGCCGCCGCTTTGCGCGTGGGCGAGGCCATGGCAGTTCACCGCATCGAGTCCGCTTCCAAGGAGGCCCAGGCATGACCGCCACGATCAGCACCCCCGGAACGCCCGCGTTCCGGCTCACCGACTCGACCCTGCGCGACGGCTCCCACGCGCTGATGCACCAGTACACCGAGGAGCAGGTCATCGACATCGTGCGTGGCCTCGACTCCGCTGGCGTGCCGGTGATTGAGATCTCGCACGGCGACGGGCTCGGCGGGTCGTCGTTCAACTACGGCTTCTCCGCGGTCGATGAAAAGAAGCTGGTGGCGCGTGCCGTGGAGGCAACCACCAACGCCAAGATCGCGGTGCTGATGATTCCCGGGATCGGCACCATCAACGACCTGCGCGAGGTGGCCGAGATGGGCGTGCAGGTGGCGCGCATTGCGACGCACTGCACCGAGGCCGACGTGTCGGAGCAGCACATCAAACTCGTGAAGCAGCTCGGAATGGAGGCCGTGGGCCTCCTCATGCTGGGGCACTCCACCACTCCCGAGGAGTTGCTCAAGCAGGCGCTGAAGATGCAGAGATACGGCGCCGACGTGATCTACACGATGGACAGCGCGGGCGCGATGACCACCGACGACGCGCGCGCCCGCATTGGCACGCTGGTGAACGGCCTCGACATTCCCGTGGGGCTGCACGCTCACAACAACCTCTCGCTCGCGGTCGCGAACTCGATGGCAGCCCTGAGCGAGGGAGCCCTGCACCTCGACGGCTGCTCGGCCGGACTCGGCGCGGGTGCCGGTAACTGTCCCACCGAGATTCTCGTGGCCGTGTGCGATAAGTCAGGAATTCCCACGGGAGTCGACACGTTACGGGTACTCGACGTTGCTGAGGAGATAGTGCGACCGATGATGCCGCGCCAGCAGGTGATCGACCGCGCAGGACTGCTGCTGGGCTACGCGGGCGTGTACGGCTCGTTCCTGCTGCACGCCGAGCGAGCCGCCGAGCGGTACGGGGTGTCGCAGGCCGACATTCTCATTGAGCTGGGGCGCCGCAAGGTGGTCGGCGGCCAGGAGGACATGATCATCGACGTGGCCGTTGAGCTCGCCCGGCAGCACGCCGAACGCGAGAACGCGCTCGAGGCGCTCGACGAGTCTGGGCCCCTCGCCTGGACCGGACACATCGAGGAGAAGCGATGAGCAAGCACCTTCACATCATCGAGCGGCTCGTCAACGCGGCACACCACACCACGCCCACCAGCCCCTTCACCGACGAGCACCCCGATATGACCAGCGCCGAGGCGTACGACGTGCAGGATGCCGTCGTCGACGCCCGGGTCAACCGCGGGCACGGCATCGTGGGTGCCAAACTTGGCCTCACCAGCAAGGCCAAGCAGCGGCAGATGAAGGTCGAAACGCCGCTGTACGGATGGCTCACGGCCGACATGCAGATCGACACCGGCGAGGCACTTGTGTGCTCGCAGTTCATCCAGCCACGGATCGAGCCCGAGGTGGCGTTCCTGCTATCGCGTGACCTCGAGGGCGCCCACGTCACGGCCGCCCATGTGCTGTCGGCGACCGAGGCGGTTTTCCCCTCGATCGACGTGCTCGACTCCCGCTTCGCCGGCTACAAGTTCACGCACACCGACGTGGTGGCCGACAACTGCTCATCGGCCGCGTTCAGCCTCGGGGGCAGCGCAATCGACCCCCGCGGTGTCGACCTTCGGCTGGTCGGAATGACCCTCGAGAAAAATGGTGAACTCATGCACACGGCGGCGGGGGCGGCCGTTCACGGCCACCCGGCGGCAGCGGTCGCGTGGTTGGTGCGCCAGCTCGCCGCCAGGGGTCGCGGCCTCGCCGCTGGCCAGATCGTGCTCAGCGGGGGGATGACCGAGGCGGTCGCCGTGGCGCCCGGCGACACGGTGGTGGCCCGCTTCGACCGTCTCGGCACCGTCGAGATCGCCTGCGTCTAACCCAACCCCGAGGAGACACCATGCCCATGGTCCAGATCACGATGCTTGAGGGCCGCAGCGTTGAGCAGAAGCACGCGCTCATCCGCGAGGTCAGTGAGGCGGTTGCGCGTACCGTCGCTGTGCCGCTCGACCGGGTGCGGGTTGCGCTCTATGAGGTATCCGCTGACGACTGGGGTATCGGCGGAGTTCCCGTGTCGGTGTCACGGTCGGGCAACCCCCTCGGAACGTCCGCCGCTCCATGACCGAGCCCTCGCCCCAGCGAGTGGTCGTCTGCCCGATCGCCGACCTCCCTCCGGGCGCACTCACGCGCGTCGAGGCAGGGGGGCACGCCGCGTGTGTCGTGAACGTCGATGGCACCGTGCGGGCGGTGGCCGACGCCTGCCTTCACAAGCAAGCCTCGCTGTCGGGTGGTCGACTCGACCGCGGATTCATCGCCTGCCCCTCCCACTGGTGGCGCTACAACCCTGACGACGGCCGGCTCGTGGGGTCCGACGCCGCGCTCGCCACCTACCCGGCCGAGGTCATCGACGGCGAGGTCATCGTGGTGCTGCCGCCGCCGGTGACACCCCGCGGCATCCGGGAGATGCTCCTGGCACACGCCCGCGGCGAGGAGTAACTGCGCGAACTTGTGTCACATCTGGACATTCAACGTCCTGTTCTGACACAGGTTCGCCTCTAGGTCGTGTCAGCGGAGTGAGACGTGCGACCTCCGGCCCGCAGGGCAAGCCGGGCGCCCACGACGAGAACTGCCACCGAGGCCCCCACCACAATGAGCAGGGTCATTGCCGCGGGGCCGCCCGAGCGGCCCACGACCACGAGCCCGAGCATCATCACGGCCACGTTCGCGACGCAGGCCACCAGCATCACGCCCAGCGCCACCAGCGGGCGCGTCACCTCGGCGCGCACCACCAGCAACAGGCCGGCGGCGAAGACCACGAGGGCCAGGAACGCTCCTCCGACCATGATGCCCATCACCAGCGCAGCAAGATCGGCCATGCCGCCCTGACCGGCCGGCATCCAGCGGCCTAGTGCAATCCCGAGCCCCAACGACCCAATCGGCCCGGACGCGCCTGTCAGCCCCACCATCCACCTAGCGCGCGTGCTCACAGGCCGAGTGTGGCACCGATCACAGCCTTCCGTCCGCTGGATCCCGGTTCAGGTCGCCTAGAGGAACGTCAGACGTCGATGCGACTGCGGTCGAGTTCGTCGGCACCCTCGACGATGAACTCCTTGCGCGGAGCCACGTCACTTCCCATCAGCAGGTTGAAGACCGCTCCGGCCGCGTCGGCGTCGGACACCGTGATGCGCCGCAACTGACGGCTACGGGGATCCATGGTGGTCTCACGCAGCTGCGAGGCGTCCATCTCGCCGAGGCCCTTGTAGCGCTGCACGGGGTCCTTCCAGCGCCTGCCCTGCCTGGTGAGCTCGGCCAGGGTCGTGCGCATCTCAGCATCGGAATACGTGTACACGACCTCGGCCGGAGTCTTGCCCGATGCCACCACGTCGATGCGGTGCAGCGGGGGCACCGCGGCGAACACTCGCCCGTCGGCCAGTAACTCAGGCATGTAGCGGTGAATCAGGGTGAGCAGCAGACACCGGATATGGGCGCCGTCGACGTCGGCATCACTCATCAGGATGATCTTCTGGTAGCGCGCGGCGGCAAGCTCGAAGGAGCGCCCCGAGCCCGCGCCGATGACCTGGATGATCGCTGCACACTCGGTGTTCTTCAGCATGTCGGCCAGCGACGATTTCTGGACATTGAGGATCTTGCCCCGAATGGGAAGCAGCGCCTGAAACTCGGAGTTGCGCGCCGACTTGGCCGTGCCGAGCGCGCTATCGCCCTCGACGATGAATAGCTCGGTTCGGCCCACATCGTCACTGCGGCAATCGGCCAGCTTGGCCGGCAGCGCCGACGACTCGAGGGCGGTCTTGCGCCGCTGGGTGTCGCGATGGGTGCGGGCCGCCACCCGCGCGCGCATGGCGTTCGCCACCTTGTCGAGCAGCGCCTTCGCGCTGTTCTTCTCACCGCGAGGCGGGTTGGTCAGATAGGCCCCGAGCTCCTTCTCCACCACGTGGGCCACGATGCGCGACGCCGCCGAGGTGCCCAACACCTCCTTGGTCTGGCCCTCGAACTGCGGCTCGGCGAGGCGCACGGTGATGACGCCGGTGAGTCCCTCGAGCACGTCCTCCTTGGTGACGGCGTCCTCGCCCGACTTGAGCACCTTCTGCGCCCTCAGCGCGGCATTGACCACCTTGACCGCGCCGCGCTCGAAGCCCACCACATGTGTGCCTCCCTTGGGGGTGGCGATCACGTTGACGAATGAGCGCACCGTGTCGTCGTAGCCGGTGCCCCAGCGCAGGGCGATATCGACGGCCAGTTCGCGCTGCACCTCCTGCGGACTCATGTGTCCCTGCGCGTCGAGCACAGGCACCGTCTCGTGGAAGTGCTCCATACCGGTGAGTCGCACCAGCGACGTGACCGGCTCGTCGGCGGCCAGATGGTTGACAAACTCAGCGATTCCGCCGTCGTAGCGCAGCGACTCCTCGACCGGCTCGACTCCCCGCTCGTCGCGTACCACGAGCGTGAGGCCGGGCACCAGAAACGCGGTCTGGCGGGCCCTGGCGAGCAGCGCCTCGAGGTCGACCTCGGCCTCCTTGAGGAATACCTGCCGGTCGGCCCAGTACCGCACCCGGGTTCCGGTGACGCCCCGCTTGGCCTTGCCCGCCCTCTGCAGCCCCGACCTCTTGGTAAACGCGGCACTGGGGGTGGGCTCGCCGCCCTCGTCGTCGAACTCGCCCGGCACACCGCGTC
>CALQEM020000199.1:0-6321 GCA_943329595.2 Bifidobacterium breve
GCACGCCCACACTGATCTCATCGGGGGGCACGCCGATGTTCACTTCCGAGTTGCGGTAGGTGCCGGCCCAGGACCAGACCTGGCCGAACATGTCGCGGTGCAAGGTGCGTACCGCTAGGTGGTCTAGGAGATCGGGCACGGCCGGTGTGTGCCATCGGCGCTTGCGTCGTGCGGCGAGAATGTTTCCCTGCTCGGCCTCGTTCAGGTCGCCTCGGGTTGAGACCCACGACAGGCGTAACCCGCGTGCCTCATCGTTGCTGAGGGGACCCGCGCGACGCAATGAGCGTGAGATGAACGAGCGGTGACGTCGCGCCAAAATGTCGTGTTGTGGCTGGCGTCGAGCGACTGAATGCGGGCACACTAGGAATTTAATGCAATAAGTGGCGCCGGCTCAGCACGCCTGGCGGGTCTACATGAGAGAGGGGTGTGTTCCAGTTTCCCGGCATGCGCCACGACGCTCTGCTGGCCCCCGTCATCGGCTGCCACGGTTCGCGCCCTGGTCGATTATGCGGCGGCTCTTTCGCAGGTCTGGCGTGGGAATCGCCGTGGTCATCGGGTGTCTCATTGCTCCCCTCGTGGCCATCGCCTCGGCGGCAAGCAACCCGGCCATCAGCGCACCAGCCACGCTGACGGTTCTCGCGGGAACCACCACACCCATCGCCGATGTTTCCGTGAGCACCGGATTTTCGGGCAATGTTCGCATCACCGCGAGCTCGACCGCCGGAACCATCGCGGTTGACGCGGTGACCGGCGTCACGGCCACCCTCGATCGCACCTACCAGGCGGGCAGCGCTCTGAGCGGAGCCTCGATCGGATTCGAGGGCTCGGTCGCGGCCGTGAATGCCGCTCTGGCCACCCTGCGCCTGACCACAGCGTCAAGCGCAACTCCGTCGAGCGGAACCGTATCGGTGTGGGTCACCCGAGCGGGTGCAGCCTTTGACCCTGACACCGGTCACTACTACGAGGATGTCAGCGCGTTATCCACGTGGGCCACCGCGAAGTCTGCCGCCGCCACGCGCTCGTTCAACGGGCTCACCGGGTACCTCGTCACCATGACGAGCGCTCGCGAGCAGTTGTTCATCAAGAACCGAGTCAAGTCGACCGAAAGCTGGATGGGAGCCACCGACACCGCGCAGTCGATCAACACCGCGGTGGGAAGCACCGTGTATGCCGACAACGCCGCGGCCCAGGGCCACTGGTACTGGGTCACGGGCCCCGAGGCTGGGGTTCACTTCGCGGATCAGACCGCCACGCGGGTGGGATCTGCCTGCACGCCCAGTGTCGTCGCGGCGTTCGGGGGCGCCTACAACGCCTGGTACCAAGGAACCCCGCGCATCTGCGACGTCACGCTGAGGGACTACGCGGAGTACGTCGGCAGCACTCGGCAGTGGGATGTTCTGGCGGCTGCGAGCGAGGTCGCCACCTATGTCACCGAGTACGGGGGCAGGTCCGAGACCGCGCTCGAGCAAGTCTCGGCCTCAATCGCCGTCTCCGTAGCGGTGCCCCCCTCGGCCATCAGCAACCTGGCCGCGACTCCCGGAGACACCCAGGTCTCACTCATCTGGACTGCTGGAACCACTGGAACCATGGGAGGGAATGCTGCCACCGAGGTGGTGCAGATCCAGGCGGGCGGCACGTGGAGCGCCCTCCCGTCGTCAGGGTCGGGACCGATCGTCAGCGACATCGTGGCCACTGGCACCGCGCGCTCCGCGGTCGTGACCGGACTGACCAACGCTCAGTCAGTCAGCATTCGTGTGCGTGTCGCGAATGCGGTGGCGGCCACTAACTCCAACGTGGTCGCGACGACTCCTTACCCGCCGCCCGACGCGCCTGTCGACTTCACCGCTACGCCCGGCAATCGCGCCCTCGGACTGTCGTGGACTGCCCCGAGCCTCGGTGGTGCGCCGGCCATCACCGCCTACCGTCTCGACGTCGTGGGTCAGCCCGAACTCTCGCGCGACCTCCCGGCCAGCCCCACCACGGCCACACTCAGCGGTCTTGTCAACGGCACTGCGTACACCCATCGCGGGTGACACGTGGCACGGCGAGGTGCCGGTAACTCGGCTGCCGTCGTGGCCCATGCCGGGCTACTCGGATGTCGCAATTAGCCTGGTCGGACATCGTCGGCTTTCGGCGATCCTGCGCGAGATCGCGCCCGACGTGGTGCACCTGGCCAGCCCCTTCGTGGTGGGCGTTCCTGCCGTGCGAGCCGCGCGCGGCTTAGACATCCCTGTGGTGGCCGCCTTTCAAACCGATGTTGCTGGATTTGCCTCCCGCTATGGGCTGGGTGTGGCCGACGCGCTGGTGTGGCGGCGGCTACGACGTATTCATGGTGCGTCCGATCTCACGCTCGCCCCGTCGTCTCCCACCATTCACGCGCTGAAGGCCCACGATGTGCCGAGAATCGAGTTCTGGCCCCGCGGCGTTGATGCCGAATGTTTCAGCCCGGTCCATCGCGACGAGGTGCTTCGCGCCGCGTGGACCGAGGGCCGCGACGATGTCGTGGTCGGCTACGTGGGCAGGGTGGCGGCTGAGAAGGAAGTGGAACAACTGGCCGTGCTCGCTGACCTGCCGGGTGTGACCGTGGTGGTGGTGGGCGACGGCCCAGCTCGCAGCAACCTTGAGCGACTCATTCCCGCAGGAGTGTTCACAGGTTTCCTCCACGGCGATGAGCTATCCCGGGCAGTGGCCAGCCTCGATGTGATGGTGCACACCGGTCGGTTTGAGACCTTCTGCCAATCGGTGCATGAAGCACTCGCCAGTGGAGTGCCGGTGGTGGCGCCCGCCTCGGGTGGCCCGCTTGACCTGGTGACCCCCAGCCGCACTGGGTGGCTGTATCCGCCGGGAGATGAGCAAGCCTTGAAGGAACACGTGCGCGATCTCGCCGGTGATCAGTTCAAGCGTCACGCCATGGGAGTGGCCGCACGACAGTCGGTTGAGGGTCGCTCATGGTGCGCGGTGATGACTCAGCTTGAGCAGTACTACGCCCAGGTGGTGGCGGCACGGTCACCGGCGTCGGCAGTGAGGGGCTCAGCCTGATGCGCATCGCCCAGATTGCCAACTTCTACGGGCCCTCGAGCGGTGGAATTCGAACACTCATGCATCACCTGGGGGCGGGGTACGTCGCCGCCGGGCACGAATCGTTCCTCGTGGTGCCGGGGGACCGGTTCGAGCGACTCGACACCCCCTACGGGTGTGTCATCACTCTGCCGTCGTCGCTCATTCCAGGAAGTGGCGGGTATCGCGCGATCCTGGACGTTGGTCGAGTATGCACGGTGCTCGACGAGATCCGGCCTGACCGCATTGAGGTGTCCGATCGCCTGACCTTGCGATCACTGGGGTGGTGGGCACGAGCTCATGGCATTCCCTCGCTGATGTGGGCGCACGAGCGGGTTGATGGTGTGCTCGACACCTGGCTGCCGGGCCCGTGGCCAACCCGTCGGATGGCAGATGGGTGGAATCGGAGCACGGCGCGGCGCTTCGACCGCGTGGTGTGCTCGACCCGATTCGCGTCGGAGGAATTCGAACGGATCAACTGTTCAACGGTGACCCGGGTGCCCCTCGGGGTGGACCTCGCCATGTTTCATCCCGAACGTCGCGATGAACGCCTGCGTCAGTCGCTGCTCGGCGGTGACGCGCAGTCGCTCATCATGATGTGCAGTCGACTCTCGCGCGAGAAGCGGCCGGAACTGGCCATTCGAGCGGTTCAGGCGCTCACTGTCGATGCTGCCGAGGGCCTTCGTCCCAGACTCGTGGTGCTGGGAACCGGTCCGCTGGAGGAGCGTCTGCGCTCGGTCTCGGTGGGACTCCCGGTGACGTTTCTCGGACACATCTCCGAACGCGAGCGCATGGCCGACCTCCTCGCCAGTGCCGATGCGCTGATTGCGCCGGGACCGATCGAGACATTCGGCCTGGCTGCGCTGGAGGGCCTTGCCTCGGGTACCGCTGTGATTGCCTCCGCTGCCGGCGCCCTGAGCGAGATTGTCACCGCCCAGTGCGGGCGGCTGGCCGATGGAACGGCCGAATCCTTCGCGCAGGCACTTCGCGAGGTGTTGGCGATGCCTGTCGAGGGGCGGTCGCGGGCTGCTCGTCACCGGGCATGTGAATTTCCGTGGAGCCGCACCGTCGAATCGATGCTCACCCTGCACGGATTGCAAGACCTTCCAGCCCTCGACTGTGGATGACTCGGAGTTGAGATGAAGTCATTGCGCGTTGTGGGGCTCGGTGACAGTGTCACCGCAGGAGTCGGAGACCTCGTGCCTGCCGGTCACACCCCGGGCTGGGCCGCACATCTGGCGGTGGCGCTGGGCGCCAGCGACTACCTGTGCCTGGCGCGCACCGGGGCACGCATGCGCGACGTCGTGGCCGAGCAGTTGGCAGACGCTGTGGCGTTCAAGCCCGATCTTGTGACTCTGCTCATCGGTGGCAACGATGTTCTTCGCTCCGACTTCAACCCTGTGCGCGTGGCACGGGAAGCCCGTGACGTGTGCCTCGAGCTCACGGCTGCGGGCAGCGTTGTTCTGGTGGTTCTCCTCCACGATCCTTCGAAGGTGTTGCCTCGCGGCGGTGTGGCCGTGGGTCGAGTGCTGGCGGTTCGCGCGGCAGCGGTGAACTCCGCGCTGCTGACTGATCTCGCCGGGCTGCCGGGTGTGGTGGTGCTCGACCCGCAACACTTCGACATGGCTCACCAGCGGAGCACGTGGCACATCGACCGAATGCACCCGTCAGCCCGGGGTCACCGCGCGCTCGCTTCCATCGCGGCCGCACGACTCGCGCAGCATGGCTTGTGTGCCGTGGCTCCTATTCCGCCTATTCCGGAGCAATGCCCCGGCCCCATTCTGGTGGCGGTATGGCTCGTCGCGCACGGGATTCCTTGGCTGCTGCGACGCAGTGTCGACCTTCTGCCGGAGTTGGTGGGCGTTGTCATTGCCGACAGTCGAGCAGCACGGGCACGTGCCGATGATGTGGGCGATGGTCAGTCGCCTGCGGCGATGGCAGCGCCAAGCGACGCGGCCGCGGCAACCACGGCCTCGGCATAGCGCGGCCCAGCGGCCCGTGACACCCGTTCGACCGGGCCTGACACCGACACCGCCGCGATCACCCGCCCACCCGGCGCGCGCACGGGCGCCGACACGCTGGCCACCCCCGGCTCGCGCTCTCCTAGGCTCTGTGCCCAGCCTCGCCGACGCACCGCTGCCAGCGTGACGGCCGTGAAGGCGGCGCCGCGAAGCCCGCGATGAAGTCGGTCGGCGTCTTCCCACGCAAGCAGCACCTGAGCGGCGGAGCCAGCATGCATGGTGAGGGCGCTACCCACGGGCACGCTGTCGCGCAGCCCGGTCATGCGCTCGGCGGCGGCGACGCAGATGCGCTGCTGACCCTGGCGGCGGTAGAGCTGCGCGCTCTCGCCCGTGGCGTCGCGCAGGGTGACCAGCACGGTGGAGGCAGACGACAGCAGCCGGTCTTCGCCCGCTGCCGCCGCGAGCTCGCCGAGCCGGGGACCCAGGGTGAAGCGTCCGGACACGTCGCGGGCCACCAGTCGGTGGTGTTCGAGTGCGCAGGCGAGGCGGTGTGCGGTGGGGCGCGGAAGTCCGGTGGCGTCGACTAGCCCGGCGAGCGAGAGTGGCGCGCCTTCGAGCGCAGAGAGCACTAGGGCGGCTTTGTCGAGCACCCCGACTCCGCTACTCTTGTCCATGAAGTGATACTGATGTCTCACTATCCGAGACGTCAAGTCTGACGAGCCACCGGAGGGGTCATGGGTCTCACGCTGTCTGAGAAGGTCTGGAACCAGCACGTCGTCGTACGCGAAGAGGGTGCGCCCGATCTCCTCTACATCGACCTGCACCTTGTGCATGAGGTCACCAGCCCGCAGGCCTTTGGCGGCCTCCGCGACAACGGCCGCACAGTGCGCCGACCCGACCTCACCGTCGCCACCGAAGACCACAACATCCCCACCGTCGACATCGACAAGCCGATCGCCGACCCGGTGTCGAGGGCCCAGATCGAGGCCCTCACGGCCAACACCGCCGAGTTCGGCATCACCCTGCACCCCCTCGGCGACATTGAGCAGGGCATCGTGCACGTGGTGGGCCCGCAGCTCGGACTCACGCAGCCCGGCATGACCGTGGTGTGCGGCGACTCGCACACCTCGACCCACGGAGCCTTCGGCGCACTTGCGTTCGGAATCGGCACCAGCGAGGTCGAGCACGTGATGGCCACCCAGACCCTGCCGCTCAAGCCCTTCAAAACCCTCGCGGTCAACGTCGAAGGACACCTTCCCGAGGGAGTCACCGCCAAGGATCTCATCCTCGCCATCACCACCAA
>CALQEM020000200.1:0-6306 GCA_943329595.2 Bifidobacterium breve
CCGCGTGATCTTGGCCGACGGCATCGCGTACCTGCGTCTGCAAGGCGTCAGCGGCATCATCGACGTGGGCACCCTCACCGACGCCGCGGGCTTCGGGCCCGACCTGTGGGCCGGAGCCAGCAATGACGATGCGCTCATGGGCGAGGTGATCGGTGCCGGCTACCTGTCGGGCGACCGCGGCTGGCAGCTGCCGCTCGTGCCCGGCTACGTCGAGATGATGCGCTCCAAGCACGCTGACCTGATCAACGGCCCCATCACGCTGTCGGACTCCTCGGTGCTCGCCGCCACGTACCTGCGCCAGTTCGCGGGTGACACGCCGTGGGTACACATCGACACGGGGTCAAAGGCCTACATCACCGACTCGTGGGCCGGGTGGCCGGCCGGGGCGACGGGGGCGCCAATGCGCGCGCTGGTGAGGGTTCTCGAAGGTCGCGAGCGGTAGATCTACCGTCGCTGGAGCCGACCGTGCCGATGCATGGTGAGCCCCACCTACTGTTCAAGCTCCGCGTGGATCAACTCGTTGAGGGGCCATCGCTCGAACGGCTGCGCCAGCACACGAATGCGAGGCCAGCCGACACCGCCGCCAGCACGATGTACACGGCGCTGTTGCCCGTGAAGCCGGCTACCGCGGGGCCCGCCACCGAGCCGATGGCTACGCCGAGCGCCCAGAGCAGGTTCCACGCCGAAAAGGCGATCGCCGGGGCGAGCGCCAGTCGATGGGCGGCATGGTCGACGGCCACCGACGTGGGCGTATACACAGCGCCACCCACCGGGAAGAGCACGGCCAGCACCACGACCGGGCCGAGGGCGCCAGGCGCCACCACGAGTCCCAGTGTCACAATCGCGCTGGCGCCGAGGGCCGCCGACATGACACGGATGGCACCCCGGCTATCGGTGAGCCGTCCGATGAGCGGGCTCAACAGCGCCTGGCCCAGGCTTCCGACGATGAACGCGAACCCCACCACGGTGGCCGACGCACCGAGGGAGACCGCCTCGAGTGGAATCAGCACGCAGAAGACCGCAAAGAAGACGCCGATGAAGAAGGTGACGCCCAGCGCCACCCGCGCCGAGCCGAGGAGCCGACGAAGGCCCTTCTCGCTGGTCACCACGGTCGAATGCGTCTCCCCCAACCTCCAGATCGGCACGATGAGCACCCACGCAACAACCGCTATTGCGAGGAACACCGGCAGCCGGCCCACGACGGTGCTGAGGGTTCCGAGCGCTGGTCCGACGAGGCTTCCGATGATGGCCGAGGAGATGACCATGGCGAGTCTCGTGGCCTGGGTGGAGCGCGGTCCGGTGGACGACACCCACGCCATGCCCCCCGCCCACACGAGTGCCGAAGCCGCACCCGCGACGAATCGGGCCGCCCCCAGCTGCCACGGCACCCCGGCGATGGAGAACCAGGCTGTCGCGACGCCAATGATGGCCAGGCCCACCCCGACCGCGATGCGCTCGTCGACCCGGGCCGCGACTCGCCCGCCAGGGATGGCGAACACCACCAGCCCGAGCGCGTAGGCGCTGTTGACGACTCCGGCGCTGAGATCGGTGAGCCCGAACTCGGCCGCCAAGACTGGGAGAACTGGCGCGAGAATCGAAAACTGCAGCGTCTCGAGGAAGATCGCTGCGCACACCACAAGCAGCACGAGCCGTGACTGTCGAGTCGCTCCTTCGGGCGACAGAGGCTCGGTCACGTGGCTGAAGCCTCCAGCAGCCTCTCGGCCGCGGTGAAGGGGTCGAGTCGGCCCGCCGCCACCTCCTCGGAGAGAGCCGCGATTCCGGCCCGGCCGTGCGTCGCCTCGAATCGCTCGCGGACCCCCGTGAGCGCGATCGCCTCGATCTCGTCGGCCGCGCGGCGGCGGCGGCGCACCTGCCACGCGCCGGTGGACTCGGCCCAGCCTCGATGGGCGTCGATCGCGACGAGCACCTCGGGGATGCCAACGCCGGTGCTGGCCACCGTTTTCAACACCGGCGGCTGCCACCCGCCCTCGGTCTGACTTCCGAGGCTGACCATGTGGCGCAGCTCGCGCGCGGTTGAGTCGGCTCCGTCGCGGTCGGACTTATTCACCACGAAGAGGTCGCCGATCTCGAGAATTCCTGCCTTGGCTGCCTGAATGCCGTCGCCCATGCCGGGCGCCAGCAGCACGATGACGGTGTCGGCCACCGACACGACCTCGATCTCGCTCTGCCCCACCCCCACGGTTTCGACCAGCACGACGTCGCACCCCGACGCATCGAGCACCCGCAGTGCCTGGGGAGTCGCCCACGCGAGTCCGCCCAGATGGCCGCGCGAGGCCATCGACCTAATGAACACGTCGGGGTCGGTGGCGTGCTCCTGCATGCGGATACGGTCGCCGAGCAGAGCGCCGCCCGAGAACGGCGATGACGGGTCGATCGCGAGCACCCCCACGCGGCTTCCGCGGGCCCTCAGGGCCGACACCAGGGCCGAGGTGCTCGTTGACTTCCCCACGCCAGGGGAACCGGTGAGCCCGATCACGTGAGCACGCCCCGCAAGGGGCGCGAGTGCGACGGCTACATCGCGTGCATGGGGCGAGGCATCTTCCACGAGCGACAGCAGGCGGCCCACCGACCGGGCGTCGCCGCCCCGCGCTCGTGCGACGAGGTCGTCGACGTCGATGGCCACGCGGCGACTACGACTTCGGCACGCGAATGATCAGGGCGTCGCCCTGACCGCCGCCACCACAGAGGGCAGCTGCGCCAGTTCCGCCGCCGCGGCGCTGCAGCTCGAGGGCGAGGGTGAGCACGATGCGCGCGCCCGACATGCCCACCGGGTGGCCCAGAGCGATGGCCCCGCCGTTGACATTGACGACGTCGTCGGTGACTCCGAGCTTGTGGGCCGACACGAGCCCGACCGCAGCGAAGGCCTCGTTGAGCTCGAAGAGGTCGATGTCGGAAATAGCGATGCCCTCTTTCTCCACCGCCTTGATGATGGCATTGGCGGGCTGCTCGTGTAGCGAGGCGTCGGGGCCGGCCACCACTCCGTGGGCACCGATTTCGGCGAGCCACGACAGCCCGAGTTCCTCGGCCTTGGCCTTGCTCATCACCACTACGGCGCACGCGCCGTCACTGATTTGCGAGGACGTACCCGCGGTGATGGTGCCATCTTTCGCGAAAGCCGGACGCAGCTTGCCGAGGCTGTCGGTGGTGGTGTCGGCACGGATACCCTCGTCCTCGCGGAACTCGATGGGGTCGCCCTTGCGCTGCGGAATCATGACCGAGGCGATCTCGGCGTCGAAGAGGCCGTTCTTGGTGGCCGCGGCCGCCCGCTGGTGCGACTGCGCCGCGAAGGCGTCCTGCGACTCGCGGGTAAGGAAGTCGTAGCGGGAGTTGTACGACTCGGTCGACTCGCCCATGGCAGCGGCGTCGAAGGAGCAGGTGAGGGCGTCGTGCGCCATCGAGTCCTTCATGACCCAGTCGCCATACTTGGTGCCCTCGCGGGAGCCCATCAGCAGGTGCGGCGCGTTGGTCATCGACTCCATGCCTCCCGCCACCACAATGTCGAACTCACCCGCGCGGATTAGCTGGTCGGCCAGGGCGATTGCGTTGATGCCCGACAGGCACACCTTGTTGATGGTCATGGCGGGCACGTCCATTCCGATGCCTGCCTTGACCGACGCCTGACGCGCCGCGTTCTGCCCCGCGCCGGCCTCGATGACCTGACCCATGATCACGTAGTCGACCTGGGCGGGCGAGACTCCAGCGCGGTCGAGCGCGCCGGCGATGGCAACACCGCCGAGGTCGGCCGCTGACATTCCCTTAAGAGAGCCGAGCAAACGGCCCATCGGGGTACGGGCTCCGGCGACGATAACCGAGGGCGACATGGCTGATCTCCTAGTCGTGAGGGGTTCGTGCCACGATGGTTCACGAACGTTCCCCCACGATATCGGGTGGCACCCCCTGCGGAGCCGCTCCCCGGGCCTCCGCCTGACGCCAGGCGAGAGACAGGAGTCACCATGCTCGACGCTTCACTCATCACGCGCATCGATCACGTCGGAATCGCGGTGGCCGACCTCGATGCCGCCGCAGACTTCTATGCTCGCGCCTTCGGGCTGTCGATCGTGCACGAGGAGGTCAATGAGGAGCAGGGCGTGCGCGAGGCCATGTTGGGGGTGGGTGACTCAGGCTCGTGCATCCAACTCCTGGCCCCCCTGTCGCCCGAGTCGACCATTGCGAAGTTCATCGACCGCAGTGGGGTCGGTATCCAGCAGGTCGCCTACGGCGTCGACGATGTGGCAGCCGTATGCGAACACCTTCGCCAGCAGGGAATTCGGGTGCTGTGGGAGTCTCCCAAGCGCGGCACGGCCGGCTCTCTGGTGAACTTCGTACATCCCAAAGACGCTGGCGGTGTACTGATTGAACTGGTTCAGGCGGCGCCCGCCGACGCGACGCACTAATATCTGAAGTTAACGACCGCTAACCACATGGAGACATGATGCAGCAGATCCTCGACGCAATCCTCGCCGGAGACACCGACGGTGCCACGTTCGCCAGCCTTCCGATTCCCGAGCACATGCGGGCGGTCACGGTACACAGCGACGAGGCGACGATGTTCGAGGGTCGGGCCACGCGCGACAAGGATCCGCGCGAGTCGCTACACGTCGAGAACGTGCCCGTTCCGGAGCTCGGTCCGGGCGAGGCGCTCGTCGCGGTGATGGCCTCGAGCATCAACTACAACACGGTGTGGACGTCCATCTTCGAGCCGGTGTCGACCTTCGGGTTCCTCGAGAGGTACGGCCGCATCAACGAGCTCACCAAGCGCCACGACCTGCCGTACCACATCATCGGCTCCGACCTCGCGGGCGTCGTGCTGCGCACCGGCCCCGGCGTGAGCGCCTGGAAGCCCGGTGACGAGGTGGTGGCCCACTGCCTGTCGGTCGAACTTGAGAGCCCGCTCGGCCACAACGACACCATGCTCGACCCCGAGCAGCGCATCTGGGGGTTCGAGACCAACTTCGGCGGGCTGGCCGATATCGCGCTGGTGAAAAGCAACCAGCTCATGCCCAAGCCCGCCCACCTCACCTGGGAGGAAGCAGCCTCGCCCGGGCTGGTCAACTCCACCGCCTACCGCCAGCTCGTGTCGCGCAACGGCGCCGCCATGAAGCAGGGCGACACCGTGCTGATCTGGGGTGCCAGCGGTGGCCTTGGTTCCTATGCCACCCAGATGGCGCTCAACGGCGGGGCCACTCCCGTGTGCGTCGTCTCGAGCCCCGACAAGGCCGACCTCGTGCGCTCGATGGGCGCCGAGCTGGTCATCGACCGCCGCGCCGAGGACTACCGGTTCTGGAAGGACGAGACCACCCAGGACCCCAAGGAGTGGCAGCGACTGGGCAAGCGAATCCGCGAACTCACCGGCGGCGACGACGCCGATATCGTGTTCGAGCACCCGGGTCGCGAGACGTTCGGTGCGTCGGTGTACGTGGCGCGCAAGGGAGGCACCATCGTGACCTGCGCGTCGACGTCGGGATACATGCACGAGTACGACAACCGCTACCTGTGGATGAACCTCAAGCGCATCATTGGCTCACACTTCGCCAACTACCGCGAGGCCTACGAGGCCAACCGGCTGGTGCAGAAGGGTCTGGTGCAGCCCACGGTGTCGAAGGTGTTCAGCATGGCCGACGTTGGCCAGGCCGCATACGAGGTTCACAGCAACCAGCACCAGGGCAAGGTCGGCGTGCTTGCACTTGCGCCCGAGGAGGGCCTCGGGGTGCGCGATGCAGAAATGCGCGATCGGCTGCTTCCGAAGATCAACCTCTTCCGCGGCGTCTAACCGTTCTGCGCCGCCACGAAGTCGAGCAGCACTCCGGTGACCGCCTCGGGAGACTCGATCGCGGTGAGATGCCCGGCGCCGGGAATCACTGCAAACTCAACGTTTGCCAGGGCGTCGATCATGGAGTCCTGATGGGCTCGGTTGGTGAGGGTGTCTTCCTCACCCCAGATGATCAGCGCCGGACCGTCGAATCCTGCGAGCAGGTCGGTCGAGTCAGGACGAGCCGCCATCGCGCGCAGCGCCCAGGCGATACCTGCCGGATTTGCCGCTTCGATCCAACCGCGAACGGTATCGACCACGTCAGGCCGGCCCTCAAGGGTGGTAGAACCGACCAGGGCCGGAATCATTCCTTGAGCGAATGCCCCCAGATCGCTGGCCAACTCGATCTGCGCGGCAGTGGCGACCCGACCGGCCGCTGCCTCGGGAGTGTCGGCACCCGAGCGCGTGTCGGCCAGCACGAGAGCGGCCACGCGCTCCGGCGCCATGCGAAGCAGTGCCATCGCGGCGTAGCCACC
>CALQEM020000201.1:0-6301 GCA_943329595.2 Bifidobacterium breve
CCCCTCTGCGGGTGGTGCTCGTTTGAGTCGGTGTGCCCGCTCCGCAGGTCTCGAGTGCCCACGCCAGGCTCGCTCGAGAGCGACCAGCTGCTGGCCGCGCTCCCGGGTATGAGCCAGCGGCCCCCTGTGGCGCTCGAGGCGCCCCACGTGCCGGGCGCACCCGAGTGAGTTCAGTTCCTGGCCCGGCGGTCCCCGACTGGAATCCCGAGTTCGAGTTCACCGGCGATCTCGAGCACGTGCGGGTGCTTGCCAGTCGCCTCACCGCCTCGCCACAGTTCAGCTGCCCCCAGCAGGAGGCTCGCAAGGCGCGGCCCGCGATGTTCCCAGTGCGCGACCGCAAGGCAAGCCGAGCCGAGGCGCCGCCGTTCGCCGACGTTCCCGTAGGCCTCGTGCGCGACGCCATCCTCGAGCACTCGGCCCGTGGTGCCGTGCCCACCGCCGAGTCGGTCGGGCAGTCGGCCCTGCGGTCGGCAGCGCCGCGCGGGCTCGCGGCCCCTACCGGCCAGGTGGTGCTGGCCGGAGTCATGGGCTATCGAGAGGTCGTGCGTGGGCTACGCGCTGCCGGCGACTTCCCGCAGGGTGCGGTGCTCGTGAACGACCTCGTCGTGAGTGAGCCGCACGTCGGTGGCGGCGTGGTCGAGTGGGCGGCGTGGGCGCTGAACTGGGTGGGCAGCGACGGAACCCGCGAGGTGCACCTGCTGGTGTGGCGGGCGGCTGGCTCGCGGCCGAGGCCCAACGCCGTGCTGGGAGTCATCGCCCGGTCGGCCGCCGAGGGCTATCGCGCCGAGCCGTTGGTCTCCTGGAGTCACCGCTACGAGCCCAGCACCGTTCAGCCCCCTCCCGTCAGCCGGGTGCGCATTCGTGAGGTGGGCCTGCTCGACGGCACGTCGACCGTACTGTTCGACGACACCCCCGAGCGGGCGCGGGAGCTGTTCGACCGCAGCGTTCGGCATGCCCTTCCCATTCTCGCCGGCGGCGCGCACCTGCCCGGGCGCGGCTGTACCTCCTGCTCGATCAGGCCCGAATGTCAGGGCCTCGCCCAGGTGCCCGGTGTGCTGTCGGTAGCCGGCCGTGCCGCGTACCCGCGCTCGCTGTCGACCAGCGACCTCTGGTCGCACTCGGTCTGCCCGCACCAGGTTCACCTGCTCAGCGACCTCGGCCTCCCGCGTGAACCGAGCGCGCCCTTCGAGGCCGCCCAGCGCGGAATTTTGGTGCACGCGTGGCTTGAGGCCGCGCACGGGCGTGGTGTCCGGTGTCTGGAAGCCGATCTCCCGACCGGAGCTGTGGTGGCCGAGGCAGGCTCACTCGCCGATCCTGGCGAGGTCGGACGTTCATTGGGCTGGGGCGCCGACGAGGCGTCGGTGGTGGCGCCGTACCTGCAGCGCCATCCCGACCAGTGCCCCCTCAGCGCTGACGCCCACGAGGTGGTCCGACCCGAATGCGCCATCACGGTGCACGACACCGACGCCGACATCATCCTCACGACGCGTCCCGACCTCGTCATCGAGCGGTCAGTCCCGGGCTCACCGGGCGCTCCTGATCGCCCCACCTTCCTCATCCGCGAGACGAAGACCCTCACCATGCGCCGGCTCGAGGCCCACGACGAGATCTCGCTCATCCATCACTTCCCCCAGGTGGCGGCGGCGATCTGCCTGCTGGCCGCAGGGGTTGACCCGCTCAGTCCTGGTCGGGTCATCGATCCGAGCGGCAGCGTGGTCGAGATCGAACTGCTCGGGGCCGACGACGCCTCGGTGGTGGCTTTTGCCCTCGACGATCCGCACGTGGTGCTCGCGGCACGGTCCTCCCTCGCCCAACGTGTCGACGAGTGGGTTCACGACGACACTCACGCACCCCGGCCCGGTCGGCAGTGCGAGCGGTGTCCCGTACGCGCCTGGTGCTCGGCCATGACTCTTCCTGACCCCGACGATCTCGACGGCCCCTCCGACGTTGCGGCGGGCGACCCGTCAGGTGCGGCCGCACTCCCTCGCGACATCCTTGCCCTGATCGAGGCCGACATGGGCGTGGTGAGCCATGAGGAGTTCGACTTCTAGCGGTGCTGGCCCAGGGTGGTCAGAACCGAAATGGCTTCGGCGGCTCGGTGAGGGTGGCGCGCGGGCAATTGGCCAAGGTCAGAGATCCGAAGCCGAGGGCCTCATCGCACAGACTCTCCACGGTCCAGCCTAGATCCGAGCCCACGCGCGTGATCGTGGCGCGGTAGATGGTGATCTCGTACCTGGTCGGGGTGCTGTAGGCCACCTGCATGGTTCCTACCAATAGTGAGGTGCCCTGGTCTGTGGGGTGGGGCCAGGGCGAGTCGTAGAGGGCCCAGCGCGAGGGGTCCGATCGCCAGACGCCGCCATTGCGGACATCGCGCAGGGAGAGTTCGACCAGGATTGACCGCGCAGACTCTTCCGGAACGATGGCAGCGGGCCTGATGACCTCGGTGATGACCCCTTCGTCGAAGGCGTCATCCGACGGGGGCGGCAGTGAGTCGGTCACGGGCTGGTCTCTCCTAGGTCGGTCTCAGCCACTGGGGCTCGAGCGGGGCGCTCGACGCCTGAGGCTCCACGCGCCGACACGCCGACGGGGCTGGTGGCCAAACGCGTGCGTAGCGGGCTACTCTCAGTATGGACTACCGGGCAGATCATGCCTCGTGGTCTGATAGAGAGTCACAGTTCAGCACGGTGCAGCACAGTTCGGCCCTGTTTAACCTCCGTTCATTGAGCACGCTGGGGAAGGCGCTCGCTCAGCACAGGAGGTTGGAAATGGTCGAAGTGATGTCTGTTGCGTATGGTTCGGCCGAAAGGCGACATTCGCGCGCCCGGGGAGTGGTGTTTATTCACTCGTGCCCGCGTGCGATGACCAACCATGTCGCGTGGGCGGTGGCGGAGGCAACAGGGTTGCCCGCACCGTGTGACTGGATCCCTCAGCCCATCGAGCCCGGCACCCTGCGCGCTGAGATCCCGTGGGAGGGCGAGCCTGGCTCGGCGTCCCGCCTGGTCACGGCACTGCGCTCATGGCCACAGCTCCGCTTCGAGGTCACCGAGGAGCCCACTCCCGGCACCGACGGCGAGCGCTACTCGAGCACCCCGTCACTGGGCGTTTTCCGCGCCACCATGGACTCGAATGGCGACGTGCTGGTGGGCGAGGAGCGACTGCGTGGGGCTCTTGAGCGCGCGTTGGAGGCCGCTCGAGTGGGTTGCCGCGAGGACGCCGATCCCGACGCCTCACTCGCCGAGGACATTGCCCGACTGCTGGGTCAGCCGTGGGACGACGAGCTCGAGCCGTTCCGAATCGCTGGCGAGGGCAGCCCGGTGCGCTGGTTGCATCGCGTGGGCTGACCGTCTCCCTGGTGAGTCCCTGGTGAGTCCCTGGTGAGTCCCTGGCTAGTCAGCGGGGCCGGTCACCCGGGCTGGGTGCGTGTAAGCCGTGGCGCGTCCCGACCGGGCGAAGGCCACGAGGGTGATTCCTGCCGACTCGGCCAGGTCGATCGCCAGGCTCGAGGGTGCCGACACCGTGACCACGACGGGAACCCGGGAGGCGGCGGCCTTCTGCACGATCTCGAAGGAGGCGCGGCTCGACACCACCAGAGCGGTCGGTTGAGCCGGTGCCATCAGTGCCCAGCCGAGCACCTTATCGACCGCGTTGTGCCGGCCAATATCCTCACGAACCGCCATCAGCGTGCCGGTGGCGTCGGTGACCCCCGCGCCATGAAGGCCTCCGGTGCGAGCGAACACTCGCTGGGCCTCCTGGAGGTGGTCGGTGAGGGCCATGACCACCCCAGGGTCGAGCAGGGGCACAGCGGGGGCGAGCACCTCGAGCTGGCGTCCCATCACCGCGGCCAACGAGTCGGCACCACACACACCACAGGCGCCGGTGATGTCGGTTGCTCGCGAGAGTCCGGCGAGCCTGGGCAGGGCCTGCTCGGCGAGGTCGACGGTCACCACATTTCCGCGCGCCTGCGGCAGCAGCGACCTATCGGTGCAGGCTCTCACCGACACGAGGTCATCGACGCACCGCACAATTCCCTCGCCGAGAACCCAGCCGGCCGCGAGCTCAAGGTCTGCACCTGGGGTGCGCATGGTGACGACCGACCGGAGCGTGCGACGGCCGTCGCCCAGGCGCATCTCGAGCGGCTCCTCGACGGCGATGTCGTCATTGACCGCCGCCAGAGTGTCGAGCCGAAGCCCGCGCGCGCGTCGGTGCGATGCGCTCATGGTTTGAGGGTAGGACATGAATCAGCCACCGTCACCGTGGGTGAAGCATGTACCTCACAGCATCCTGAGCGTAGGATCAGGATGCGTGGCGTGTGTGACGCAGTTGAGAGAGGGCGATGCGCGGTGACCAGCGACATCAGGGCGTCCTCGAGCGCGTGGGCCACGTACTCGAACGACGACGCGCGCCAGGTGGTCGAGGCACTGAAGTCGGAGCCAGGACCCATGCTCATCGCGCTCCAGGCACTGCAGCAGCGCTACGGCTACGTCGACCCCGACGCCGTGCCCCTGGTCGCTGGAATCCTCAACGTCTCGCGTGCCGAGGTGTACGGCGTGCTCACTTTTTATCACGACCTGCGCACCGTGCCGGCTCCTCGCGCGGTGGTAAGGCTGTGCGTGGCCGAAGCGTGCCAGGCAGTCGGGTCGCGCGAACTGCGCGCTCACGCGGAGGCCGTGCTCGGGGGGCCACTGGGCACCACCACGGCCGACGGCATCGCGATCGAGTCGGTGTACTGCCTCGGCAACTGTGCACTCGGGCCTGCGGCGCTGGTCAACGGACGACTGGTCGGGCGGGTTGACGCGGCGGCGCTCGACCGGGTTCTCGACTCACTGCGTGTCGAGGACCAGGTCCTCTGATGGCGATCGTGCTGGTGCCAGGCGACTCTGCCGCCCGCTCCGTGGGTGCCGACGACGTGGCCGCGCTGATCGTCGCCTCGGCAGCCACCCGTGGCGACGAGGTTGAGCTGGTGCGCAATGGGTCGAGGGGCCTGCTGTGGCTCGAGCCGATGGTCGAGGTCGTCACGGCTGAAGGCCGTATTGCCTACGGCCCGGTTACCGCCTCCGACGTCGACAGCCTGCTCGATGCCGGGCTGCTGCTGGGTGGCGACCACCCCCTGTGCCTCGGCCGCACCGACGACATTCCATGGCTAGCGCGCCAGCAGCGGGTGACCTTCGCTCGTGTGGGTGTGGTCGACCCCCTCGACCCGGTCGACTACGAGCGCCACGGCGGTCTTGTTGGTCTCAGGCGCGCGCTCACCCTGACTCGCGACGAGGTTGTGTCGGAGGTGTTCGCCTCGGGCCTGCGCGGGCGCGGTGGGGCCGGATTCCCCGCGGGCATCAAGTGGCGCACGGTGCTCGAGGCGGATGGCGACATCAAGTACGTCTGCTGCAACGCCGACGAGGGCGACAGTGGCACCTGTGCCGATCGCATGCTGATCGAGGGCGACCCGTTCACGCTCATCGAGGGCATGACCATCGCGGGAATCGCGGTGGGGGCCGAGGTGGGCTTCGTGTACCTGCGGTCCGAGTATCCCGATGCCATCGCAACCCTCGACGCGGCACTCATGCGCGCGCGTGAGGCGGGGTGGCTGGGGGCTGACGTGCTGGGGTCGGGCCAGGCCTTCGATATCACCGTGAGGGTGGGGGCCGGCTCGTATGTGTGCGGCGAGGAAACCGCGATGCTCGAGAGCCTCGAGGGCAAGCGGGGAATGGTGCGGCCCAAGCCTCCGGTGCCAGCGCTCAGCGGGCTGTTCGGGCGGCCCACAGTGATCAACAATGTGCTCACCCTGGCCACGGTGCCCATGGTGCTGGCCGATGGCGCGGCGGCCTATCAGCAGCTCGGCGTTGGCCGGTCACGCGGCACACAGGTGTTCCAGCTGGCTGGCAATGTGGCCCGCGGCGGCATTGTCGAAACGGCATTCGGAATCACGCTCGACACGCTGGTCAACGACTTCGGCGGGGGCACACGCTCGGGCCGGCCAGTGCGCGCGGTGCAGGTCGGTGGCCCGCTGGGTGCCTACCTGCCGCCTGACGCCCTCGACATCGGTATGGACTACGAGGAACTCGCCGCGGCAGGCGGCATGCTCGGACACGGTGGCGTGGTGGTGTTCGACGACGGTGTCGACATGGCGCAGCAGGCTCGCTTCGCGATGGAGTTCTGCGCCGTCGAGTCGTGCGGTAAGTGCACGCCCTGCCGGGTCGGCGCCGTGCGCGGTGTCGAGGTGATCGACCGGGTCATCGCCGGCGTCGAGCGCGAGGCCAACCTGGTGCTGCTCGGCGATCTGTGCGACCTCATGACCGACGGCTCG
>CALQEM020000202.1:0-6264 GCA_943329595.2 Bifidobacterium breve
ATGCCTGCCGGGATGGTGACACCCTCGCCAGCCTCGGGGCCACCGGCACCGAAGATGTCGTTGATGCAGTTGCCACTGGCAGCCGGCGACGACGCGGCGGCGGAGGTGGCGGGCGCCGACGACTCCGCAGCAGCTGAGCTGCTAGTCGTGGTGCTGGAACTCGAGCCGCAGGCGGCGAGCAGGCCCGAGAGCCCGACCGTCACCACGACCGCGGTGGCCGATTGGCCCACTCGCTTTCGATTCATTGACATTCTCCTTAGTGAGATTGCGCTTATCTTGCGGTTCACCTCGCCCCCGGTCGGGGTCCGGTCGTAGCAGGCGTCATACCGCCCGTTGGCCCGACGACCACGCGCATCGCGCGCCGCCGCACCTCAACTCAGCTGAGAGACTCAGCGAAGTCACGGATCGCCTGGTTGAACTCCACAGGGTTCTCGATCATCGGATAGTGACCTGTTCCACTGAGAACAGCGATCCGACTTCCTGGGATTCGACTGCTGGTCTCCTCGACCATGCTCTGGGGTACGAGCCAGTCGCTGTCGCCGCGCAGCAGCAGCACGGGACTCGTGATCTGCCCCACGACGTCACGCTTGTCGAAGCCCGCGTAGCCCACGAGGTCGCCGCGCGCATACTCGGGCGCCACGCGCGTGATCTGCCACACGACTTCGCGAGCCCGGTCGGGCGGAGTGCGGACGCCAGTGAGCGACTGCGACCAGCACTCGAGGATCTGGGCCGCGTTGAGCAGAAGCATCTCGAGGAAGAACGGGCTCACCGTGGGCGTGTAGTCGGCGCCCTCGCATGAGACGATGCCGGCGTAGAAGCCGGGCCGGCGCGAGCCGAGCTCGAGCACCTGGTTGCCGCCCATCGAGCAGCCCACGATGATCGGCCGCTCAAGCCCCAGCGCCTCCATGAGCGCCTCATTGAACTCTGCGTGCCTCGTGAGCGAGCTGAACGGACCGCCCTCGGGCTCGAGGGTCTTGCCGTGACCCGGCGCATCGATGGAGATGACGCGGTACGAGTCAGACAGGCCGTCGAGGACGTGGCGGTACATGAGGGTGTCCTGGCAGGCGGCGTGGATGCAGACGATGGGCTGGCCCTCGCCCGCCTCTTCGTAGTGAACCCGGAGGCCGTTGACGTCGACGTACTTACCCACGATCTCCCGGCCGCTGGGCACGGGGTCGGGGCTGTACGGGCCGGGAGTCGCCGGGGGCTTACCCGCCTTGGCCATCGAGGCCAGCAGTCGCCACATCACCTTGATGTTGCGCAGCGCCAGCACTGCGTTGCCCGAGACCGACATCTCACCAAGGCCCGGCGAGGTGGCCTCGAACCAGTCGACCTTGCCTGCTAGCACGCGGTCCCACTCACGGTCGGGGGCCGTCAGCACGATGTCGTCGCCCGTGAGCGCGAGGCCCTCCTTGGCGGAGACCACGAGGCCATCACGCACGTCGATCGTGAAGGACCCGCTGTCGCTCGTGACCCCGATGCGGGCATTAACGAACTGTGCGGCTTCGTGGAAGCGCTCGTCGGCGTTGGCCTCCTGGACAAACGAGGCCCACCAGTCGGGCTGCGAGAACTGGATCGGCATTCTGAGGGACTCCTCTTCGGTCGGGGGCAACGGCTACGGGCATAGACCTGAGACAAGCAGGAAAACTCCAGGGATCAAAAACAGATGTCTCCACGAAAAGGACATTGTGGATCCACGTCACACATCCGCTCCCGAAGGATGTTGCACAAAGACCCCTCCCGTCCAGCGCATTCAGGACATAAGTTGGTATCGATTGAGTAACAGGCAGCAGCCGGTTGGATCCAATCGAGCGATAGGAGCGCTGTGATTCGATGGTGGCCCACGCTGGCCGCCTGCGCGTCGGTGAACAGAAGCCTGCCGGTCAGAAGCCTCCGGGCTCACCCTCAGGGAAGTCCTCCCACACGAACGTGGGGCTCACATCGGTTGCGGTGGCCAATCCGGAGTCGTCCATGGCCGCGAAGACCTCGGGATGCTGCTCAAGCTCGCGGTAGGTGCGATAGATGTGAGCGGCGATAAACCGTGACGCGGCCTCGGCGTCATAGCGCTTGATGGCGTCGATGAGCAGCCGGTGCTCCGCGTTCACCACCCACTGCCGCTGACCGCCGGTGACTGTGGTGAAGGCGCGCCGATAGTGCTGGGTCATATTCCAGAACCGGTCAGTCATCGAGGTCAGCACCGCGATGGGACAGGCGCTATACGTGAGCCGGTGCAGCTCGCGGTCGAGGATGAGGAAGGTCTCGACATCGCGCACATGCTCGATCTCGATCTGGATGCGCTCGAGCTCAGCGTGGTCGGCCGCGGTGAGGTAGGGGATGCTCTCGGCCAGCACCAGCGGCTCAACCCGCACCCGCAGCCGATAGATAGCCTTGCCCTCGCGCAGGTCGATCTTCGACACCCAGGCGCCGCTGTTGGCCTTGAGCGTCACCAAACCCTCGGCCTCGAGCGTGCGCAGCGCCTCACGAACGGGCAGCCTGCTCGAACCCAAGCGCGAGGCGACATCCTCCTGCCGGATTCGCGTGCCGGGCGAAAGCTCGCCCGACACGATCATCTCGCGCAGGTAGGCCGCGACTCGCTCGCTCGCGATCGTGCTCGATGACTCGTAACTCGTTGGTTCTTGGCTCACGAGACGACTCCGCCGTCAGACCTGCCGCCTGGCGCCCGTCCTGGCTACTTCACCACGATGGGATTGACCGGGGCACCCGTGCCCCGCACAACCTTCAGCGGGGCAGCCGTGTACAGGAACGTGTACTGCTGGTCGGCAGCGCAGTCGGCAGCGAGTTCGTCGAGCGCGATGATCTCGGTGAAGGTCACACCCAGACGTGACATGAGGGCCGCGTGCAGGGGCAGAACGACTCCGTTGGCGGGGTCGACCGTCACCTCATTGGCGATCGTGTCGGTGACGAGGTTCGGAATCTCCATCTCGTAGAACCACTGCACCAACTCGGGTGAGTAGGTGAGCCCGGGCTCGATGAAGTCGGCGTAGAACTCGTCGCGCGGCGTGGTGTAGAACGAGCCGATCCAGCCGGTGCGCACGAGCAGGATGTCGTGCTTCTGAATGGGCGAACCCTGAGCCTCGGCGACCGCCATCAGGTCGTTGTGGTCGAAGGTCTCGCCACGCTCGAGCACGTCCTTGCCACGGTGGCGGGCGATGTCGAGAAGCACACCCCTGCCCACAATTCCGCGCTCAGCGAGGGGCAGCACGCTGGCCTTGTCGAGGCCACCGGTGGTGGTCGACGCCGAGTAGCCGTTGTAGATCTGGTCGCCGACCCACGTGTGGCCGAGGGCGTCGTACTGGCTTGAGCCCTGCAAATACATGATCATGACGTCGTCGGCGTATTCGAGGCCGCCCGGGAACTCGACGCCCTTGCCGCCGAGGTAGTGGCCCTTGTCCATCACGTTGTAGCGCACCGCGCCGGTGCGACCGGGCCACACGGGGTCGCCGTCGGGGTTGCCCATCTGCACCTGCAGGGTGAAGGTCTTTCCCGACTTCACCGAGGCGACGCCGCGCAGTACCTCGCTGGCGTCGAGGTAGTTGAGCGAGCCAACCTCGTCATCGGGTCCCCACTTGCCCCAGTTCGAGGGAGAGTTCGCGAGGAGGTCGGTGAGATGGGGGGTGACGTTCTCTGCCATGGGGACTCCTTCATCACACGAGACGACAAGTAACCCTGACCGTAGTGTTGGTGGATCCATGACGGGAAACCTAGTTACCACATCGTTACTTTGTGGACCTCGGCAACGAGGCCTTGACCCAGGCTGCCTCATCCGCGACGATCCGAGCAGGGCCAATGGATCCATTGGCCCTGCTCGCGTACCTCGCCAGAGGAGGCGTCATGGATCAGGGGAGCCAGGGGAATTACGACACCATCGAGTTGAGCCGAGTGGGGCAGGTCGACCAGTCGTCAGTCGTCGCACTCATCAGGCTCGACCGCGCCCGCTACCGCAACGCCCAGTCGCGAGCCCTGCTGCGCGAGCTCGACCACGCGCTCATGGGCGCGGCCAGCGACCCTGAGGTGCGCGCGATCGTGGTGGGATCCACGGGCGCCGACTTCTCGTCTGGACACGACCTGCGCACCGCGCAGGAACTCGACGACGTCACCACTCCCCCGATGCCCGCCGACCTTGCCGGCCGCGAGGCCTGGGCGTGGGAGCACTGGACCGAGCCGCTGATGCGCTGGCGCAGAATCCCGAAGCCCACCATCGCTGCGGTGAGCGGCAACTGCCTCTGGGGCGGATGGTCGCTCGCCGCCGCCATGGACCTTCGGGTGTGCTCAGCCGACGCCGCGATCCTGCCCCACCTGTCGGAGTTCTTCGCGCTTCCGTGGATCATCGGAACGCGCGCGGCGCGCGAGGCACTCTTCCTCAACCGCGTGATCTCGGCCGACGAGGCGTTCCGACTCGGCATGGTGTCGGCGGTGTGCCCCGCCGGCGACGATGTGACTCTCGCGGCTGTCGCGATGGCCGAGGAGATCGCCGAGGTGCCGGCCCAATTCCTGCGAGCGATCAAGACCACCCTCATCGGAATCGAGGACATGCAGGGCTTCGACGCCTCGATATCGCTCGCCAACTCGCAGCACCTCATCAGCGAGTGGGCCCACACCGACCCGGCCGCCCAGGGAGTCGCGGGCACCGACGACTCGACCAGCCTGGTCGCGAGCGCCCTCGCCAAGTGGCGCGCCTCGAAGGAGTAGGCGGTGGACCTCACCCATATCGTGCGCAGCATCGGAGATCCGCTCGCCCCGGCGTGCGCCGACAGCGTGGCGATCGCCCTTGAGGACCGCGACCAGATCACGTATGGCCAGCTGCGGTCTGCCGTGCAGCACCGCATGGCCGGTCTCACCGCCCACGGCGTGCGCCCCGGTGACCGCGTAGCGCTGCTGCTGCACAACAGCATCGACTACTGGGTGCTCTACTTCGCCGTGACCGCGCTGGGCGCCATAGCGGTGAAGCTCAACTGGAGGCTGTCGGCCGAGGAGCTCGCCTACGCGATCTCCGACTCTGGCTCGACGCTCGTGGTGGCCGACGAGGCGTTCGCCGAGCGCATCGACTTCCTCGCCGACCTGCCGGCGGTTCAGGTGTTCAGCTCCGGTGACGCCTTCGCGATTTCTGGCTCCGGGCGCCTCGCCTCGCCTCGAGACGAGCTCGCGGGTGACGAGCCCCTGGACTTTCTACCCACCCCCTGGCCGGCCCACACGCCCGCCGCGATTATGTATACCTCCGGCACGACCGGCCGGCCCAAGGGAGCGGTGTGGTCGCACGGCAACGCGCTGTCATACGCCTCAATGCAGGTGATGGAGTGGGGCTTCGGCCCCGACACGGTGTCGCTCACCTCGGGGCCGTTTTACCATGTGGGCGCGTTCGAGAACCTCCTGCTGCCAACGCTGCTGAGGCGCGGAACGGCGGTGTTCATGCAGAGCACGGGATTCTCAGTCGAGCGGTGCGCTCGGGTGATGGGTGCGCGGTCAGTTGACCGCGCCCTGCTCTACCCGTTCATGATCAATGAGCTGATAGCGATCGGCGATGAGCTCGTCGACACCCTTCCCAGCCTGCGACTGCTGGTGACCGGCGGGTCGGCGATCGCCCCCTCGACCGTGCGCGAGCTGAGGCGGCTCCTGCCCGAGGTCGATCTGGTGCAGACCTACGGGCTCACTGAGGGCGGCTCGATCTCGGCGGTGAGTGAGCCCGAAGACGCCGTCGCCGAGCCCGAGTCAACCGGCAGGGCGCTCGCGCTCACCGAGATCAAATGCACTATCGATGAGGCTGGCACGCCGCTTCCTCCCGGCGAGGTCGGCGAGGTGTGGGTGCGCAGCCCCTCGGTATCGGTTGGCTACTGGGAGCGGCCCGAGGAGACGGCGGTGACGTTCGTCGACGGATGGTGTCGCACGGGCGACCTCGGGCGCATCACACCCCGCGGGAGACTGCAGATCACCGGGCGCAAGAAGGACATGATCCGCACCGGCGGCGAGAACGTGTACCCGGCCGAGCTCGAGATGGTGCTGAGCGACCACCCGGCCGTGGTCGACATCGCCATCATCGGCGTTCCCGACCTGCGCTTCGAGGAGGCCGTCTGCGCGGTGGTCACGGTGCGCGAGGGCCACGAGCTCAGCGAGGACGACTTCCGCGCCTATGCGCGCACGCGGCTCGCCGGGTTCAAGGTGCCCAAATACGTGCGCGTCGTGGAGTC
Organism: Bifidobacterium breve; assembly: GCA_943329595.2. Taxonomy (GTDB): domain Bacteria; phylum Actinomycetota; class Actinomycetes; order S36-B12; family CAIYMF01; genus CAIYMF01. The sequence continues at coordinate 6,204 of CALQEM020000202.1, forward strand.
GTTGCCACGCACGGCGTCGGGCAAGGTACAGAAGTACGTGCTACGCGACACGTTCCAGTCG
>CALQEM020000203.1:0-6252 GCA_943329595.2 Bifidobacterium breve
ACTGCGCGCTGGGGGTGGTGACCGCCTCGTCGTAGGCGTTGGTGTGCAGCGAGTTGGCGTTGTCGTAGACCGCGCAGAGCGCCTGCAGGGTGGTCCGGATGTCGTTGAAGTCCATCTCCTGCGCGTGCAGCGAGCGGCCGGAGGTCTGAACGTGGTACTTGAGCTTCTGCGATCGGGCGTCGGCGCCGTAGCGGTCGCGCATCGCGATGGCCCAGATGCGGCGAGCCACGCGGCCGATCACGGTGTACTCGGCATCCATGCCGTTGGAGAAGAAGAACGACAGGTTGGGCGCGAAGTCGTCGACGCTCATGCCGCGCGCGAGATACGACTCGACGTACGTGAAGCCGTTCGAGAGCGTGAACGCGACCTGGCTGATGGGGTTCGCCCCGGCCTCGGCGATGTGGTACCCGCTGATGGAGACCGAGTAGAAGTTGCGCACGTCGTGGTCGATGAACCACTGCTGGATGTCGGCCATCGCGCGCAGCGAGAACTCGGTCGAGAAGATGCAGGTGTTCTGGCCCTGGTCCTCCTTGAGGATGTCGGCCTGCACCGTGCCACGCACCGACGAGTAGGTGCGTGCTGCGATCTCGGCACGCTCGCCGTCGGCCGGCTCGCGCCCCTCGCGGGCCCGGAAGTCGGCTAGCTGTTGGTCGACCGCCGCGTTCAGGTACATGGCCAGAAGAGTGGGCGCCGGCCCGTTGATGGTCATCGACACTGAGGTGGTCGGCGAGCACAGGTCGAAGCCGCCGTACAGCTCCTTCATGTCGTCGAGGGTCGCGATGCTGACTCCCGAGGTGCCGACCTTGCCGTACACGTCGGGCTGGGGGGCCGGGTCGCGGCCGTAGAGCGTGACCGAGTCGAAGGCCGTGGAGAGTCGGGTCGCGGGCTGGCCGGCGGCCAGCAGGTGGAAGCGACGGTTCGTGCGGGCGGCATCTCCCTCGCCGGCGAACATGCGGGCGGGCGCCTCGCCCTCGCGCTTGAACGGGAAGACCCCGGCGGTGTACGGGAACTCGCCCGGCAGGCCCTCGGAGCGGAGGAACCGCACGAGGTCTCCGTGGTCGGTGGTGCGCGGCACCGCGACACGCGCGATGCGCGAGCCCGACAGCGTGCTGCGGTGCAGGTCGACGTGCACCTGCTGGCCGCGCACCTCGTACGTGAACGTGTCGGCGCGCAGCGCCTCGGCCCGAGCGGGCCACTCGTCGAGCGCGGTCGCAACATCGGGCTGCACTCCGTGCTGCGCCGACTCGACCAGGGGGTCGATCGCGGCGACGGCAGCGTCGTCGCCCGTCGCCGCGAGCGCCCCCCGCGCGGTGCGCAGGTGCTGCACGAGCCGGGCGCTGGCCGCCTGCTGCTCGGTGGCGGCGTGGTACCCGCGCACCGACTCGGCGATCTCGGCGAGGTAGCGCACCCGAGCCACCGGAAGCGCGGTGTCGAGCCGGGTGGAGGCCTTCACGTCGACGCGCGGGATGACGCCCTCGCTCAGGGCCAGCCCCTTCTCGCCGAGCATCGTGGCGAGCGCGCCGTAGAGCGCGGTGACGCCATCGTCGTTGAATCGGGCCGCGCTGGTTCCGAAGACCGGCATGTCCTCCCACGGGACGCCGAACGCGCTCCGGTTGCGCACGAGCTGGCGGGCGACGTCGCGGCGCGCGTCGTCGGCCCCGCGTCGCTCGAACTTGTTGATGGCCACGAGGTCGGCGTAGTCGAGCATCTCGATCTTCTCGAGCTGCGTGGGCGCGCCGTACTCGGGCGTCATCACGTAGAGGGACACGTCGACGAGGTCGGTGATGGCTCCGTCGCCCTGGCCGATGCCCGGGGTCTCGACGATCACGAGGTCGTACCCGGCGGCGCGGCAGGCGTCGACCATGTTGCCGAGGTACGAGGGGATCTCACGCTCGGCGCCGCGGGTGGCCACCGACCGGAAGAAGATGGGCCCGTCGGCCGCGCGGCCCAGGGAGTTCATGCGGATGCGGTCGCCCAGCAGCGCGCCGCCACTTCGACGCCGCGTGGGGTCGACCGCGAGCACGGCGATGCGGAGCTTGTCCTCCTGGTCGAGGCGGAACCTGCGGATGAGCTCGTCGGTGAGCGACGACTTGCCCGAGCCGCCCGTGCCCGTGACGCCGAGGACCGGAACCGCCCGACGCGCGGCAGCCGCTCGGACCGCGTCGACGAGGTCGGCGTTAGCACGACCGGACTCGAGCACCGTCAGGGCGCGCGCCAGTGCGGGCTCATGCCCGCCGACCAGGTCGTCGATGTTCGAGGGATCGGCGGCGAGGTCGACGTCGCACCCGCTGACGAGCTCGTTGATCATCGCCTCGAGCCCCAGCCGCTGACCGTCCTGCGGGCTGAAGATGCGCACGCCGCGCTCGCGCAGCAGCTCGATCTCGGCCGGCACGATCACGCCGCCACCGCCGCCGAACACCTGCACGTGGCCGGCGCCGCGAGCGGCCAGCCGCTCCTTGAGGTAGCTGAAGTACTCGACGTGGCCGCCTTGGTACGAGCTCACCGCGACGCCCTGCACGTCTTCCTGCAGGGCGGCCGTGACGACCTCCTCGACGCTGCGGTCGTGGCCGAGGTGGATGACCTCCACCCCCTGCGCCTGCAGGATGCGGCGCATGATGTTGATGGCGGCGTCATGGCCGTCGAAGAGGCTCGCCGCCGTGACAAATCGCACGGGGTTCGCGGGCACGTGCAGGGAAGGGTTCGCGGTCACGTCCTGAGTGTAGATCGGCCCCGACCGGGGTCAATTCGGCTACCTCACGAAGCGGCGCACGTAGTCGGCGCCGAGGCCGACCTTCTCGAAGTGGGCGGCGGTGCGCTCGAGCCGGGTGAACACGTCGCCGTAGCCGGTGGGCTTGCCATGCTCGTCCATCTCGACCAGCGTGCCATTGATCTGGAACAGCGTGAGCGACTCGCCCTCGTCGCCCATCAGGGTGTGCACGTCGCCGGGAGGCTCGTACACGTAGGTGCCCGCGGTGGCGACCCAGTCGCGCTCTGCGTAGTGCCACGAGCCCTTGATGACGTAGCCGTGCACGGGCGCCGGGTGGGCGTGCCGGCTGACGAAGCCCACCTTGCGGATGCGCGTGATGTTGACCCACATGCCCTGCACGGTGTCGAACAGGAGCGGCCGCAGCCACACGTCGGGCTGCGAGGCGGGCACCCAGAGCCGCTCGTCTCCCGACACGGCCTCTTCAACAATCTCGTCGATGCGCCATGCGCCAGGTTCGAACATGGGCCCGAGCCTAGCCACCCAGCGCCCCCTTCGTCAGGCTCGTACGATCTCGACCAGCGTCACCACGGTCAAGACCACCAGCAGCGCCCCGGAGACGAGCCGGATGCGCCAGAGGGGCACACGGTGCTGCAGCCACGAGCCCACGAGCACGCCGATTCCTGCGACGGTGACCAGGGCAAGAGACGCCCCGAGGAACACCGCGAGCGGCGCACCGGTTCGGCCCGCCTGCGCGGCGGCGATCAGTTGGGTGAGGTCGCCCCACTCGGCCGTGAAGATGACGAGGAAGCTGGTGGTGAAGGCGGCCAGCCCTCGGCGGCCCGGAATGGCCCGGCGCGCGATCTCCTCAGCCTCTGCCTCCTCCTCGGCCTCCTCATCCGCGCGCGCCTGGAGGCCGCCACGGATGAGGTTCACCGCGCCGAAGGCGAACAGGGCGGCAGCCACGCCCAGCACCAGGCGCTGGGGCAACAAACCCAGCACCGCGCCCGCGGAGACCGCGATGGCCATGTGCACCACGAAGGCGGCCGACGCGCCCAGCCACACCATGAGCCGGGGGTAGCGCGTCGCCAGCACCAAGGCGGCGATGAACGACTTGTCGGGCAGCTCGGCAGGGAAGATCACCGCGAAGGTGGCGATCAGCACCCCGACGTCGAGGGCGAGGCTCAACGTGGGCACACGTCATCCTCCCACCATGGGAGCAGGACCTGTTCCCGCTACAGTGGCTGCTTCATGGCCCCGTAGCTCAGGGGATAGAGCATCGGTTTCCTAAACCGTGTGTCGCGCGTTCGATTCGCGCCGGGGCCACCGAGAAGAGCTTGGTTGCTCGGCGTGGCCATCAGGACGTTGATGGATCGTGACACAGTTGAGAAGCTTCATGGGAACTAGATTGGCACGGAAGCAGCCTCGGACTCACTCAGACACTGGCTGACTACTCGGGGTCAGTTACCACCAGCTGCGACCCGTGCAGCACTCACATGTCAGGCATTCACAGGAGGAGTCGTGGCACGACGGAACCTCAGTTCCCGAGCCAAGTGGCTCATTGCAGGCGGCGCCCTTGTGGTGGTGATCGGCGGGCTTCTGCTCTTTCAGCCCTGGTTGCTCTTCGTCAACACCACGGTCAACGACGCACTGCCCGAGGTACCGTCGAGCAGTGCGAGCGCGACACCGAGCGATGCTGCATCGACCACTGCTAGCACCCCCTCCGCTTCTTCCGGTGCCAGCACCTCCGCCGGTGCCAGCACCACGGCGAGTCCAACGGCAAGTCCATCGCCCGATAAGCCGGTGGTGCTACGTCGCGGCACCTTGGTGAGTCACGAACACGAGACCACCGGCACTGCACTCATTGTGCAACTTCCCGATGGCAGTCGGATTCTGCGTCTTCAGGATCTCACCACCGCCAGCGGTCCACAGGTCGAAGTGTGGCTGAGCGATCAGCCCGTGATCGAGGGCCGTGATGGATGGTTTGTGTTCAAGGACGGCAATCACGTGAGCCTCGGTGACATCAAGGGCAATCTGGGGAACCAGAACTACAGCATCCCCGCCAATGTCGACCTTGATGCCTACCCGTCGGTGACCTTGTGGTGTGCACGATTCTTTGTGTCGTTTGGCGCTGCCGAACTCAAGCCGGTGTGACGTAGCGACGCACCCACGCGTCGTGGTCGTCGAGCAAGCGACGATCTCTAGGTAGTTGAACTCTTGAGATGCCCCCCTGCCCAAAATTCGTGACTCGATTTACTCAACCGTCTGTCGCGCGTTCGATTCGCGCCGGGGCCACCACAATCCGCCGTTGAAGCCGCGCGTCTCGGCCGGAGTTCTCTGGTGACTACCTGCACGAGCTGTGGTGGTGAACGACACGAGTCGATGTCGGGTGCCACCACAGAACGGGCGGGAGTCGCGCGGGCAGAGGCGGAGCCTGCGCACCGCCGACACCTCCTCTCGATAGCGTCAGCACATGCGCATCCTCATGATCGGCGGCACCCAGTTCGTCGGCCGCGCCATCGCTGCTGACGCGCTCGCGCGCGGGCACGAGGTCACGGTGTTCCACCGCGGCACCAGCCCCGCCGACGGGCTCGACGGCGCCCTCGTGATTCACGGCGACCGCGACACCGACCTCTCGGGGCTCGCGGCGGGCTCGTGGGACGCCACGGTCGACGTGTGCGCCTACCGCCCCGGCCAGGTCGACTCGCTGGCAGCGGCCCTCGGCCGCCGAGGGGGTCGTCAGGTGTTCATTTCGACCGTCTCGGTGTACGCCGAGGACATCGCTGCGGGGTCCGACGAGTCGGCGCGCCTGGTGAGCCTCGACGCGCTCAGCGGCCTCGACACCGACACCTGCGACATCACGAACGAGGCCTATGGCCCCCTGAAGGCGCTGTGCGAGCAGCGGGTCGGCGCCCTGCACCCCGACGCACTCGTGATTCGTCCGACGTACGTCGTGGGCCCCCGCGACCACACCATGCGATTCCCCGCCTGGGTCGAGCGCATCGCGGCCGGGGGCGTGGTCGAGGCGCCCGAGCCCCGCGACAACGCGCTGCAGTACATCGACGCGCGCGACCAGGGCACCTTCGTCGTCGACCTCCTCGAGCAAGGGGTCAGTGGCACCTTCCACACGGCCGCACCGCCCACCACGTTCGGCGAGATGATCGACACTCTCGCGGCAGCCGTCGGCGGGCCCGACCTCGAGGTCCGATGGGTCCAGCCGCCACCTGCCGACGCAGAGTCGGGGAAGTACCCGCTGTGGTCAGGGCTGCTCTCCGACACGGTGCTGCAGTTGAACCCCGGTGCCGCGCTCGGCGCGGGCCTGTCTCACCGAGCCCTTGCACAGACCGCCACCGACACGCTCGCCTGGCTCGACGCCCGGGCCGTCGACCACGCCTGAAGGAGCGCCACAGACTCGCATCGGCATCACTCAGAGTCACGCCCGTGGACGTTCACGTGACCACCGTGCCCGTACGGGTGAGGCGATCACCCATACGGGTGGCGTACATTAAGTGAAGTACTTCCCCAACCGTAATCATTGGCAGGGCCCC
>CALQEM020000204.1:0-6233 GCA_943329595.2 Bifidobacterium breve
CCGGCGAAGACGATGGCCGCCCCCGCAGTGCCTGCCGTGCGCGCCACAGACTCGGCGGTGTCGTATCCCTGGGCGAGCAGCGTGCGGTGACGCGTCACGAGGAAGAGCGCATAGTCGATTCCGACACCGAGGCCCAGCATGGTGCCGAGGGTGGGTGCCACCGTGGGGATGGACACGACCTTGCCGAGGAGACCGATCAGTGCCAGCCCCACCGCCACCGCGACCACCGCGTTGACGAGGGGTATAGCCGCCGCCGAGAAGCGACGGAAGGTCACGAGCAGCACCACCACTGCCGCCATCAGGCCCAGCACGTCGCTGAGGTGGGTGTCGGGCTTGGAAATGCTCTGCCCCAGTAGTCCGCCCAGCTGCACATCGTCGGCGGGCGCACTGGCCTGGGCGTCGGCGAGCAATTGGGTGGCCACCGTGGAGTCTGAGGCGAACTTTGATTGCACCGACACGGGCATTTGCACCGTGTGCTTGTCGGAACTGATGAGCGAGGGAGTGGTGGCCGGGTCGGTCACCGCGGTCACCGCCGGGTTGGCTAGAGCCGTGGCAATCACCGCCTTGACCGTGGCAGCACCCTCGCCCGAACTGAAATCGACGTCGGGGTTGTTGAGCACGATGGGGCTCGCCTGCACCGCGGTGCTGGGGAAGGCCTCGTTCAGTAACGTTTGCGCCTGATAGCTGTTGGCACCGGGGAGGACGAACGTTTGGTTGGCCACCCCGGGAATACCTCGGTTGAGCCCGTTGGTGAGGAGAATGGCCAGCAGCCACAGGCCCACGACGAGCCACCCATGCCGGGAGCACCAGCGGCTCACCCGGTACAAGGCTCCAGTCACTTATGTACCTTCCCACAGGCAACACTGGTAGACGAATCATATACCAGTAAAAACCGAGCAACGTGGGAGCACTCCGAGATTCAGAATTGTACGAGGGGCAGGCCCTCCAGCGCCGAGCGGATAACCGCAGGTATCGGTACGGTCGTGCGCCCTCCCGCATCGACGTACACGTGCACGAATTCGCCCAGCGCTCTCACCTCTTGCTCGCCGGACTTGAACACCCCGAGTCGGTAGGTCACGCTCGATGTACCGATACGGCGCACGGCGAGCCCCACCGCAACCTCATCGGGAAAGCTGAGCGAACGCAGGAACTGGCAGCCGCTGCTCACCACGACGCCGATCTCGGGCAGCGTGCGGATGTCGACACCGGTTGATTCGAGCAGCCAGAGGTTCACAGCAGTGTCGAAGAAGGAGTAGTACACCACGTTGTTGATGTGACCGTAGTGGTCGTTGTCTTCCCAGCGGGTGGGCACAAGCCGCACGTCGCCGAAATCGTCGAGGGTCGGCAGCGGCGCCTTCGGGCTCGACGAGACATGTCGATCGTCTGACGACTGAGTCATCCGAGCACCGACAGCAGGCCCCCCACCACAGCGCACACGACGCCAATGATGACCAGAATCATCGAGATTGCCATGATGCGCAGTGACGGACGGCGTCCGCGTAGCGCGTACTCTCCGAGGTGCTTGGCCACCTCGGATACCCTGGTGTCGTCCTGGCCAGCGACCTCGGTGGGGTCTCGCTGCAGCCAGTAGCCACGCTCACCGCTTCGGCCCGCCAGCAGCAGAACCACCCCGAGCACGACGAGCACGATTCCGGTGATGAGCAGTCCCTGGGCCATGTCGAGAGCCTAGTGGTCACCTACCGCAAGAATCGTCGGCACGCTCAGTCGTCGGCTCCGGCACCTTCGGGGCTGTCGGCGGAACCCTCGAGCAGCGTGGGGTCGCGGCGCACCGCCAGCAGACTCGCGACCACTGTGACCACCAGAATGCCCACGATGACTGCGAGCGAGACAGCGATTCCGATCTGAGGCACAGGGAGCGAGGTGGTGCTGTGCAGCGCCTCGAGAATCAGCTTGACACCGATGAAGGCGAGAATCAGCGCCAACCCGCGGTTGAGGTAAACGAGCCGTCCGAGCAGCCCGTGTAGCAGGAAGAACAGTTGGCGCAGGCCCATCAGCGCGAAGGCATTGACCGCGAATACGATGTAGGTGGACGTCGTGAGACCAAAGACCGCAGGAATTGAGTCAACCGCGAACAGCAGGTCGGTGGTGCCGATCGCCAAGATCACCAGCGCCATCGGCGTGATGTACCGGACGCCGTTGAGCGTCGTGGTCCACTTGTGGCCGTGGTACTCACGCGTGACCGGGAACCGCTTCTCGACCCAGCGCACAAGAGCGTTGCCTTCTGGATCTACCTCCTCCTCGTGGCTGATGGCCACGCGCCATGCGGTCCAGATCAGAAACGCGCCAAACAGGTAGAAGGTCGCGGTGAATCGGGTGAGCGCCGCCGCACCGATGAAGATCAGCCCGGTTCGCAGAATCAGGGCGAGCAGGACACCGATGAGGAGCACCCGGTGCTGGAGCGCGGCAGGCACGGAGAACGAGGCCATCAGCACCACGAAGACAAAGAGATTGTCGACGCTGAGGCTGTACTCGGTGATGTACCCGGCCACGAACTCCCCTGCTGGCCCCGAGCCGTACTGCCACAGCAGGTACACGGCGAAGAGGGCCGCCAGAGACATGTAGGCGATGACCCAGCGCGCAGCCTCAGAGCTGCTGAATGCGTGGGGCCGGCGCTCAACCACCCAGAAGTCGAAGGCCATCAATGCGATGAGGGCCAACACCGTCACCGCCCACGCCGTGGTCGAGACGATCATCGCTCTCCCTCTCGCATACCGCGCAACTCCTTCTTCAGGTCGTGGATCTCATCGCGGTAGCGAGCCGCTAGTTCGAACTGCAGACTAGCCGCTGCCTCGTGCATTGATCCTGTGAGTCCACTAATCAGGTCTTCAAGCTCTCGCGCGGGCATCGATCGGGCCCGCTCAGAGTGCGCCGCCAGAGGAGCTGGCGCACGCCCACCGCGCGCGAGGGCGCTGCTGCCGAGGAGCTCCTCGGTGTCGGCGTCCTCCTTGGCGATCAGGTCGGTGATGTCGCCGATCTTCTTGCGCAGCGGCTGCGGGTCAAGCCCCCGCTCGAGGTTGTAGGCCACCTGTTTGGCCCGACGCCTGTTGGTTTCATCGATTGCCTTCTCCATCGACGGAGTGATGGTGTCGGCGTACATGTGTACCTGGCCTGACACGTTGCGCGCGGCACGCCCAATCGTCTGAATGAGGGAGGTTCCCGAACGCAGGAAGCCCTCCTTGTCGGCGTCGAGGATGCTGACGAGCGACACCTCAGGAAGGTCGAGTCCCTCGCGCAGGAGATTGATGCCCACGAGCACGTCGTACTGGCCGAGACGCAGTTCGCGCAGTAGTTCAATGCGCCGCAGGGTATCGACCTCGGAGTGCAGGTAGCGCACCCTGATGCCCTGCTCGAGGAGGTAGTCGGTGAGGTCCTCCGACATCTTCTTGGTCAGGGTGGTGACGAGGATGCGCTCATTGAGTGCGGTGCGCAGCCTGATCTCGTGGATCAGGTCATCAATCTGCCCGGTGGTGGGCTTGACCACGATCTCGGGGTCGACCAGCCCGGTGGGCCTGATCACCTGCTCGACGACGTCGCCGCCCACCTTGCCGAGCTCGTACTTGCCCGGCGTGGCTGACAGGTACACCGTCTGGCCCACACGGTCGAGAAACTCGGGCCAGCGCAGCGGTCGGTTGTCCATCGCACTGGGAAGCCGGAAGCCGTGGTCAACGAGGGTCCGCTTGCGCGACATATCGCCCTCGTACATTGCCCCGATCTGCGGAACGGTCACGTGCGACTCGTCGATGACGAGCAGAAAGTCCTCGGGGAAGTAGTCGATGAGGCAGTGGGGAGCCGTTCCGGGCCCGCGGCCGTCGATGTGGCGCGAGTAGTTCTCGATGCCCGAGCAGAACCCCACCTGCCTCATCATCTCGAGGTCGTAGGTGGTGCGCATGCGCAGCCGCTGGGCCTCGAGGAGCTTGTTCTGGCGCTCCATCTCGTCGAGCCGCTCGGTGAGCTCTGCCTCAATGTCGGCGGTGGCGCGCTCCATGCGCTCAGGCCCCGCCACGTAATGGGTTGCCGGAAAGATGTAGAGGTGCTCGTCGTCGGTGAGAATCTCGCCGGTCACCGGGTGCAGCGTCATCATGCGCTCGACCTGATCGCCGAACATCTCGATGCGCACCGGGTTCTCCTCGTATACGGGGAACACCTCGATAGTGTCACCACGCACCCGGAAGGTGCCGCGAGTGAAGGCGATGTCGTTGCGCGAGTACTGGATCGACACCAGGCGTCTGAGCATGGCGTCGCGGTCGATGGACTCACCTACCTTCAGCGCCAACATTCGGTCGACGTACTCCTGCGGCGTACCCAGCCCGTAGATGCACGACACCGTGGCCACCACGATGACGTCGCGCCTAGTGAGCAGCGAGTTGGTGGCCGAGTGCCGCAGCCGCTCGACCTCCTCGTTGATCGAGGAGTCCTTCTCAATGAAGGTGTCGGTCTGGGGGATGTACGCCTCAGGTTGGTAGTAGTCGTAGTAGCTGACGAAGTACTCGACCGCGTTGTTGGGCAGCAGTTCGCGAAACTCGGTGGCCAACTGAGCCGCGAGCGTCTTATTCGGCGCCATCACCAGCGTGGGCCGCTGCACCCGCTCAATGAGCCAGGCCGTGGTGGCCGACTTTCCGGTGCCGGTGGCGCCCAGCAGTACGACGTCCTGCTCACCGGCGTTGATGCGCCGAGCGATCTCCTCAATAGCCGCGGGCTGGTCACCCGCGGGTGTGAAGTCTGAGATGACCTCAAAGGGGGCGACCGTGCGCTGCAGGTCGGTGGTGGGGCGGGTCACCCTTCAACGGTAGTCGACCCGGCCGCTGCGAGCAGGTGTGCCCACAGTTGGTCAACCTGCGCGTCGAGATCTGCACGCGACCCCGAGTTGTCGAGCACGAAGTCAGCCACCGCGAGACGCTCGTCGCGCGTCGCCTGGGCAGCCATGCGCGCGCGGGCGTCGGTCGCCGACATTCCGCGCTGCTCAACCAGACGATTGAGTCGGACCTCGTCAGGGCAGTCGACCACGACCACCACGTCATAGGCAGCAGCGAGTCCCTGCTCGACCAGGAGTGGCGAATCGTGCACCACGACCGCGTCGTGGGGCGCTGCGGCCTCGATCGCCGATGTACGGGCCCCAATGCGCGGCAGCATGATGTCGTTGAGCGCCGCGAGAGCGGCGGGGTCGTGAAACACGATGTCGGCAAGGGCCTGACGATCGAGCGTGCGGTCGGCTCGGATCACCCCGGCCCCGAAGCGCAACTCAACCTCGGCCAGCGCGGGCTCCCCCGGCTCGACTATCTCGCGGGCGATGAGGTCAGAGTCAATCACCAGCGCCCCCAGAGTGGAAAGACGGGCGGACACCGAGCTCTTTCCAGAGCCGATGCCGCCCGTCAGACCAACACTGAGCATGGTGCGAGGCTGCCTACTCCTCGCCGGTGAGCTTGTCGCGCAGGGCCTGAAGCGCCTCGTCGGACGCGAGAGCGCCCTCCTCGGGAGTTTCAGACGAGTACGACGTGCCGCCCTCACCGGCTGAGTCAGCGGCCTCGGCGTCGGCCTTGCGGGCCTCCTCGGCCTGCTTCTGGTGGGCTGCCCAGCGCTCGCGAGCCTCGTCGTACTGCCGCTCCCAGAGGGCGCGCTGCTCGTCGAAGCCATCTTTCCACTCACCGGACTCGGGGTCGAAGCCCTCCGGTCCGATGTAGCCGCCAGCCTCGTCGTACGAGGCGGGCATGCCATAGGTGTAGGGGTCGAAATTCTCGCCCGTGGCTTCGCCGATGGTGCCCTCATTGGCCTGCTTGAGTGAGAGTGAGATGCGGCGGCGCTCGAGGTCGATATCGATGACCTTGACCATGATGTCGTCGTTGACCTGCACGACCTGCTCGGGAATCTCAACGTGGCGCTCGGCCAGCTCTGAGATGTGCACCAGGCCCTCGATTCCCTCTTCCACGCGGACGAAGGCGCCGAACGGGACGAGCTTAGTGACCTTGCCGGGCACGACCTGCCCCATCTGGTGCGTGCGGGCGAAGTGCTGCCAGGGGTCTTCCTGCGTTGACTTGAGCGACAGTGACACGCGCTCGCGATCCATGTCGACGTCGAGCACCTCGACGGTGACCTCGGTTCCGACCTCGACGACCTCGGAGGGGTGATCAATGTGCTTCCACGACAGTTCGCTCACGTGCACGAGACCGTCGACGCCGCCTAGGTCGACGAACGCGCCGAAGTTGACGATGCTCGAC
>CALQEM020000205.1:0-6204 GCA_943329595.2 Bifidobacterium breve
ACTTCTGGAACATGCCACCGTGCGCGCCGAGCATCTCGCCGTGGTCAGACATGTAGATCACGATCGTGTCGCGGTACATGCCCTTGTCAGCGGTGAGCGCGCTGATCACGCTGGCAATGTGCTGGTCGACCTCCTTCTGCAGCTGGTAGTAGAAGCGGTGGTAGGGGAGCTGGTTGTCGTGCGGCTGGAAGCCGAGGGGGTACTGGCCCACGAAGCTGGCCTGGGCCGAGGGCTTGGTGCTCAGGTCCTCGGAGTTCGACTGGTCGTACATCGAGGTGAACAGATTGTGCGGCACGTTCGAGCCCTGCAGTTGCTCGGTGAGGTAGAACGAGCCCGGCGAGCCGGCCAGGTCAGCGGCCACCGTGAGGTTGCCCCACAGGGTGATGTCGTGTGGGTTCACGAACGACGACACCAGCAGCCACGGCTTGGTCGACTTGCGCAGGCGCTGGAGCTCCTTGACATTCCAGTCGGCGAACACGGCGTCGCGGCCCACGCCGTTGGGGCCAGACGAGCCGGAGTTGAGGGGGTTACTTCCGTGCGGCTCCGGACCGATGAAGCCGGTGAAGCCGTACTGCTCGAGGATTCCGGCCTCCATGTAGACGCTCTCGAGGTACGGGTCGGGCACGCCGGTGCTGGTGTACGACGGCATCGGGTTGTACGAGCCGGGCTGAAAGAGGTCGACTTCGGAGATGTGCCACTTGCCCTTCCACAGGGTTTCGTAGCCGGCCGCGCGGAACCAGTTGCCCAACGTGGGCACCGACCGTGGCTGCAGCCAGTAGAGGTCCGGCTCCACTCCGGTCTTTGCCGACCCCGAGGTTTGCGCCACCCCGTGCAGCGAGGAGTACTGGCCGGTGTACATCGACGTGCGCGCGGGCTGGCAGGCGACCGCCATCGTGTGGTGCTGGGTGAACTCCACCGAGTGGCGCCTCAGGAAATCCTGCGCCGGCAGGTTGACAGCGCGCCAGGCCTTGAGCTCCTCGCTCTCGTACACGGGAGGCGTGCGCTGCTCGTCCATCATGATGATCAGGAAGTTGGGCCGGCGGCGAAGACGTCCGCGCGGGCGGAACGGCGGGGCCACGGGAGCAGCCGAGGCGCTTCCGGCGGCAGCGGTGGCACCGGCCGCGGCCACGCCAGCGGCCCCCGCAGCGGCGAGGAGTTGGCGGCGGCTCAGCCCGCGAGATGACTCAGACATGGTGGTTGCCCTTCGGATCGTGGTGCATCAGCAGGATTCAGGGTGCGGCAGTGGGTAGGGGCGCAGCGGCATTCCATGCACGACGGCACGCGTAGCCAGCGGCGAGCAGGATGATCGAGGCACCCACGAGCAGGAAGACCTTCGGGTTGACGAAGACTCCCAGCAGCAGGTCAGCCACGAGAACGAACCAGATCAGCGGGATCGCGGCTGCTGATCTGCGCCTCGTGAAGAGGGAGATCAGCAGGTGCGCAGCGCCGAGCACTAGGCCCGTGACGATGAGCTTCCAGCCGGTGTACTGACCCACGCCCATCAGGGCGCGCACGATCATCACCAGCCAAAAGGTGACGCCGATGAAGGCGAGGGCATGCACGATTATTTTGCTACCCGAAGAACGCCTCATGTCATGACCGTACGACATCAAGCGGCAACACTGTGCATTCCTCACGATCGAGGCCGCAGGCTGAGCGGCCTCCTCCCGCGTGACTCGCCTGTAGCGTGGCCCCATGCCTGACGACCGCTACTCCCACGGCCACCACGAGTCTGTGCTGCGCAGCCACACCTGGCGAACGGCCGAGAACTCGGCCGGCTTCCTGCTGCCGCACCTTCGGCCCGGACAGCACCTGCTCGACGTGGGCTGCGGCCCCGGAACCATCAGCATCGACCTTGCGAACGTGGTGGCGCCAGGCCGGGTCACCGGAATCGACCTCTCCGCTGATGTGATCGAGGGCGCGCGTGCCCAGCTCACCGACGGGCCCGGCAACGTCACCTTCGAGGTCGACGACGTGTACGACCTCTCGTTCCCCGACGCTTCCTTCGATGTCGTGTACGCCCATCAACTGCTGCAGCACCTCAGCAATCCGGTGGCCGCGCTGCGTCAGATGCGACGCGTGCTTCGACCGGGAGGCCTACTCGCGGTGCGCGACAGCGACTACGGCGCCTTTACCTGGTGGCCCGCCGACCCCCGGCTCGACCGCTGGAACGAGGTGTACCACGCGCTCACCCGACGCAACGGAGCCAACGCCGACGCAGGCCGCCAGCTGCACACGTGGGTCGCCGAGGCAGGCTTCAACGACGGTGCAGTGTCGACGTCGACCTGGACCTTTCGAACCGCCGAGGAGCGTCGTTGGTTCGGCGACGTCTGGGCCGACCGCGTGCGACAGAGCGAGTTTGCCCGGCAGACTCTCGAGGATGGGCTAGCCACTACCGCCGAGCTCGACGAGTTCGCCGACGCGTTTCTGCGGTGGGCCGACGACGACCAGGGGCTGTTCATCCTGATGCACGGTGAAGTGCTGGCACACCGCTGAGGCACGCGCACCGTGGGCACCGTGGTCACCGATTGACCAAAGAAGCGGGGGGAAGGGTCGGCCTAGCCTTGGTAGGCGGCGTTCAGCACCGCCACCACCTCGGCCACGCAGCCGGCGTTCGTGCGCGGACGGGCACGGGCCGCCGCGCCCCCACTGAAGGCGACGAGGCTCGGTACTCCTAGTAGATCGGTGAGGTCGAACATCTCGGTCCACCGGAGTGCTGCAACCGAACCAGCCGGAGCGCCCGCGACTCCGCCACCCACCATGCCGAGCACCTGGTGCGACCCCCACCACCGCCGCTCGTACTGCAGCACCACCTTCTCGAGATTGCCCGTGGTGAGACCCGCTACCGCGCCAGCAACCGCTCGCGGCCACGGCGAGATGGCCGGCAGCCTGGCCTGAAGCAGTGCCAACGGAACGGCCACCACCACTGCATCGGCGCGCAGCACACGGCCATCGTTCACTCGCAGGTCGACACCGCGCGCGTCAGCATTCACCGCAGTGACCGGCGACCTCCGACTCACCGTGATGCGGCTCAGTAGCCCCGACACGAGCTGGCTGTACCCGCCGCCCACCAGCACATCGCCACTGTCGTTGGAACTTCCCTCGGTTTGGGCCTGCTGGCCGAGGCGGGCAGGATCGAGCCCGTACTCCTGGGTGAGTTCCGTCGCCGTGGCCCACTGGTCGAATCGGCCGCGGGCCAGGTCGCGCCGGCGCAGCCACGTCGCCACCGACGTCAACCGCGAAGGCTCGGCATCGCCGATCGAGTCGATCGCAGCAGCCAGCCGGTCGTCGGCCTGCGCGCCCGCCGACGACACCCTTCCTGTCACGGTGTCGCGCACCACCGAGTCGTCGTAGTTGGTGACCCGCAGCGGAAGGTCGGCGTTGCGCGCGAGAGTGGTGATGGGGTTGGGCTGCCAGTCGTGAATCCACGCGGCGCCCATTTCCACTGGCCGCCCCCACGACTCATTGGTGAGGATCCGGCCCCCCACTCGGCCGCTCGCTTCCAACACCGTGACCGACACACCCGCGTCAGCCAAGGTTCGCGCTGCCGCAGCTCCGGCCATGCCCGCACCGATCACCACTACCGAGCGCGGCGAATTCCGCAGCAGCCGACGGGCCGCGCGCACGCCCGAGGAGTAGGCGCCGGTCGTGGTCGATGGGTGGCCCGGATCGCAGTACTCGCCAGCGAGCACGATGCGGCCACCCATCAGTGCGGAGGCGAGCACTTGGCGCACGGAGGAGTCGGTGCCTACCGGAAGAGCGCTGTACGAGCCCCGCGCCCACGGGTTGATGTCCCATCGCGACACGAGGCTGCGCAGCGGCGTCGGTGTGACCTGAGCTGGAGTGGCGCCCTGCAGCATCATCGTGGCCCGAGGCCATCCAGAACCGGTCGCCGCGAGTCCGAGGGCGCCCAACGCGGCCGCGCCCAGCAGGGTGCGGCGCGAGACGGGTGCGGGGGATCGCATACCGCCACTGTAAGTCGGAGTCGCCATCGCGGCATCAATCGGTTGTGGGTTCCAGCAGGCGACCCTGACCACGTCCCCACCAAACCGGGCAGAGAATCAGAATTTCTGATTCTCTGATTCTCTGAAAATCTGCTGCGATTCCTGGCCGCACACATACCGTGCGAGTCTCGGCGCGGAGCCTAGTCCTCGGCGAAGTCGGCGCACGAGTGCGACGACGACCACTGGGCGCAGTAGAAGTCGGTGTCACTGTCGTCCACGGCTACCGGCCGGTTCGCCTCCGACCACACCAGCGGCGGGCTACTACCGACCGCGGCGCCGCGGCACCTGTGCCTCAAACGCCCCGATGTCAGCGCGGCCATCGACCACCCGCGGATAGCCCGGGCCCCGCTGGTCATCGAGTGGAGTGACAGTCACCGGTGCTGCAGCGTTGATGGCTGGCGAACCGGCCCGCAGCGCCATCGTGGGCACATGCTTGCGACTCGGCAGCGGGGTGCCGCCGTTGTCGCGCAGAGGTGCGAGCCGAGGATTGATGCCCACCACGTCGGTGCCGTCGGGGGTCAGCGCTTGACCGTCTCCCGCGGCAATGGAGTCTGGGCTGGAGACCAGGTTGTACGACTCGACCAATCCCCAGACGACGAGATCGTCGCCATGGGCAGCCGTGTTGCCCCAAAAGAGCGAGTTGGACACTTCATTCATGGCGCTCACGTTGTAGAACGTCGACACCGCTCCGCCCGTGGTGGCCGCTGAGTTGCCCACAAAGGTGCTGAAGTCGATGCTCGAGCCATAGGTAGCACCCAAGCCCACGGCACCTCCGATGCCCGTGGTGGCGACGTTGGCGGTGAAGGTCGAGTTGACGATCTCCAGGTCGCTGTCGCTGAACGACATGATGGCCCCGCCGGACTGAGCGGTATTGCGCGCAAAAGTGGTTCCGTGAATCTTTGGGTTCACGGTGAAGAACATTGTGATGGCGCCCCCGGCCGTGGCCGACGTGTTGTCAGCGAAGTATGAGTCGGTCACCTCCACAGTGCCGGATCCCTCGCCATACACCAGGATCGCGCCATCGCCAGTGCCGCCCGCCGAAGGCCGGCCGCCAACCCCAGGTCCTCCGGCTGACGGCGAGTTGCCGGTGAAGACGCTTCGCTGCACGTCAAGGCTCCCTCGCACCATCGTGATGGCGGACGCCCCATAGGTGATCGCGGTGTTCTGCTCGAAGATGGAGTCCTCAATAACAGTGACGGAGCTCACCACGACGACGGCGCCGGTGAGCTTGCGAAGTGTGATGCGATCGATCGTGACTTCGGCGTCCTCGACCCGGAGGCCGCTGTGGCCCCGACCATCGATGGTGTGTCCTGCCCCGTCGATGGAGAAGACGCCGTCGTTTCCGATCGCGTGAGTCAGATCATCGGTCAGCTTGATGTTCTTGGTGAGCGTGATCGCCGTGCAGTCAGTGCTGGGGTTTGCCGTGAAACTCGCAAGCGCCGCGTTGAGCTCCGACTCGGTCGCCACGTTGCAGGTCGCCGCGGCATACGAGCGCTGTAGCCGCGGATTGCCTAGGTATGCCCCGAAGGCGCCCGTGGTGGCCAGCAGGGTGAAGCCGGCCAGCGCGGAGGTGCGCCGAATGCCCGATCGCCGATGCGAGGGGTCGACTGCGTTCATTGACTGACGGTCGCTCATGTGAGGCTCCCTCGGGTCGTCTGCTGCGGGCGCTCCCCATTAGATGACACACATCCCAGAAGGACAACCATGAGGTAGGGAAATCCCTACTTCTCGGCACTAACCGCCTAGGAATACAGTCGCACTGACCCGTCCGGCCACACCTCAACCCACGGTGGACCATGACAACCACGCCCGGCACCGAGGGACCCGAGCCCTCGCGCAGCGAGAAGGTGCTGGGCCTCCGGGACCTCTACCTGCAACTCGCCACCGCTCCGGTAGCCGAGGTCGAGCAGGCAGCCTCCGCCGAGCTCGCGCAGTTGCTCGAGTTCATCTCGGCGAATTCAGACTGGTGGCGCGACCGGCTCGGGGCCACAGTCGCGTTGGCTGAGGGCGTGCCCCTGGCCGAGGCAATACGATCGCTGCCCCTCACCGAGCGCGACACCGTGCAGGACAGCGCGCGAGAGATGCGCATTCTCATTCCGGGCACCACCCCCTCCGACTACGTGGCACATGCGACCTCCGGAGCCACCGGCACTCCGAGGCAGGTCATCAAGCACCGCGAGCTGTACTCGATGGCACGCGA
>CALQEM020000206.1:0-6197 GCA_943329595.2 Bifidobacterium breve
CGTCGTGGTGCCGTGCCGCGAGTGTGCGGAGCCCGCGCGCCGCGTGCCCGAGGTGATCGACTGCTGGTACGACTCCGGAGCAATGCCCTTCGCCCAACTTGGCTACCCGCACCGCAACACCGAGGAGTTCGACCGCTCGTACCCGGCCGACTTCATTTGTGAGGCGATCGACCAGACCCGCGGCTGGTTCTACACGCTGATGGCCATCGGAACTCTGGTCTTCGACCGGTCGTCGTATCGCAATGTTGTGTGCCTCGGGCACATCCTCGATGAGCAGGGCCGCAAGATGAGCAAGCACATCGGCAATGTGCTCGAGCCCATGGCGCTCATGGACGAGCACGGCGCCGATGCCGTGCGCTGGTTCATGCTCGCGGGAGGTTCGCCCTGGCAGTCACGGCGCGTCGGGCACAGCGCCATCGCCGACGTCGTGCGCAAGACCCTCCTGACCTACTGGAACACCGTGTCGTTTCAGTCTCTCTACGCCCGGGCCGCGGGCTACTCCCCCGCCACCACGCCAGCACCGCCCGTGGCCGACCGCCCCCTCCTCGACCGCTGGGCGCTGTCGGAGGCCCACCGCGTTGCGCGCGAGGTCGACGTGGCCCTCGAGGAGTTCGACACCCAGAGTGCCGGTCGCATGCTCGCCACGTACGTTGACGACCTCTCGAACTGGTACGTGCGACGCTCGCGGCGACGCTTTTGGGACGGCGACCCGGCCGCACTGGCGACACTTCACGAGTGCCTTCGCATCCTCACCCTGCTGATGGCCCCCTTCACACCCTTCATCACCGAGCGAGTGTGGGCCGACATGTTCGCCCCCACCAGCCCCGATCTGCCCGAGTCGGTGCACCTCGCCCGATGGCCCCAGTGCGACGAGGCCCTCATCGACGACGCGCTTGCCACCTCGATGGCACTGGTGCGTCGCGTGGTCGAGCTGGGGCGCGGCGCGCGCGCCGAGGGTAAGGTGCGCACCCGCCAGCCATTGGCTCGAGCCCTCGTGTCGGCCTCTGGCTGGGGCCAGCTCGACGATGAGCTGCGCGCGCACGTGGCCGAGGAGCTCAACGTTCTCAGGCTCGACTCGCTGTCGGGCCAGGTGGCTGACGAGCTCGTCGACGTCGTCGCCAAGGCAAACTTCCGAGCCCTGGGCCAGCGCTACGGCAAGCAGACCCCTGAGGTAGCAGCCGCCGTCGCGGCCCTCGACGCCGGCTCGCTCGCCAGCTCCCTGCGCGATGGTGGCAGCACCACCATCAGTGTCGAGGGCGTCGGCGAGGTTACCCTGGGGCCGGACGACGTGGTTATCACCGAGACGCCGCGCGAGGGATGGTCGGTGGCCTCCGACTCGGGAGCCTCGGTGGCTCTTGACCTCACTCTCACCGACGAGCTGGTTCGCGCCGGCACCGCACGTGAGGTCATCCGACTGGTGCAGGAGGCCCGCAAGGGCGCCGACTACGACGTGAGCGACCGCATCGATCTGTGGTGGTCGAGCGACGATCCCCAGCTGGTCATGGCGCTGGTCGAGCACGCCGGCACCGTAGCGCAGGAGGTCCTCGCCACTACGGTCGAGCAGGGGGCCCCTGCCAGCAGCGACGACGAACACTTCATCGTGCACCTCGCCGAGGGCGAGCTACCGATCCGGCTCGCAATTCGCAGGCGGGCGGCCGACTCAGACTGAGGTCACGAGCCGTCGACGGGCGGTTCGGGGGCGGTCTGGGTGTACGGCGAGGCGAGGCCCGGCACTGTGGGGGGCGCGAAGGCTGCTGCCCCCACAGCCGGCGGTGGTGCGGGCGCAACGGGCGCAACGGACATGGGCGCTGCACCACCAATTGCAGGCGCGGGGCTCGACGGCGGCAGGGAGGGCTCCGCCGCGGCGTCGAGGTCGTGCAATTGACTGGCGAGGTAGGCCCGAAGCCTCGTGCGGTACTCGCGCTCAAACAGCCGGAGCTCCTCGACCCGACGCTCCTGCGCTGCCCGCTCGGCCGCAGTGTCCTCGACCGAGCGCTGGGCGTCGACCCTGGCGCGCATCAGGATGGCCTCGGCCTCATCTCCTGCCTGCGCTACCCGTGCCTGCGCGGTGGCCTCAGCCAGCTGCAGCAGCCGCGCCATCTCGACCGTGGGATCGGATGCCACCACCACTGCGGCGCTCGCCGGCGCGGCCATCGCAGAGAGATCTGCCGACAGCGGCCGACTGGCGGCCACCGGGGCCTGAGCCACCTGAGACCGCAGCTCCGCATTCTCGGAGGTCAGCCGGGCGATCTCGGCCTCGATCTCGTCGAGGAAGGCATCGACCTCCTCGAGCCGATAGCCCTCCTTGAACCGAACGGTGGCGAATTGCTTGGCTCGGATGTCGTCAGGGGAAAGCGGCATGGTGATAAGCCTACAGAATAGTGAGAAGAAAAATCCGAACCGACGCCCTAGAGGTACCGCACCAGGGCAAGCAGCACGTTGATGATGATGAACAGCACGAGGAATGACAGGTCGAGCGCGGCGCCACCGAGGCGCAGCGGCGGAATGAACCTTCGCAGCAGCCTCAGCGGCGGATCAGTGACGGTGAAGACCGCCTCGACCACCAGAAGCACCGGACCGCGGGGCACCCAGTCGCGAGACATCATCATGACGAGGTCAATCACCACTCGGGCCAGCAGAACCAAGAGGTACAGCCACAGGACGGTCGACAGAACCTGACCCACCATTGACACCGAGGGTTGCCTCAACTTCCGGATTGAATGACCAGCGCGACGGTGCGCGACGGCCTAGGGGTCAGCTCTGGTTGAAGAACCCGTCTTGGGCGATCTGTGCGCGTGCTTCGGCCCCGACATCGACATTGGCCGGCGACAGCAGGAACACCTTGTTGGTCACACGCTCGATCGTGCCCTGGAGCCCGAACACCAGCCCGGCGGCGAAGTCGATGATGCGCTTGGCGTCTGAATCGTCCATCTCGCTGAGGTTGATGATCACCGGAGTCGCCTCGCGGAACTCTTCACCGATTCGCCGAGCGTCGTTGTACGTGCGCGGGTGCAGGGCCGTGATGCGGTAGTGCCCGTCAGCAACCGACGGTGTGGGGGTAGGACGCCGGGTTCCGGGGCGCTCGACCCTGGCGAGGGCATCGGTGTCGTCGAGGCGCGCCGACGAGCGACTCGAGCGCGACTCGACGTTGCGAGGTTCGGAACGCTGCGGCTCGACCGTGCGGACCGAGCGCACGTCACGGCTGCCGTAGCGATCCTCGAAGGAGGGCGCGCTCTCGTAGTAGTCGTCGTCGACGTCGTCGAGGTGGTCCTCCTCAACAAGTCCGAGGTAGACCGCCATCTTGCGCATGCCGCCGGCCATCGGGCCTCCTCATGGTTCATCACTCAGTCGCGCGCACCACCGACGGTGGGTCACGCCGAACGCCTGTCGGGTCAAGGCTACCTGAGAGAAGGCCGGTGTCCGAGGACCGCCGTGCCAATGCGCACCTGTGTCGCCCCTTCGGCGATCGCCGCCTCCAGGTCACCACTCATGCCAGCCGAGATGCGGTCGGCCCCCGGGTGCGACTCTCGCAGCCGCTCCGAGAGCTCTCTGAGTCGGCCAAAAGCCCGCCTGGGGTCCTCGTCGAGGGGAGCCACCGCCATGACCCCGCGCAGACGCAGCGACGATGTCGACTCGACGAGGTCTGCCAGTCGTGGCACGTCGTCGGGCAGGGAGCCGCCACGGGCCACCTCTCCGTCGAGGGACACCTGAATCAGCACGTCGAGCGGCTGCTCCGGATCGCGTGCGGCCGACAGAGCAGCCACCAGTGACTCGCGGTCGACAGACTCGACCTGGTCGGCGTAACGGGCGACGGACCTGGCCTTGTTGCGCTGAAGCTGGCCGATGAAGTGCCAGCGCACGACAGGTCCGCCCAGCATGCCCAGCGCGGCCGCCTTCGGCGCGGCCTCCTGGTCACGGTTCTCTGCCACGTCGCACACGCCCATCGACGCGAGCAGCGCGACATCCTCGGCGGGCCACGTCTTGGTAACCACGACCAACATCACCTCGTCGGGCAACCGAGCAGCTGAGGTAGCGGCCAGCGCAATCCGCTCGCGCACCTCGGCAAGATTGGTGGCCAGTTCAATCCGGCGCTCATCGGGGGTCATGGCGCCTCCAGCACGACGATCGCGGCCTGACGCCCGGTGACATGGTCGCGCCGGTAGGAGAAGTGCACCGACGACTCGACCGTGCACACGCCCACGTCGGCCACCTCGACTCCCGCTCGCACCAGACGCGCGGCTACCGCGGCGGGAAGGTTGAGGGCAGCACGCCCGTCGAGGGTCACGGAGGCAGCTTCGGGAAACCTGTCAGCGACCTCGGCCA
The DNA here is from genome assembly GCA_943329595.2 of Bifidobacterium breve. GTDB lineage: Bacteria > Actinomycetota > Actinomycetes > S36-B12 > CAIYMF01 > CAIYMF01. The sequence goes on from CALQEM020000206.1 coordinate 4,324, forward strand.
CCCGCTCGATAGGAACCGCGTAGCAGCGGCCGCACACGGCCGGGCCAATGACAGCACTCACGCTCACGGCTCCCAGCACTGCCATGGCATCGAGGGCGGCGCCCACGACGTCGTCGCGAACGCCCACCCACCCGCTGTGCACGACTCCGACAATCCCCGAGCCCGAGTCGTGCAGCACGATGGGCAGGCAGTCGGCGGCCAGTGCCGCCAGAGCGCGGCCGCTCTCGCGGGTGACCAGTGCGTCGACCCCGGACACCAGCGGATCGACGCCAGACTCAACAACGCTCACCACGATGCCGTGGCACGCCTCCATGACCACCAGTCGGTCAGGGGCGACCCCCATCGACACCGCGACTCGCGCCCGGTTGTCGCTGACCGCGCCAGGATCGTCGTCGACCCGGTCGGCCAGATTGAGGCTTGCGTGAGCCCCCGTGCTCACACCGCCCGACCGGTCGGTGAACATCCACCGCACCCGGCCGGACGCGCCACGCAAGCCCTCAACCACGCGCTCGACTACTTGAGGAAGTCGGGCACGTCGAGGTCGTCGTCGGACGTGTCGTCGAAGACCACGCGGCGAGGTGGCTCAACCTTGGGCCGCGTACTGGGACGGGTCTCGCTGTTGGTGACACCGAAGGGTCCTGTGCCACCCACGGCCGCCGCAGCCGCCGAGGCAGCGTCGATACCCGAGACTGGCTCGTCAGTTGACGGGCGCCGGCCCGCCGCGCTGGCGGGTCGACGGGTCTGCGGAAGCCCACCGTCGAAGCCCGCCGCGATCACGGTCACGCGCACCTCATCGCCGAGCGTGTCGTCGATGACGGCACCGAAGATGATGTTGGCGTCGGGGTGGGCGGCATCGGCCACGAGTCGGGCCGCCTCGTTGATCTCAAACAGGCCGAGGTCACTGCCGCCACTGATCGACATCAGCACCCCATGTGCGCCCTCGATGCTGGCCTCGAGCAGAGGACTCGAGATGGCCATCTCGGCCGCGGCGATGGCTCGATCGTCGCCGCGCGAGGAGCCAATGCCCATCAGTGCGCTGCCTGCTCCTGACATGACGCTCTTCACGTCAGCGAAGTCAAGGTTGATGAGGCCGGGGGTGGTGATGAGGTCGGTGATCCCACTGACACCCTGCAGCAGCACCTGGTCGGCCTGGCGGAAAGCGTCGATGACACTGATCGCCTTGTCTGACAGTGCGAGCAGTCGGTCATTGGGAATCACGATGAGCGTATCGACCTCATCGCGCAGGCGCTCGATGCCGTTTTCCGCCTGCCCAGCCCTGCGACGTCCCTCGAATCCGAAGGGGCGGGTCACAACGCCGATGGTCAGCGCTCCGAGCGACTTGGCAATTCGGGCAACCACGGGGGCGCCACCGGTTCCGGTGCCACCGCCCTCACCAGCGGTGACGAAGACCATGTCGGCCCCCTTGAGGACCTCTTCGATCTCGTCGGCGTGGTCCTCGGCCGCCTGCTTGCCTACGTCGGGGTCGGCGCCGGCGCCGAGCCCACGGGTGAGCTCACGTCCGATGTCGAGCTTCACATCGGCGTCGCTCATGAGAAGTGCCTGGGCATCGGTGTTGATGGCGACGAATTCGACGCCCTTGAGGCCCACTTCGATCATGCGGTTCACGGCATTGACGCCGCCTCCGCCAATTCCGACGACCTTGATGACCGCCAGATAGTTCTGCGGTGTAGCCACGAGTAGTTCCTTCCGCCGACCCGCGCTGGGCCTCCCACAGCCTCGCGCGAGTTGTCATGTCACCCGGGAGTGCCGGGCGCCCCACGGTCTTCCGCGGGGAACCGCAGGAGTCGCCGGGTGCCGGGGAATCGCCACCGCCGAACTCTCAACCTCTACATGAGACTCAGAGTTATGTCAAC
>CALQEM020000207.1:0-6185 GCA_943329595.2 Bifidobacterium breve
ACCCCGGTGCCCTGCAACGCCGTGGAGATTCGCGTGGTCACCTCGCCGAGCTGCGCACCCTGCACCTCCAGCTTCGCGTTCTGCTCGGCTATCGTGCGCAACTGCTGCCCCAGCACTCCGAACTGACCCTCAGCGTTGGCCTGCACCGCACCGACCTGCCCGACCACGGCCTGCAACTGCTCGCGGATGGGAGCCAGGAAGGGTTCGAGGTCAAGCGGAGCGGGGGGCGGAGCCGCCGGCGCCGGGCGCCGGAGCACGAGGACCAGCACAACAAGCACGAGCACAACCACGAGGGCGATAAGGGCGATGTCCATGGGCGAAGTGTGACACCGGGGTACGACATCGGAGCCACCATCGGCCGATACCTGCCGGTCACACCCTGAGGGTTCCTACTTGGCCTGAATCGCTAGGAGCCGAGGCGCGATGTCGGCGACTTCACGGTCGTGTTGAGCGACATCCATCACCAGATCGAAGGCCCCATCGTCGTCGAGCTGCACGGTCCACCCGTTGATGTCGAGAAACACAACCGTGGCCAGCCACGCCAGCCGCTTGTTGCCGTCGACCAGCGGATGGGTGCGCGCGATCGAGTGCAGCAGCGCAGCAGCCTTCGACGGCACATCGACGTAGGCATCAACCCCGAACGCGCTGGCGCGCGGTCGTCCAACGCAACCATCGAGAAGTCCCACATCACGAACAGGACCCGCATTCAGCAAGCGAACCAGACCGAGCAGATCGTCGAGATGCAGGTACTCGACCTTCTCGCTCATACGCTGCCGAGTCGCTCGAGAACATCCCCCCACCGCGCGGCCAGTCGCTCAGAGGACTCGGTCACGCGCGCGGCGTGGATAGTGCGCTCGAACCGGTCGAGCACAGCCTGGCGGATCACTTCCTGCCGAGAAGTGCCCTCAGCTTCCGCCAGAGCGCTGAGGGCGGCATCAAGTTCAGCGTCCGTGCGCAGCGTGAGTGACATTCGTCAACGATACCACTTCGGTATCACTCCGGGATGGGTGGGTCTTCCTCACGGGACACCTGGCGAGTCCCCCCAAGACCCAGCGGGCTTGGCCGCGATCCACGGAACGTCCGGCGCCGCAGGAAGCAAGGGGAGGCCCCACCGTTGAACCCGGTGGAGGCCTCCCCTCGTGCGACTACTTGTGCTTGTGGTGCGCCTTACGCGGGCTGAGCCGGTAGAGAGTGCCGAGTTCGCCCTCCCACATGAGATCGCCGTTGTAGAACGGCTGAATCATCGAACCCCACGTCATCGCGGGGATGACCGCTGAACGGGCGAGTTCGCGGCCCGTTGCGGCATCGCGCCACACCGCCATGCCATTGGCATTCCTGCCGGGCACCTCATCGGTGGGAATATCGGTCGAGACCAGGACCCGGTGGCGCGCATCACCGATGAGCAGGGTGAACTCGGTGGTGGTCTGAGTCTTCTTCCACACGGTGGTCAACTTCGGAGTAGGTCCATTGACCGAGAGTCGCAGTGCCGCGATCTTGCGCGGCACGGTGTCGAACACGTAGAGCAGGTTGCTCGACGCGTCGGCCGACAGCGAGGCACCCACCATGCTGGTTGCTCCGCCAAGTTCTGAGACCAGCCAGGGGTCAGGCGTGTCCGTTGCGAACGGCTGCATCGAAACGATCTTGGTGGCATCTGCCTGACTGATGGCTGTGACGCTCATGGGCACCGTCGTCTTGATCGAGTTGTTCGCTACTGCGACCCAATCCTTGAGTACCACCAGTGACGTAGTGGCAGTCTGGCCTGTTACCTGAGTCACGAGCGGAGCCCACGTGGGGTCGAGTGTGAGAGTTCCGTCGCTGCCGACTTCGTATCGAACAGCCTTGCAGGGTCCGTATCCCTCAACGAGGTAGGCGTAGTTCTTCCCGTTGAACCGTGCGACGGTCGGACGTGCGCCCGCGGGCGCCGGAAGCGTCAACTGGTGAAGCACCGTCATCGTGAAGGGATCGACACTCACGAATTCCGACGGGGGAACCCACCCAGTCGTGGTGGGAGTCGCGGCCGACGGGTTGGCCGGGCAGATGGCCGGGCTGAGGGCAGTCGGGCCCTGGGCGGTGCAACCGTAAGGTCGGTACACCGACTTGAAGACCAGCACGCCGTCTGACGTCGCGTTGAAGCCGTTGTACGACGCGTTGTTGGGATCGGCATTGACGTTGTAGGGCAGGTCGAGCGTGGCGATGACGTGCCCGTCCGTCGGGTCGATCTTGGCCAGCTTGTGGCTGTAGGTCACGTAGAGGTTGCCGTCGCTCAGCATTCCCATGACACCGGGGTAGTCCCAGACTCCCGGATCGGTGGTGGTGAAGTCCATCAGTTGGGTGTGCCACACCGATGCCAGCGTGACCGGGTCAACCTGATCGACGAAGGCGCCGACAGACCCGGGGTAGTTTCCGTAGCCGCCGCCATAGATGTAGGCGTGCGAGGCATCCTTGTAGACCATGTTGTAGCCCGATGGGTACTGATCGGTCGCAGACTGACGTGACGTGACCACGTTCTTGCCCGAGAGGGAACCCCCGAAGTAGGCCTGCGAGAACACGTGCGAGCGAGCTGAGTCGAAGTGCTCAAATGAGCTGAGTGAGGGGTACCACGGTGAGTTCGACGCTACGGGCACGGCCGAACTCAGCCCGCCGGTCGTGATCACTAAGGCACCCACCAGTGCTGCTGAAGCTGCCGCCCATCGCATTCGACGGACCTTGGCATGCGGCTGAGTCATGAATCCTCGATTCCCAATGAGTGAGCGTCACACCACGACGCAGTCGACGCGGCCACGCTCCCAGACCGGGGAGATTCCCACCACCGTGCTGGCACGGTAGTCACTCCTCACGGTGGCGAGGACATGCTTGATGACATGGGCGCAGGTAGACGACGTCCGCATGACACAATCGGCGACGTGATCAGGGGGAAGCCAAGCACCAGCACGTCTCGCTCGACGAAAGGACCATGAGAGCGCTGCGTACCCAGGCCCGCGCTAGGAGACCCCAGGGACGGGAATGACGACACCAATGTCACCGATCATCGACGTTCACGCGCATCACCTGCCGGACGCCATCATCCACGCCCTGCGGTTGCGCTCAGAGTCACCGCGACTGCTCGATGGGGAGTCGCTCGTCGACTGTGGCAGCGGCCTGATCTACCCCCTCTTGCCAGGTCTGGTCGACCTGGACGGCCACCTGGCCCGCATGGAGGCCCAGGGGATTTCCACCAGGCTTCTCAGCGTCCCGCCGCCGGGCGTCGCCGGACTCTCCCGTGCCGACAGCATTGCGGTGGCACGCGACGCGAACGATGAACTCGCGGCACTCTCCCCGAGCACCGGCGGCAGGCTTCGAGGTCTCGCGGTACTCCCCCTCCAGCATCCCGATGCGGCAGCGGATGAACTGCTGCGGGCCGCGGGCCTCGGTCTCGCTGGGGCGCAACTGCTGTCGAACGCCGAGGGCCGACCTCTCGACGGGCCCGAGTACCACGCCCTCTTTGCCGCCGCTGCCGAGAACGACGTCACGCTCGTCATCCACCCGACGCTGCCCATCGACCGAGCTGCCGTCGACGCGGCGGGGCTCATGACCACCCTGGGCTTCCTGTTTGACACGACCGCGTGCGTTGCTCGCCTCGTCGTCAGCGGCGTCTACGACCGCCATCCAGACCTGAAGCTGCTGCTGCCTCATGTCGGATCCACGATCCCTCTCCTCTTGGGACGCTTCGACTACGAGTTCGAGCTCATGGGCATCGACCTGCCCTTCCCCGGGCGCCCATCAGAGCACCTGCGCCGCCTCTATGTCGACTGTGTCTGCGAGTCGCCGTCAGCGCTCCGGCTGGCCGTCGAGACCTTCGGCGCTGATCGCATCATGTTCGGCAGTGATGAGCCCTTCTGGGCGGCAGAACGATCGGTGCAGACTCTCGACGCGGCACAGCTGAGTGCCACAGACGTCGAGCTGATCCGCAGCGGCACGGCCAGGGTTCTGTTTGGGCTCACGGGCACTCGTCGTGACGACGACTGAGCGAGCCGGCGTGGAACTGGACCTGACGGTCAACGGCGAGAGGCACCGGGTCCTCGTCAAGCCTGGTGACACCCTCCTGTCAGTCCTCCGGCACACACTCCGATTGACGGGCACGAAGGAGTCGTGCGGTCGCGGGGAATGCGGGGCGTGCACCGTCATGATCGGCGACAAGCCGGTCATGTCCTGCATGCTCCTCGCGGTGGAAGTCGACTCCGACGTCACGACGGTCGAGGGCCTCGCCGACACGTCACTGGACCTGCGCGAGAGCTTCGCCCAGGCCTACGGCTTTCAGTGCGGCTTCTGCACCTCGGGCCAGATCGTCCGCGCCGAAGCACTGCTCAGGCGTGCGACGCCGGGATCGCTGCGTCGTCTCGACGTCACCGAGGCACTGAGCGGAAACATCTGCCGCTGCACGGGCTACGCCCAGATCGTCACTGCCATCGAGCTCTGCGCGCGTCGGCGAGGGCTGTGGGCGAACGAGGGCACCCCGTGACTCAGATCGGGGCGCGATGGTGGCCGCTGGACTGGCGGGACAAGACCTCCGGGGCCTCGCGCTTCGTGCTCGACCAGCTCGCCGGCGAGCTGGACTCGCCACCCCTGTGGGCGGCCATCCATCGTTCACCGCACCCGCTGGCGGACGTGCTCTCGGTGGACGTGACCCGGGCGGCCGCCGCCCCCGAGGTGCACGCAGTCATCACCGCAGCGGACTTCGGGGAGCACATGTACTTCGCGGGGCTGCCATTCAGCGATCGCCGGCCCTTGGCGAAGGATCGAGTGCGCTTCATCGGGGAGGAGATCGCCGTCGTCGCGGCCGAGACGCCTCGAGCCGCACGGAGGGCGGCACGCCTCGTCGATGTCCGCTATCGAGTTCGCACGGCCCCGACGACCGTCGGCCAGGCACTGGCTCCCGGTGCCGAGAGCCTCCACGAGCGCGATACCGGCACGCGCAACGTCTCCGTGCGCAGCCGTGGCACTCATGGTGACTTCGATGCCGTCCTCTCCTCATCCCATTCCGGGGTCAGCGGCACGTTTCGCTATCCGCGCGTGGCGCAACTGCCGATGGAGCGGTCGGCGTGCATCGCCTCCTGGGATGCCGAAGCCGAGTGCCTGCAACTGTGGACGACGACACAGGTCCCACGAATCGTCTCGGAGTTGGTGGCGGACTTCCTCGACCTCGATCCCGGTCAGGTGATCTGTCGCGAGTCCGCCGTCGGGGGCGCGTTCGGTGCCCGTTCCAGGACCTGCGAGTACGAGGTGCTGGCCTCGATGCTGAGCCTGCGGTGTGGTCGGCCCGTGGTGTTGGCCTACACGCGCGAGGAGGACATGTCCACGCTGAGGAGCCGCCACGGATTCACGACCTCCATGACCGGTCACGCGTCGGCAGACGGCCGCATCCTCGGATTCGACACCACCATCACGATGGACAACGGCGCGTACAACATGACCGGCCCCTTCGTGATGGAGGTCGCCCTGCTCGGACTTGGGGGGCTCTACCGACCGGTCGGAGTCCGGTGGGACTCGAGCCTCGTGGACACAGCGACCGTTCCCGGAGGCCAGATGCGTGGCCTGGGCTATCCCCAGGTCGCGATGGCGTCGGAGGTGCTCGTCGACCAGCTCGCGGAACTGCAGGGTGTAGATCCGATCGAGTTTCGACTGCGCAACGCCAACCACGGCGGGCAGAGGACCCTCGGAGGAGGGCTGATCGGCTCCTCGGGTCTCACCGCATGCCTGGAGGCGGTCCGCGAGTCGATCGGGTGGACCGCGAAGCGTGTGGATCGCAGGCCCTACCGCGGCCTTGGGGTTGCGGCCGGAATCCACGGCAGCGGCGACAACGGGGGCCGGATGGATGCCAACCGCTCGTCCGCGGCCATCGACGTCTTCGCCGACGGCCGCGTGCGGCTGCGGTTCGGCTCGATCGACATCGGCACCCATCAGGCAACGGCACTCGCACAGGTCGTCGCGGAGGAGCTGGGACTGAAGCCTGACGACGTGCACGTCGCTCTCGCCGACACGGCCGCGAGCCCGTTCGAGCTGGGGCAGTGGGCCTCACGAGGCACGTACTTCGCCGGTCACGCCGTGCGGCTCACGGCTTCGGAGCTCGCTGACCGGATACGCGCCCTGGCCGAGGCGAAGCTCGGAGCAGCCGTGACGCTCTCCGATGGCTGGGCACGATCGGCGAA
>CALQEM020000208.1:0-6176 GCA_943329595.2 Bifidobacterium breve
GGGGTGCGGCCGGCCGGCTGGCTCTGGTAGGTCGACCACGCCCAGCGCACCGATAGCGCCACGGCGAGCAGCACCACGATGACGAGCACCAGCCTCCCGCGCGCAGCCGGCGTCGAGGACTTGGTCAGTTCTCCGCTCCGAGGCGGCGGGCCGAGCGAGCCCGCTGACGGGTCTCACGTAGGCGTCGCAGCCGCTTGACCAGCATGGGGTCAGCGGTGAGGGCTGCTGGCGAGTCAATCAGGTGATTGAGAACCTGGTAGTACCGAGTGGGGCTGAGGTCAAACAGGTCACGGATCGCCTGCTCCTTGGCCCCGGAGTACTTCCACCACTGGCGTTCAAACTCGAGGATCTGCAGGTCGCGCTCGCTCACGTGCTCCACCGACTCGTCAGGCAACGATCGCGCGAGCTCCATGTCATCTCCTCATCTTTCCAAGGGCCATCATCAGCTAATCGCCACCGCACCAAGCACCCCTTGCGGGGGGGTGTCCCCACTCTAGACAACGAATGCCACCCATGTCATTCGGTGTCCCCCATCCTGATGAACCTCGGGAAACAGGGTTGGCAGCCGAGCGCTTGTGGCCTGCTGAACGTGCTGCTTCCCTAGAGCGATGTTGACTGAGCGGGCACCGATCCGTCGACACGCCTACCCTGAGGGCATGAGCACACCCGGCATACTCCTCGTCGACGGGGACTGCGCCTTCTGCATGTCGAGCGCAGCTTGGGCGCGGCGCAGCATCCGCCCGTCGGCCGCGCTCGTGCCCTGGCAGTCGGTTGATATCGCGCCCCTCGGGCTGACCGAGCGAGAGTGCCAGACAGCTGTGCAGTGGGTGGTCGACGGACGGGTCGAGGCCTCAGGCGGCCGAGCCGTATGTCGGGCCCTCGCCACCGCTCCCCACCCGTGGCCTGCGATTGCGCGCCTGATGTCACGGCCCGGAGCCGCGTGGCTCGTCGACCGCTGCTACGAAATCGTCGCAGCGAATCGGCAGCGCCTGCCAGGCTCGACCGACGCGTGCGCCGTGACGCCAGCCGCCCGGGGCTAGTTGATCGTGTCCTCGTCCGGAACAGTGACGCCGCGGAGGAGCAGCAATGCGAGCGCCGCACCAATAGCTGCGGCGATGATCGATGGCCACATCGCTGATCCAACGGCCGAGTCGAACACGGAGATAATCCCCTGCTGCACCTGCGGGTAGGCCTGCTGCAATTCCTCGAGTCCCGGACCGCCCGTGAGCGCGCCGAGGAAGAGTTCAAATTGTGCCTCGGTGGGCGAGATTGGGGGCTTGACGGTGGCGATCAGGCCGGTGAGATCAGAGCGCGAGGCAGCCTGGAACACCGCGGTGCACGCTGCGACGCCGAGCGACCCACCGATCATGCTCGACGCCTTGTAGATGCCCGAGGCCACACCCTCGCCGGCATCGCCGGGATTCTCGGTGGCCGCCACCGCGCACGGCGTGATTTGCAGGCCAATGCCGATTCCGATGAGCGCGAAAGGCAGTAGCAACTGCTCGTACGACCCCTGAAGGTTGGTCATGAGGTAGGCGGCGACGACCAGCAGGGCCATGCCGATAAAGGTGGGAATGCCCGGGCCGATCTTGCGGGCCCACACCGTGCCGATGGGGTTCACCAGCAGGATGGGGATGGTGGCCGGAAGCAGGAGCAACCCGGCCTCGAGCGGAGTCTTCAACTCGACCACCTGCAGGTACTGGGCCATGAAGAAAATCGCCGCGCCGAATACGAAGTTCGCGATGAAGTTGGCCAGCACGGCGCCGTCGAAGCGGCCCTTCTTGAAGATGCTGAGCACCACCACGGGAGCCGTGGCCCGCCGCTCAATCAGCACGAAGAGCACGAGCAGCACGATGGCGCCGCCGAAGATGAGAGCGAGGATGCTGGTCGAGTAGTTGTCGGCCACCGTGAGGCCGTACGAGATGAGGCCAATACCGCCCACGAGGGTGACCGTGCCGGGCACGTCGATTGACCGGCTGCCCCCCTGCTGCCGGGTCTCAGGAGTGGCCCACCAGGTGAGGATGAGAGCCACGACCCCCACCGGGATGTTGATCCAGAAGATCCAGCGCCAGTCGCCTACCTGCATCAGGATTCCGCCGACCAGTGGGCCGAGCGCCTGCGCGCCCCAGCACACCGCGATCCACGTGGCGATAGCGGTTTCGCGCTCGCGCCCGTGGAAGAGCACCACCACCATGGCTAGCGCGGTGGGAAGGATCGCCGCGGCTCCGATGCCCTCGATCACGCGCCCGACAATGAGCATCGTGGCGGTGTGCGAGGTTCCGGCGACCACCGAGCCCACAATCACGAGCAGCGTGCCAATTCCGAAGATCAGGCGGCGGCCGACGACGTCTCCGATGCGGCCGCCCACGATGATGAGCGCGCCCGCCAGGAAGTATCCGTTAACGGCCCACTGGAGGGTGTCCATCGAGGTGCCGACGAACTCCTTGCCGATGGCCGGCAGCGCGATGGAGATGTCGGTCGCCGTAAACCATACGAGGGCAGTGACCAAGCAGATGCCCAGCAGCGAGAGCCAGCGGCGGGGCGACAGGTCGGTGGTGATCTCATCGGGTGCCATTCAACGCAGGTTAGTCGACAGACAGGTGTGCCCGAAGGGTGTAGCTCAGCGCAAGTCGGTCGTGTCGATCGCTCAGTTGCCACTCGCCGTCGTTGCCCTTGGTCATGCGGCCGGGCAGGGCCTCCCAGGGCACGCTGCGGTGCTCGTCGAGCGAGTCGAGCACGAGTCCTCGGCGTAGCAGGGCGTTGATGATTTCGCCGAGCCCATGGTTCCAGGTGTGGCTCACGTTGCGGGTGAACTCAGCCTCGGTCTGCACGTAGGTTCCTCCGCCTGAGAACGTCACCGGCTCCGCCTGCTCAAAGTAGGAGTAGTCGGCCACAAGCAGGCCGTCGGCCCGTTCCTCGTCGATGGCCCACAGCATCGGATGCCCCTCGCGCAGGAAGAGCCTTCCCCCCGGCGCCAGCAGCGACCGCACCACGTCGGCCCAGCGCTCGATGTCGGGCAGCCAGCACAGGGCGCCGACTCCGGTAAACACGAGGTCGAACTCGTCGGTGCCGAGCACCTCGCGGGCGTCGTACACGTCGGCCACGACGAAGTCAGTGTCGGACTTCGCCGACTTGGCGAGTAGCCGCGCCTGCTCAACGGAGACGCCCGAGAAGTCGAGGCCGGTCATGCGCGCGCCCAAACGCGCCAGCGACACGGTGTCGGTTCCGATGTGACACTGCAGGTGAACCCCGCGCAGTCCGGTGATGTCGCCGAGCAACGGTAGATCGAAGCGAACCACGTCGCTAATGAAGGTGGGGTCGCTGACGAAGCGATGAACGGCGTAGTCGGGAGAGGTCGCGTGGGCGGGGGCGCGATCGTCCCATGACTCACGGTTGTCGCGAAAGTAGTCAGGCATGGGCACACCGTCTCACACGGTCGGCGCGAGGGCCTCGGCTAGGGCAAGCGGTGCACCGTGAACGAGGTTATGGTCCTCGACCATCCAGAGCTCGGCGATCACCGCGGCTGTGAAGGCCCACGCCCGGATGCGATCGCGCTCGAAGCTGGTGGCCTCAGCAAGAATCGCAATGCGTCGCTCGGCGGCGGCAGCTGACACAAGGAGTGCAACGTCGGGCGACTCCGCAAGCGTGAGCGCGCGCGGGTTGGCGAGCATCGGTGCGGTATCGAAGGTGGGGTCGCCCACCCAGCCATGCGGATCAATCGCGCGCCAGCGGTCGGCAGAGTCGCCGACACCATCACGCACCACATTGAAGTGGTGCAGGTCGCCGTGCAGCACCACCCCGTGGGCATCGGCAGTCAATTCAGCGAAGAGGCTGGCCGCCTTCCTCACCAGCGCGCTTGGCAGGCGAGGGTCGTCGCTCCGTTCAAACACCTCACCCAGTGACGCGAGGGGCGGGAGCGCACCAGCGTCGAGCGGCAACTGCTCGCTATGGAGACTGCGCACCAGTCGCCCGATGATCGCTGTTGACGCGTCATCATCGACTCGCGCGAGTGGAAGGAGGTCGTCGCCGAGGAGTACTCGCTCGACGAGCAGCACGCCGTGCAGTGCATCATGCTCAAGCAGCCGAGCAGACGAATGGGAGAACGCCGCCAGCGCCACGGCCTCGCGTCGTCGCGCCTCGCGGTTGCCCGCCTTCACAACAACGTGGTGGTCGCCGCGCCGGGCGAACCACACCTCGTTCGTGCCACTCACGGCCAGTTCATCGAGCGTCACTTCCCACGTGCGCGCGGCCCGCTCGGCGACCTCACTCATGCCGGAGGGCGACGCAGCCACCACGTTGGTGGGCCACCACTCACCTCGATGTCGGCTTCGGGCATGAAGCCGAGACGGGCGTAGAGCGGCTTGTTCGAGGGCTTCGAGGTCTCAAGGCAGCAGTCGAGCCGGTCACGATCGGCCAGCTCAACCACCGGCGTGAGGATGGCCCGAGCCTGTCCCCGCCCCTGCCGCTCGGGTCGGGTCGCCAGTACGCCGAGGTACCAGTACGGCGTAGAGGGCCGCACCGCGTCGACCGCGCGGTCGTACTCGGCTAGGCGCAGCCAGGCAGCCTCGCCCGACACCTCGCGATAGTGGCGCCACACGTCGTCGGCGACGCCCGACGAGAACGAGTTTCCACCCGGTGGCTCCCACATCGCCACCGACGAGCAGTCGTCTACGACCCACACGTCGCCGGCATCGACCCTCAGGTCGAACAGTGCCCCGGCTAGGAGCGGGGCCACTAGGTCGTAGTCAGGGGCATGCATGAACTCCCACGCGGGATCGTCACGGAAGGCCTCGACCACCGTGGCCACCACCGCCGCGCGGTCGAATTGACGTGCCTGCCTCACCGCGAACATGCCTCAACGCTAGCGAGAATGCGTCACGATGGGCGCATGGAGGTGAGCACGGCTCTGGTGCGAGACACGCTGCGCGGGTTTGGCGTGCCTCCCGACGACATGCGTGCTGCCGTCGACGACCGTGACTCAGTGGCGGCGCTCGTGCGCCAATGCGACGGCCCTCGGAGGAAGCAGGTCGGCGTCGCGCTCATGGAGTTGCTGAGCGACCCGGATCCAGTTGTCCGCACGGGTGCCACCCTGTGCCTCGACCAGGTGGTCGATCACCTCAGCGCGACCGCGCTGGTCGAGGCCATCAATTCCGCAGGGCAGCTGCTGGCCGTAGCGCCGACTGGCTTCGCGTCGTCGGGCCCGTCGACTCTCGCAGACGAGGTGTACCGGGTTGCCGCACGATGCGTGCGACGTGGCGATGCCACGGCGATCGAGGCGCTCGGTCAGCGACTCGCCGTGTCGGACTCACCCCTCAAGCACATGACCCTGCTGGTCGAGCTGGCCCGCTCGATTCCCGAGGTCGTTGTCGATCACGCCCGCGAGTGGGCCGATACCCGCGACACGGGCGCGCTGCTGACACTGGCCGACCCCATCCTGAGGCTGAGCTTCGCTCTCACGCTCGCGCCGTGGCCCGCTGATGCGGTTGCGCTCGTGCGCGATTCGCCGTCGGTGCTGCCTGCTGATCGCCAACTGCTCCTCACCGCAATGGGCTGAGCCGCCGCCCCACCGCCCTACTCGGCACGAATGCCATCGGGGGCACCCAAGCACGCACCTATCGCGTTGGGTCGCCCCCGATAAGGGCGCTCAGCTCGATGACCAAGCAAACACCGCCGGTCAAGCAGCAGCGGTTCGCGATCGCTGGGCCCGTCGACGCATGGCCACGATGGCCAGGGCCAGAGCAGCGAGCACGCACGAGACTCCCCACATGATCCAGGTCAATTCTCCACCGATCGAGTTGTCGCCGGTGGCAGCGAAATAGCCAGGAATGCTGCCCAGCGCGCTCAACACCGCGGCGGCCGCGCCGAGCCAGATGGCAGCGCGACCAATTGACATGGTCAGGTGCTCAATATGGGCGATGATCGCCACCGCCAGCAGCAGCGATCCCAGAGTCAACAGGGCCCACGCGAGTTTGGCCGAGGATCCTCCGCCATCGATCAGCATGAGCCACCCGATCCCGGTCAGCAGGAAGGCAAGAGCACCCGACATCAGACTCAGGAATGACGCGTGCACGGTGGTCTGGTAGTCCTCCACAGCAAACTTCCCCGTTTCGCCCAGAGCGATGTGCTGCTCCATGAGCTTCTCCTTGCGCACCGCCACCAGAGCCAGACTCGCAGCA
>CALQEM020000209.1:0-6141 GCA_943329595.2 Bifidobacterium breve
CAAGGGCCCTGTCGTCGACACTCGTTGGGGACCCGTGCAGGTCACCGCCGATGTGGCGGGCGGAAAGGTGTGCTCGGCCGACGCACTGCAGTACCCCGACGGCGATGGCCGCTCGCAGATGATCAGCCAGTATTCGGTCCCGATCCTGAACGAGCAGGCCGTCACGCACAACGGCGAGATTTCAGGCGTCTCCGGGGCCAGCTACACCTCGCAGGGGTACGCGCGCTCGATGCAAGCGCTGCTGCAGTCTGCCCACTAGTCCACCGGCTTGGGGCCCCGAGCGGGGCGAGGGTAGACTCTGCAGTCGCTGCGGCAACGCGGCAATGGTGGGTGTAGCTCAGCCGGTAGAGCGCCGCGTTGTGGTCGCGGATGTCGCGGGTTCAAGTCCCGTCACTCACCCCACGGTGAAATGCCCAGGGTTAACCCCCTGGGCATTTCGCATGGTGGGGTGGCGACGGCGTGTTCTCTGGTGCGATGCGACATCAACTGCGGTGTGAAGCGACATGCAGTGACATCGCTTGGAACCACAGAACGGGGAGGCGGGGAGGATCTGGCAGTTCTGGCCGAGGTCGACCCCATGCATCTCAGAGCATGGGCGATGTCGGAGGAGGTCTGCGCCGTAGCCTAGGGGTAGTTTGTCGGACCCGCCGACGACGGGCTGTCCCTATTACTGGCCGTCGGATCGGACACCGTCGGCGTCGTCCGTGTCATGCCTGACGGCACGTCGCCAGGAGGCCGAAGGAGTGTAATTCCTGTCAGATTTTCAGAAAATCAGAAAATCAGACGATGTTTCTGCGGGAGGTCCTCACCTGACTCCCTGGTTGATCCACGTGCTGTGCGAGTCATGATGGCACCGCGGCGTACTGCACTTACACGAACCGGCGGACGATCAGAACGATCTGCACCACTTCAAGGGACACGACCTGAGTTCCCGCGTCAGAAGTACGGGCACTTCCGAGAGCACCCCGCCCGCGCCCTCCACCTGAAATAGATCGCCTACCGCGGAGCCCGCCGCCGGCCAGCTAAAGGTGGGCTGATGCGCGCTGGATCGTGGCCAGGCAGGATTCGAAAGTTGGCGGCTCCGAGTAGATGAGGCCGAGCGCAGCTTGGTAGGAGGCTCGGCCCTGATCGACGGCCCGGCCAAGACTTGCAAAGGCGGGACTCGAAGCGAACCCTGCCTCAGGCCGCAGGTGGAATGCCCAGCCGTTGTGCGTGGATACCTCGGCTATATCGGCCATGATGTCCACGATCGACACCTCGCTCAGGCGCTCAATCAATCCTTCCGACACGAGGAGTGCGTGCACGTCGTAGTAGTGGCGGCCGGCGCGCGCCATTGACGACGAGTCCCCCGCCTCCGCGGCGATCGCTGCAGAGTGAAGCGCGGAGAGCTTCTCGAACAGGGTCCTGATCGGATCAAGGAGCACGGCCTGAACGGGTTGTTCCTCCTCGAAGGTGCCGGCCTGTCCGGAACTCAGCAGAAACTGGCTGATGTAGCTGGTCACCGGGCGCACTTGCAGTCCGGGCAGGGTTCCTCCCCGCGTACCCATTTCAAGATAGACACCTTCGGTTGCCCGGGTGGCCGGGTAACTCGCTGAGTAGAAGAATCGGGCGTTGCGCTTGACTCCTGTGGTTGACGGCCCGACCTTGACCTGGGGCTCGTCGAGCCCAAGGTCCGCCCCCGCTCGGCTGATGATCGCCTTCAGTTCTCGGTCGATACGACCGGAGCCGATGCCCTCAGCGGGAACCACGAGGATGTCAACGTCCTCGGAGAATCGCTGAGTGAGGCCGAACCCTTTGGACAGACTCGTCCCGCCTTTGAAGAGAACCGTGACTTCAGCACTGACTGCCAAAGGCTGGAACAGTGAACGCAGAAGTTCCACCACCCAGAAGTCCTTCTCCACAAACTCAGCCGGGATCGCGAGCGCGTCCGCAGTCGCGGCGGTGAGGGCCAGAAGGTCGTCCGGTCGCTGGCGTAGTCGCACCAGTGATTCGTTCACAGCGACGCACTCTCGGAGGCCCACTGCCGTCGGACCAGGCTCGACTCGCGCGCAGAAACCTCGGCGATCGAATCCGGTCGAATCTGTCCGTCAGCGGTCAGACGCCGGAGGGCTTCAACGAGAGCTTGATGGCCGCCATCGATCTGACCCAACCAGTCCTCGCGGAGGACCTCGAGAACGGCCACTTCGGCAGGGTTCAACAGGACCCGTAGGGCATTGCTTCTCTTGGAGACCCGCGCATTGCGAAGGGCAGGTTGGCGCCCCGGTACGGCAACATGAGGCAGTGCCGGAAGCTGACTTGTGAGCCCGAGGAAGCGCAGGGCGCTCCAGCCAGCCGGACCGGAGCCTAGGCCTGCCACTTCCAGAGCCGCTTCGAGAGCGGGCGGGGCCCCTGCACCGAACCTGCTATCGACGCCTTTCCAATAGACACCTCGTCCCACGCGCACCAGCGGTCCAGGCTCTGATGCGAGCCTGGACAGGGCCATGTCCACGGCCGAGCTCGATCCGGGGAAGTCGCGGGAGCGCATGAAGGAGCCGCGCGGAGTGCTGGCGACCTGGTCCCTCACAAGTGACGCTGTGCTCACGACTCTCCTCTTTGTTAGATTAATGTACAGGCAATATAACATAAGTCTGACTCCCTCTCGGAAGCCGACTCTGTGGGCTTCTCCAAGCAGTCTCACGCGTGGACACTGGTGCCATGACTGAAGTGAGTGTGCGGGACCTACGCAACCATGGTGGCGATGTGCTCAACCAAGTCGAGGGCGGACAGACTTTCACCGTCACCCGCGCGGGCAAGCCCGTCGCCGAACTGCGACCTCTTGGACCGGAGGGCACTCCGGCGGTAGAACTTCTGCGACGGTGGAAGCACATTCCGCACATTGACTTCAATGCACTGCGTGCCGATCTCGACGAATTTCTGGACCCGGCGCTGTGACACGCACCCCGGTGGGACTGCTCGAGCTTTCGGATCTGTCGCCGCGAACCTGCGCGTGAGCGGCCGTAAGCCAGCCGCCCGCGCGTATGACGCCCTGATCGCCGCCACTGCCCTGGCACACGGCCTACCGATCTACACGACCAATCCAGTCGACTTCGAAGGAATCGACGGACTCGTCGTCGTCGACCTTGGCGTCCGTTGACCCCAGTCGGGGTTCGCCGGGTTGAACCGCTGTCAGAAATTCAGAAATTCAGAAACTCAGAAAATCTGACGAGGTTCCCGCGTGAGGTCCTGACCTGACTCCCTTGGTTGATCTACATGCCGTGTGAGGCCACGATGTGGCCCCATGAAGTCCCGCACGGACACGAACCGACGGGTGAGCAGACCGAGCGGATCGATACCGTGGGACGCGACCTAAACCACCGCGTCACCACACTGCTTCCCAGCTCTTCCTCACGCTGTCGGCCACCATCGCACCTGTTCTCTAGTGCGATGCAACATCAACTGCGGTGTGAAGCGACATGCAGTGACATCGCTTGGAACCACAGAACGGGGAGGCGGGGAGGATTCGGCAGTTCTCGCCGAGGTAGACCCCATGCATCTCAGAGCACGGGCGATGTCGGAGAGGGCCTAGCCTTTCAGGTCTGCACGGTAGACTAAGTGAAGTTTGACGGACCCGGTCGAGAGTGCACCTTGGCGCACGGAACCCGATTCTGAGGAGGGAAGACATGACAGCGCAGCCTCATGACCCTTCCACGGTCGCGTCGGCGGCCGTGGAGCAGGCGGTTGCCCTAGCCGATGCGGCCCTAGGTGCCGCCGGTCACGAAGTCACCGATCCGTTCACCCGATCCGTCTGGCACGACGTGGCCTCCGGGGCCATCACCGATGACGAGGGTGAGGCGCGCATCATGGCTCACTTCGGAATTTCGTTCATCGACTGACGCGGTGGTGGGTCAATTCCGCAGCTGGGATGACTACTTCATTCCAGGCACTTCTGTCCTGCGCAACAGGCTGGGATTCACCAGCGTCGACGAGCTGCTCGCCGCCGAGTTGAAGCTGTCCGGCAACCGAATCGTCGGGTTGGCACTGCAACCCGTCGTGGGTGAGTTCGACCTCGATCACCTATGCGAGGTGCATCGACGGATCTTCCACTCCGTCTATGTCTGGGCAGGCCAGATCCGCGTCGGTCCGGAGGGGCGGATGAGCAAGACTGCGCCAGACATCCTGCATTTCGCCCCCGGCGATCCAGCCGCGCCGCTCATCCCGTACGACTACTTCCAGGCCGGCCCGGAGTTGGTGCGCTACGTGCAGTCCCAACTTGCCGCCCTCGACGGGTTGGGCCGTCGCAGTCATGGGCTCACCGACGAGCTCGTCGGGGACTTGGCCGAGGTGTGGAGCGAACTCAATGTGGCTCACCCGTTTCGGGAGGGCAACACGCGCACGCAACTGGTCTTCTTCTTCCAGTGGCTCGCCTTGAGGGGCATGACCCTAGACCTTGCGACCCTGGCTCCTGGTGGCACTCATCGGCAAGCGTTTATCGAGGCACGCTTTCACGCCCAGGGCAGCGGTCACAGTCGCCGGCTCGCCGACGTGCTCGGCGATCTAATCTCACCCATCCCGCCGAGCCGCGAGCATCGTATTCGGCTGCATCGCAACCTGGGGCATCCGCCGGCACACGGCCTCTGAATCTCGCAGAGGGATCCGCGGTTCTGAGGGCGAATCTTCTTCATAGAGTCGCAGAGTTGAACAGGCACGATCGTGCCGGTGTAACCCCAATCAGGCCGCAGCCAGCGGCTGAGTAGGAAAATCGGCATGATCGTGCCGGTATATGACACAATGACCCTGACGATGAAATGAAGTGGGCTAATGCGGCACGATCGTACCGGTATCGGAGGTGGCGGCATGGTGGAAGCGACGCAGGCAGCGACCCAGCTCGCGCAGGACGTGCGCTCGCGCCGCGCCGCACTCAAACTCGGGCAGCAGGAGCTTGCCGAACTCTCAGGCACCTCGATCCGCTTCGTGCGCAATCTCGAACACGGCAAGGCGACTGCCCGAATGGACAAGGTCCTCGCCGTGCTTGAGGCGCTGGGGCTCGACCTGAGGGCTCAAGTGCGAGTCCCCGAATGACCGCCGGGGCGGCCTCGACTAGGCCTGACCCCAAGTCAGTTCTCAGCGCCGACGTGTATAAGGGGGATGTTCTCGCGGCACGTCTACGACGCACAACTGACGGCGTCGAGTTCCGCTATCTCGACGACTACCTGCGATCAGCACGGGCACCGGTCGCCACGACGTTACCGCTGACTGATGAGCCGTGGACCCTCTCGGCGGGCGCCGTGCCAGCATTCTTTGCTGGTCTTCTACCGGAGGGCCGTCGACTCTCGAACCTGCGCCGGGCTGTGAAGACATCCGCCGACGACGACCTGTCCCTGTTACTGGCCGTCGGATCGGACACCGTCGGCGACGTCCGCGTTGTGGCCGAGGGCAGCGACCTGCAGTCGCCACGACCACTCGTTGAGGTCAAGCGGAACTTCAACGAGGTGCGCTTTGCCGATGTGCTCGGTGAAGCGGGCATTGTTGACCTGGTCGCGCTGGCAGGAGTGCAGGACAAAGCCTCGGCTCGAATACTGTCCGTGCCCATCACTCGGGCGGGTAGGCGATACATCCTCAAGGTTGATCCACCTGAGTTCCCGCACGTGGTCGTGAACGAGGACTACTTCCTCAGGCTGGCACGTCGCGCCCGATTCCCCGTGGTGAGCGCTCGCATCGTTTTCGATGCGACGGAGAGACCCGGTCTGCTCGTCGAGCGGTTCGACCGGGTGAGCATGCCCGACGGGTCAGCGAAGTCGTTAGCCGTCGAGGACGCAGCGCAGGTTCTTGGCCTTTACCCCGCCGACAAGTACGCGGTCAGTTCTGAACGAGTCGCCGAGGCTCTTTCCCGGCACTGCGCTGCACGTTTGCTGGCCTTGCGCGAGATCTACCGTCAGTTCTGCTTCGCCTGGCTCACCGGCAACGGAGACCTTCACGCGAAAAATCTCTCCGTCGTGCACGAGGAGGGCGAATGGCGTGTTGCGCCGGCCTATGACCTCCCGTCGACACTTCCGTACGGAGACAGCACCGCAGCACTCACGATTGGCGGGACAAACCGTGGGTTCTCCCGAAGACGCCTGCTGCAGTTTGGCGCAGCGATTGGCCTGCGCGAAACGGTCACCG
>CALQEM020000210.1:0-6110 GCA_943329595.2 Bifidobacterium breve
CCGCCGGTTACGACGATCACTCGCTTGCGATCGGCCGCGTGCGCCCGCTCGACGGCATGCATCACCGCTCGGTACGCCGTGCGCTGCTCGGCGATGAGGGTGAACATCTCCCGCGATTGAATCTCCTCAGCCGCGACCGCCAAGAGCTGCCGGCTGGGACCGGTACGCATCGCGAGCAGTTCATCGGCAGCCGGTGCACCTAAGCGCGAGGGGTCAAGGTGCGAGCACAGGAAGTCGTGGAATTCCGAGCGTCGTTCACCGGTGAACAGCGACCCGAACGAATCTTCATGCAGATCTCGCAGATCGGCGACGCCGTGCTCCGTCGCGTTGTGCAGGTATGCCACGCCGGTCACACGATCAGGCGTGGAAGCCAGCCCAGGAACAAAGTCGACCAGGTACTGGCAATAGGTGCGCACCTGAGCAACGGGGTGCAGCACGGGGTGGGCGCCGTACCCGGGCACGAGGACGAGTTCCTCGTCGTCCTCGAAGAGGTCGGCGTCGGTCCACTGCTTGAGTTCGACGAGCACGTACGAAGGGTCACCGGTGGCCGGGTGAAAGCCGGCGAGAACTGCGTCGACGCGCTTGCTGGTGAGAGGAAGTTGGTGCTCGAGCAGCACCTCGACGTTTCCCAGTCCGGCGTCCTGTAGGTCGCGGGCAAGAGCCGGAATGCTGCGCAGCCACGAGCGCTGCTCGCCCTTGCTCGGGGAGCGGCCGTGACGAAAGAGCATCTGCTCGGTCAACTGCTCAACCACGGTGTCGGGGGATGCCGTTGCGGCCAGCGTCTGCGCTGACTGACGCGAGAGCGCCATCTGAACCCCCAAGGCACGTAGAAACGTGCGGAGGGGACATGTCCAGATGACGCTCGGAAGTCCGTCGAACCGCTGACACGCACGACTGTAGCGGCGTCGGGTGACCGAAGTCCGTGCCAGAGTGTCGGCATGTCGGATCTTGAGATGCTGCGCGACGAGATGCGGGAGTTCACCCGGGAGCGCGGGTGGGAACCGTTCCACGATCCCAAGTCGTTGGCGCTCGCACTGATGGGCGAGGTAGGCGAGTTGGCTGAGCTGTTGCAGTGGCTTCCTGCAGCGGATGCCGCAGCAATGCTCCGCGACGAGGAGTCGCGGCACCAGCGGGTGGCGGAGGAGCTCTCCGACGTGCTCATCTACCTCGTCAGACTTGCTGACGTTGTAGGCGTAGATCTGGGGACTGCAGTGTTTGAGAAGCTCGCGGCTGCGCGGGC
Organism: Bifidobacterium breve; assembly: GCA_943329595.2. GTDB lineage: Bacteria > Actinomycetota > Actinomycetes > S36-B12 > CAIYMF01 > CAIYMF01. The sequence continues at coordinate 1,241 of CALQEM020000210.1, forward strand.
ACGCTTCCCCGCCGAGGCTGTCTACGAGGTCGCACCTGAGAAAGGCGTGTGAGAGGCAATGGCTACGCGGGGGAACTCTGGATGCCCCCGGATTGCTTCACTCACGCCCTCTTCGCGCGAGGCCGTTCCGTTACTTGGCCTGAGTGACCGAACCGCAAGCACCGGACTCTTGCCCGCCGCATTGACCGCTCGGACCATCGAATCCCTTGGGCTGCTATCGCCCGAGCGACCATCTGACGTCAGCTCTTCCGGCTAAGCTCCCTGGCAACGGGGGGAGCATCAATGGGCAAGCAAATTCGTGTCGTGGGAGCAGTGATCACCCGGCAGGGCCGCGTGCTGGCAGCGCAGCGCGGAATGACTGGAAGCCTCCCGGGCCTGTGGGAGTTCCCGGGCGGCAAGATCGAACACGGTGAAACACCCGAAGCCGCCCTCGAGCGGGAGATCCGCGAGGAACTCGGCTGCTCGATCGTCGTGGGCCGTGAGGTCACCACCACGGTTCACGACTACGACTTCGGCCAGGTCACCCTCACCACGTTCTACTGCGAACTCGCGCAGGGCAGCCCTGAGTCGACAGAACACTCCGCCCTACGGTGGCTCGCCCCTCACGAGTTCGGCACGGTCGAGTGGGCGCCTGCCGACATACCTGCGGTTGCCCTCATCGGAAAGGAGCTGGGGTGATGGAGCCAGCCGACTTCGTGTGGGCAGAGGCGTTCGAGGTTGAGATTCACCATGGCTTCGTGGGCGCCAACGCCGCCGCCGCGGGGCATCTTGCGCCCCAGGTGATCCTGAACCGAGACGGTCGCACGGTCGAGCACACGCTGGTTGAGGAGCTCAAGCGGTCTGAGGGGTTCACCTTCTCGGTGGCGTTCGTGTCGGCGGGCGCGATCGCCCAGCTCAAGCAGCATCTGCTCGACTTCCGGGGCGCCGGCACCATCGTCACGTCGGACTATCTCGGGTTCAACGCACCCGAGGCCTTCGCCGAGCTGCTCAACCTCAAGCGCCGGCGCGGAATCGATGTCCGAATCCACACGTCAGACAACTTCCATCCCAAGGGGTACATCTTCACGCAGCTGCGCAACGTCACGGCGATGGTCGGCAGCTCCAACCTCACCAACGGCGCGCTCTCGGAGAACTACGAGTGGAACCTCAAGGTCAGCGCGGCCCACGACAGCGACCTGGCCCACCAGCTGCGCCGGGTTCTCGACGAGCAACTACTCGACTCGAGACCCCTCACCCAGGAGTGGATCGATCAGTACACCGCCACCTACGTGGCTCCCCCACTGCGGCTGCCCCGAGTTCCTGTGCCCGCCACAGACCTCGACATTCCGAGTGGTGTTCGACCCAACGCGATGCAGCAAGACGCCCTGCTCGCGCTCGACTTCGCTAGGGCACAGGGCAACGAGCGCGCCATCGTGATCTCTGCCACGGGCACCGGGAAGACCATGCTCACCGCGCTCGACGTGCGGGCGATGAACCCCCGACGCATGCTCTTCGTGGTGCACCGCGAGCAGATCTTGCGCCGCACCATCCGCGAGTTCAAGCGGGTGCTCGGCGGTCCAGATTCCGACTACGGGCTGCTCACCGGCACCTCCAAGCAGCTGCACAGCCGGTACGTGTTCGCCACCATCCAGACGCTGTCTCAGAAGCAGACGCTCGACCAGATTCCGCCCAGCACGTTCGACTACGTGGTGATCGACGAGGCTCACCGTTCTGGCGCCGACACCTACCGCAGGGTGATCGACTACCTCACCCCGCAGTTCCTGCTCGGCCTCACCGCCACCCCCGAGCGAACCGACGGGTTCAACGTCTTCGAACTGTTCCACTACAACGTGCCGTACGAGATTCGTCTCAACAAGGCGCTCGAGTCGCAGATGCTCTCCCCGTTCCACTACTACGGCGTCGCCGACGTCACCTACGAGGGCGACGAGGGGCCGAGCGACGACTCCGAGCTGAGCGTGCTGATCACTCCCGAGCGCGTGCTGCACCTCATCAACGTGATCGAGCTCTACGGCCAGGCGGGCGTGCCGCCCCGCGGACTCATCTTCTGCAGCCGCGTAGAAGAGGCGCGGGCCCTTTCCGACGAGCTGAACCGGCGACCGTTGAACGGCCGACAGATGCGCACGGTGGCGCTGGCCGCCGACGATCCGGTCGACGAGCGAGACGCACGTGTGGAACAACTCGAGGCCGGCGAGCTCGACTACATACTCACCGTTGACCTGTTCAACGAGGGCGTTGACATTCCCAGCATCAACCAGGTGGTCATGCTGCGCCAGACGCAGTCGGCCATCGTGTTCGTGCAGCAGCTCGGCCGCGGCCTGCGGCTGGCCGAGGGCAAGGACTACGTGGTCGTCATCGACGTGATCGGCAACTACACCAACAACTTCCTCATCCCGATCGCCCTGTTCGGCGACGAGTCGCTCAACCGCGAATCACTTCGAGAGCGACTCAATGAAGCGGTGGAGGCCGGTGCTCTGCCCGGCCTGTCGAGCGTGAGCTTCGACGAGGTGGCGCGTGAGCGGGTGCTGAATTCGATAGCCCGTACGCAGCTAGACAGCCTGGCCAACCTCAAGAACGCACTCGTGGCCATGCAGAACCGGGTGGGCAGCATTCCCGAGCTGTGGGACTTCTTCCGTTTCGAGTCGGTTGACCCGCTGCTGCTGGCCACCAAGAAGGAGCACTACCCGGCCCTCGTGAAGTCACTGCTACGCGTGGACTCGGGGCTCAACGATCGGCAGTCGCGAGCACTGCACCTGCTGTCGCATGAGGTGATGGCCGCCAAGCGACTGCACGAGTTCGTGCTGCTCGGACTGCTCCTCGAGCGGGACTCCGTCACCGCGGCGGAGCTCGTGGACGTCTTCGTAGCGCAGGGAATCGCGTCGGACGCCGTGAGCGTGAAGAGCGCCATCGACACGTTCACGCTCGACGGGTATCCGCAGGCGGATGTGAAGCGCTACCAGGCAGGCATTGCCGTGCGCGAGGGCGACGTGGTTCGTCTCACGCCGGAGTTCCGCAGCGACTACGACAACTCATCGGCCTTGCGGTCGGCGGTTGCCGATCTGCTGCGCACCGGCGAGGCGCTGGTGCGCAAGCGGTACTCGCTCGATGTGCCGTTCACCCAGGGAATGCAGTACTCGCGACGCGACTCAGCCCGCATTGTGGGCTGGACGCGCTCCACTGCCTCCACCATCTACGGGGTGAAGGTCGATGTGGGGCTTGGTGTGTGCGCGCTCTTCATCACTCTGAACAAGTCGGATGAAGTATCGGCAAGCGTGGCGTATGAAGACCAACTGCTCGACCCCTCCACCATGACGTGGTTCAGCAAAAGCAATCGCACGTTGGCAAGCGCCGACGTGGCGCCAATCGTGAACAATGCCGTGGCCATTCACGTGTTCGTGAAGAAGGACGACGTCGACGGCCCCGACCACTACTACCTTGGTCGAGCCACAGCCGCCGGCGCGATGGAGACCACGATGCCGGGCAGCTCGGGCAAGCCACTTCCGGTGGTGACGATGCAGCTGAAGTTCGATGAGCCGATCAAGCAGGGCTTGTTCGACTACTTCGGGGTGAAGGTGCTGGTGTGAGGGCTTAGACATGATGTTCCGAAGGTGATCTGATCATGGGTCGGAATGTCCACTGATATTCGAGATATCCCCACCCCCACTAACATCTCAACGTGCGTGACATTGACCTGCCCCCGGTGAGTGAGCCAGTGCTTGTGTGAGTCCGGGGTTGTTGTTGTGCCAATCTAGCGTGAACTCGTCGGGCGTCAGGTAGCCCAGCGAGGAGTGTGGCCGGTGCTTGTTGTACTGCTGGCGGTAGTCCTCGGCCATGATTGTGGCCTCGAGGAGGGTGTGGAACTGTTCGACGGCCAACAGTTCGTCGCGGAGCCGGCCGTTGAACGATTCGGCGAACGGGTTCTGCCACGGTGATCCCGGGTCGATGAACACGATGCCCGACGGGTTGAACCGGCACCAGTCCGCGATCGCGTTGGACGTCATCTCGGTGCCGTTGTCCATGCGCACGAACTGTGGGAAGCCATGCACAGCGGTCAGCCGTTCCAGGACCATGACCATGTCATCGCCAGTAATCGACCGTTCAACGTCGATGGCAAGGGCTGTCCTGGTGAACTCGTCGGTGACGTTCAAGCACTGGCTCACTAACCGGGGGCAGGTCAGTACTTCAAGGTCCTGCAGTCGCTGGTCTGGTCGAAGGCGAAATCCAACGCCCACACATGGTTCGGGTGATCGGCCCGCAGCCGGTCACCGGCCACCGTGGAGGTCCCCACGCGCGAACGCTTGCGCTTCTTGACCCGCACCCGCAGGCCCTCTTCCCGGCACAGGCGTTGCACACGCTTGTGATTGACCATGCAGCCCTCCCGCACCAGCAGGGCACGCAGACGCCGATACCCGTAACGCGGATGAGCCGTCGCCAGCTCTCGCAGCCGACCCCGCAGGTGCTGCTCCACCGGTGTGGGCACCACCGGAGCCAACCGCTGTGTCGCCCGAGGCTGACCGACCAGCGCGCACGCACGCCGCTGTGACACCTCGAATACATCCTGCAGGTGATCAACCGCTGCCCGACGCTTGGTCGGGCTCAGAAGTTTCCCCGGTTCAGCTCCTTGCCCATGTCGATGTCCAACACCTGATCGGCCACGATGCGCTTGAGCCGGGAGTTCTCCCTCTCCAGCTCCTTGAGCCGCTTCGCATCATCGGCCTTCATCCCGCCGTACTGGTTGCGCCACCGGTAGTAGGTCTGCTCGGAGACCTCCAGGTGCTTACACACCTCCACCAGGGCGGTCCCCTCACCCAACATCCGATCCGCCTCGCGCAACTTACGCACGATCTGCTCCGGGGTATGACGCCTGCGCTGC
>CALQEM020000211.1:0-6102 GCA_943329595.2 Bifidobacterium breve
AGGCCGCCGTCATCGGCATTCCTGACGAGTACCGCGGCGAGACCGTGAAGGCGTTCGTCTCACTGCGCCCCGGGTTCGAGGCCACGACGCCTGACGAGCTGATCGAGCACTGCAAGGTGTTGCTGTCGGCCTACAAGTACCCGAGGGAGCTCGTGATCCTGCCGGAGATTCCGAAGACCGCGACCGGGAAGATCATGCGGCGCGAGCTGCGCTCCTAGCCAGGCCCGCGGCCGTCAGTCGCGCATGACCGCGACGGTCTTGCCCAGCAGCGTGCGCGACTCCATCGCGAACAGGGCGGCCGGCACGTCGGAGAGCGGCACTTCGGAGGTTACGACGGGCGTGACGCCGGCGGCCTCGAGCAGCGGCATCAGCTCGTCCCACTGCTGTCGGGGGTATCCCGGCCGGGGGAGGGCGTACGCCCCCCAGCCTCTCATGGCTCGGCCGGCGAGCAGTCTCCCGAAAGTGCCGAAAACGCCGCGCCAGGTCGCTGGGTGCCGGATGATTGAAGTATGTACGACAGAGTGCTACCGCATGTCGCCGTGGACGAGGCCTCCGTCTCGTTCCGGCGGAACGGACGCTCTTTCGAGGCCCTTAGCGGCGTCTCCCTGGACATCACCCGCGGGGAGTTCGTCGCCATCGTCGGTCGGAGCGGCTGTGGAAAGTCGACGCTGTTCAATGCCATCGCCGGACTGCAACCTCTGTCCGAGGGCACGGTCCGGGTTGACGGGAGCCCGGTGACGGGGTCCCCCGGTCACGCTGGCTACATGATGCAGAGAGATCAACTCTTCCCTTGGCGGACCATCCTGGACAACGTCTGCCTTGGCTGCGATGTAGTCGGGCGGCCCAAGAAGCAGACCCGCGAGCGTGCGAGAGCTCTCCTTCCGCGATTCGGACTTGAGGACCGTGAGCGGGACTACCCAGACTCCCTGTCAGGAGGGATGCGGCAGCGGGCTGCTCTCATGCGGACGCTTCTCCTCGACAGGGATCTGCTTCTCCTTGATGAGCCATTCGGTGCCTTGGATGCCATCACGAAAGCCGACATGCAGTCGTGGCTGTTGACACTACGGGCGGAATTCCGCTCCACAGTTCTGTTCATCACGCACGATGTCGAGGAAGCCCTCTTCCTCGCGGACAGGGTAGCGATCATGGCCGGACCGCCGGGACGCATCGTATCCGTCATTGATGTTCCTATCGCTCGGCCACGTGACCACACAGAGGTGGTAACGAGCACGGAATTCGGCATGTTGAAGCGCGAAGTGCTGCAGTGGATTGATCGAGGCCACGCGGCATGATCACTGAATCACGCGTGCCAGCGTGGGCGCGAAGCACGCTTCCTGCAGCGCTCTTGCTTCTGGCGCTCCTTGCAATGTGGCAGACCTATGTCGTTGTGTTCAATGTAAAGAGATTCATTCTTCCCGCACCAACTGAGGTCTTTGCTTCGCTCTTCACCAAGTGGGCTATCTATCAGCCACACGCGATCGTCACATTTCGAGAAGCAGCGATCGGTTTGCTCCTCGCCACGGTCGTCGGCCTCATTCTCGCCATGTTGATCACCGCATCATCGGCGTTGCGGATGGCGATCTACCCTCTCGTGGTAGCTACCCAAGCCATGCCCGTCATTGCGATCGCCCCTCTACTCATTATCTGGTTCGGCTACGGCCCGACGTCAAAGATCCTCGTCGCTGCTCTCGTTGCCTTCTTCCCTATCGTGGTCAGTGCAGCGGCTGGTCTGGCTTCACTTGACGATGGTGCCGTTCGACTCATGCGTTCGTTCCCCTGCTCCCAGTGGCACATCTTCTCGAAGGCTCGTCTGCCGCACGCCCTGCCACAGATTTTTTCTGGACTGAAGGTAGCTGCGGTACTCAGTGTGGTCGGAGCGGTCGTGGGCGAGTGGGTGGGCTCCAATGAGGGTCTTGGTTGCCTAATCATTCAAAGCAACGCTAAATTGGCGATAGTCACTGTTTTTGGATCAGTCGTGGTGCTGACGCTGATGGGTATCGCCCTTTTCCTGATTGTCACTTTCATTGAGTGGCTCTCACTACCTTGGAACCGCCGCCCTCAAAACTGACAGCGGCATGACTGAATGGACAGTAATGAAGCGCACCCTCGCAGTAGCAATTGCAGCCGCCGCATCGCTCAGCCTCGCAGCCTGCGGTGGCGGTTCTGCCGCCCCGACCAGTTCCTCTGCGGCCCCGACGTCAAGCGCGGCCCCGACGTCAAGCGCGGCCCCCACGTCAGGCGCGGCATCCATGCCACTGAATTTCCAGCTGTCGTGGTTTCCCGGAGGTGACAACCTCGCTTTCTGGGCCGGTCTAGATCAGGGCTTCTTCCTGGAAGAAGGGATTGATCTCACAATCGACAGTGCCACTGATCCGACCATCTCCCAGAAGTTGATCGCCACCGGTGAGAAGCCGATTGGAATTGCATACGCCGGAGACATCGTCATCTCGAATGCATCCGGTGCGCCCATCACCGCGATCTGGGCACTGACCGATGAGAGCCCCTTCGGTCTCATCAGTCTCAAGGATGCTGGAATCACCAAGGCAGAAGACTTGAAGGGCAAGACGGTCGGAGTCACCTCCCTTCCAACCGATCAGGCATTCTTTGACACCATGCTGAAGTCTGTTGGCCTGACTCGCGACGACGTCACTGTCGTCGATCCCGGCCTAGCAGGGGTGCAGCAACTCTTGGCGGGGACTCTTGACGCGACATCCGCCATCATTAACTACGAACCTGCTGTCTTGAAGTCAGAGGGCATTGATTCCTATGACTTCCTGTACTACTCGCAATACGGCGCTCCCAACGCTACCTTCTACGCCATTACAGTCAACCCGGAATGGCTCGCGGATAACGGTGACGTGGCCACAAAGTTTCTTCGGGCATACCAAAAGTCGATTACCTGGACAAATGCGAATGTTGATGAGGCAGTGCGTCTCTTTATCGAACGCTTTCCCGACCAGGATGCTGAGCTGACGAAGAACATCTACCTCGGCGAGGCCGCGATCATGGGCACTGGCTCAAACGACCTTGGCCAGTGGCAGGGGCTCGCAGATTACCTCCAGGCTGATGGCACCATCGATGCGAGCGTTGACGCGAAGACGTTCGTCACAAACGACTACCTTCCCTAGGAGAATGTGATGGCCAGCAAGCTGACTCAGGCTGAACTTGACCTGATGCGCACATGGGACGAGGACTACTACGCGCATGTCTTCGTCACGGCAGACGAGTACGAGCACAAAATGGTGGTCTCTGCCGACGGTGACTACATCGAAATGGCCGATGGAACTCGACTACTTGATTTCACGACGGGTTTGCTCTGTGTCACTGCTGGCCATCGCAATTCTCATATTCGCGAAGGGATCGTGGAGGCCCTCGATAGATTCGGATTTGTCTACGAGGGTCTGGCGACGCCGTACCGAGCCAAGGCGACTAAACTCATCATGGAGGACATCCTCGGCCCCGACAATTGGGCAGGTCGCATTCGCTTCACGGCTTCCGGGTCTGAGGCCGTTGAGCTAGCGCTCATGGTTGCCAAACTTGTGACGGACCGACCCAATGTCATCTCTCGTGATTTTGCCTATCACGGGTGGACACACGGGGCGATCAGCGCCATGGGCCTCCCGGGATCACGAGGGATTCTGGCCTCACCGGGCGGAGAGGTTCGCAGACCTGCCGGGATTCCTGCTCAGGGTTTCTTTTTCGCACCAGCACCGTACTGTCGACACTGCCCTATCGGCCATACCTACCCTGCATGTACACAGCAGCGTGATGTGCTGCCGTGCATTAGTGCACTGGAACACCAGATCTTGACGCTTGGTGCGGACTCGGTTGCCGCAGTGATTGCCGAGTCCATCTTTGGGGTGGGCATGATTCACCCTCCCGCTGAGTACCTCTCGCAGATGCGAGAACTGACCCGGGATCACGGGATCCTGTGGATTGACGATGAGGTCATGACGGGGTTCGCGCGAACCGGCAAGTGGTTCGCCTACCAGCATGCCGATGGTGTCACCCCCGATCTGATGACCATCGGGAAAGGTGTGGTCAGTGCCGCTCTCCCGGTTGGGGGTTTGATCATGAGCCGAGAGATTGCTCAATTCATGGACGCCTACCGATGGGAGACCGTTGCGACATTTTCTGGTCACCCGATTGCCATGGCAGCGGTGACAGCAAATCTTGAGTGGATGATATCGGTGAATGCACCCGAGCGAGCAGCTGAGCAGGGTCGAATTCTTGGTGGGCTCATGCAAGAGCTGCAGCGAAAGCACCCCTGCATCGTTGATGTTCAAGGCGCAGGGTTGCTCTGGGCAATCGAATTGCGACGCAGCGACGGAAGTCGCGTCATCGAAGCAGATCGGCATTTCATTCCGACCGGCGACGTCATGACCCCATCACTCTTTGTGGCCATTGAAGCAGCCAAGCGAGGCATGTCGATCGCGACGGCACCCCCTAACACCCTTCGCCTTGGACCCTCACTTGTTGCCAGCGAGGAGATTCTGAGGATCGGTGTCAACATCCTTGATGATGTGCTGACTGCGTTTGAGGCGTGGGCTGGGTAAATGCGAGGATCGCGTCGCGGTCGGGCTCGGTCATGCCGAGCCGGGCCAGGTGCGAGTGGCATCGCGGGCGGGACGGCCATCGCCGCCGAGAACGGGACGATCGACCGCGCCCTCGACCACCTCGTCGCCGACGGCGCCGGCCCACCCCCGGCGGCACCACCGGCCGTCACGCACGAGACGCCGGTGTGCGCGGCCGCAAGGTCACGACCGTGCGGGGTCCCGAAGACTCGTTCGAATCCGGGCAGCCCCGCCTGCTTGAGCTGGGAGAAGATCCCGCCGCCGACGTTGTCGATGTTGACGAGCACGGGGTCCGGTCGCGGCTCGACTTCGGGGGCGAGCAGGCCGTTGCGGTCATAGAGGGCGGTGAGATCGCCGATGAGGGCGTAGGTGATGCCAGAGTCGTCATCCCACTGGGCCACCGCGACGCCCCAGGTGGTCGACACGACCCCGTCGATCCCGGAGGTCCCGCGGTTGGCGACGATCTGCGCCGCCGTGGCCGCACCCAGGCTCTCGACATGGCGGGCCGACCACAACGGGCCGACGACGATGACGTCGTCCCCCCCCGCGACGCAGGACGCAGCGGGCGACGTGCAGGCCGGTGATCCGCCCGGCGGCCTCAAGGTCGTCGAGCAGGGACCCGACCTCACCGGCGGCGGTGCGTGAGGCCGCCGTCATCGGCATTCCTGACGAGTACCGCGGCGAGACCGTGAAGGCGTTCGTCTCACTGCGCCCCGGGTTCGAGGCCACGACGCCTGACGAGCTGATCGAGCACTGCAAGGTGCTGCTGTCGGCCTACAAGTACCCGAGGGAGCTCGTGATCCTGCCGGAGATTCCGAAGACCGCGACCGGGAAGATCATGCGGCGCGAACTGCGCTCCTAGCCAGGCCCACGGCCGTCAGTCGCGCATGACCGCGACGGTCTTGCCCAGCAGCGTGCGCGACTCCATAGCGAACAGCGCGGCCGGCACGTCGGAGAGCGGCACTTCGGAAGTCACGACGGGGGTGACGCCAGCAGCCTCGAGCAGCGGCATCAGCTCGTCCCACTGCTGTCGGGGGTATCCCGGCCGGGGGAGGGCGTACGCCCCCCAGCCCACGCCCACGGCCTCGACGTTGTTAAGCAGAAGCCGGTTGACCTTGATGCTGGGAATCTCGCCGCCGGTGAAGCCGAGCACGAGAAGCCGCCCGAGGGGTCGCAGGCTGCGCAGCGAGTCGGTGACGCGGTCACCTCCGACAGGGTCGGACACGACATCGACCCCCTGGCCATCGGTGAGCTCGCGGACGGCCGTGAGAAAGTCCTCGACCGGAATCGCGACGTCGGCGCCAGCCGCGAGCGCCACCTGGCGCTTGGGCTCGTCGGAGGCCACCGCGATGACGCGCGCGCCGAGGGCCGAGGCGATCTGCACCAGGGCCACGCCGAGGCCACCGGCCGCGCCGTGCACCAGCATCGTCTCGCCAGGAGCCAGCCGCCCGCGCACGGTCAGCGCGAAGTGGGCGGTGAGGTAGTTGATGGGGGTGGCCGCGCCCTCGGCGAACGACATCCGGTCGGG
>CALQEM020000212.1:0-6059 GCA_943329595.2 Bifidobacterium breve
CGCGTCAGCGCCAAGACGGGCGAGGGGGTGCGCGAACTGCTCGACGTGGTGGTGCAGCTCGTCCCCGCCCCCGTGGGAGTGACCGACGCCCCGCTGCGCGCCCTGATCTTTGACTCGGTCTACGACACGTACCGAGGCGTCATCACCTACGTGCGGGTCATCGACGGCCACGTGGGACCCAGGGCTCGAATCGAGATGATGAGCACGCGCGCTCAGCACGAGATCCTCGAGGTGGGAGTCATTTCGCCCGACCCCATGCCGTCGCAGGGACTCGGCGTGGGAGAGGTCGGCTACCTCATCACCGGCGTTAAAGACGTGCGGCAGTCGCGGGTCGGAGACACCGTCACCACCTTGCACAAGGGCGCAACCGAGGCACTCGGTGGCTACCGCGATCCGAAGCCGATGGTCTTCTCTGGCCTGTACCCGCTCGACGGCTCCGACTATCCCGAGCTCCGCGACGCCCTCGACAAGCTCAAGCTCAACGATGCCGCTCTGGTGTACGAGCCCGAGACGTCGGCCGCACTCGGCTTCGGCTTCCGCTGCGGCTTCCTCGGGCTCCTGCACCTCGAAATCGTGCGCGAGCGCCTCGAGCGCGAGTTCAACCTCGACCTCATCTCGACGGCACCCAACGTGGTGTACCGAGTCACCATGGACGACGCGACCGAGATGGTGGTCACCAACCCCAGCGAGTTCCCCACGGGCAAGGTGGACGAGGTCTTCGAGCCCATGGTGAGAGGCACCATCTTGGCGCCGAGCGAGTTCGTCGGAACGGTGATGGAGCTCTGCCAAACTCGCCGCGGCAGCCTCATGGGCATGGACTACCTCAGTGAGGACCGCGTTGAGCTGCGGTACATGCTGCCGATGGCTGAGATCATCTTCGACTTCTTCGACGCTCTGAAGTCGCGCACCCGCGGCTATGCCTCGCTCGACTACGAGCTCACCGGCGAGCAGGCGGCCGACCTCGTCAAGGTCGACATTCTGCTGCACGGCGACGCCGTCGACGCGTTCAGCGCGATTGTGCACAGGGACAAGGCCTACGCCTACGGGGTCTCGATGGCCGCCAAGCTCAAGGAACTCATCCCGCGCCAGCAGTTCGAGATTCCAATTCAGGCTGCCATCGGCTCACGCGTGATCGCGAGGGAGAACATCCGCGCCATCCGCAAGGACGTGCTCGCCAAGTGCTACGGCGGTGACATCACCCGCAAGCGCAAGCTGCTCGAGAAGCAGAAGGAGGGCAAGAAGCGAATGAAGATGGTCGGACGCGTTGAGGTTCCGCAGGAAGCCTTCATCGCGGCGCTGTCCTCCGACGGCGACGGGGCCGGGGTCAAGGAGAAGAAGTGAGCGGATCGCTGCTCGCGGTGTGCGTGGTGCACGCGACACTGCCCGACCCGGAAGGCTCAGTGGGGGTTACGGCGATCGACAAGCGACCTGCCTCGGGCCAGGTGGTGCTCTCTGCCCTGGGCCTCGCGGGCGACCGGCAGGTGCGACCTCGAGCGTCACGGGGGCCCGCATCAGGCGGCGTATGCCTACGCGGCCGAGGATCACGAGTGGTGGGCCGCCCACCTCGGTGCCGAGATCGTGCCGGGCCAATTCGGTGAGAACCTCGTCACCCGAGGTATCGACGTGACCGGCGCTGTGATCGGCCAGATTTGGCAGGTCGGAGCGGCGGTGGTGCAGGTCACCAGCCCGCGCATCCCGTGCGGCACGTTCCAGCGCTGGATGGCACAGCCCCACTGGGTGCGGCGCTTTACCGAGGCGGGGCGCCCCGGCGCCTACCTCCGCATTCTCACCGAGGGGGCGGTCGCTGGCGGCGACACCGTCAGCGTGCTGAGTACGCCCGAGCACGGGGTCACCATCGGGCAGGTGTTCGCCGGGCGCAGCGGCGACGAAGCGTCGCGCGACGCGCTCACTCGCCTGCTGGCCGAGGGCGTCGACCTCGACCCCACGCTCGTTGGCTGGGTTGAGCGCTCGCTCGCGGTGGGCGGCTGAGCCGCCAGCTCACGAGTCGGCGGGCGCCAGATTCAGGATGACGACCGTCTTGGTGCCGTCCTTGCTGGCGATGATGCCGACCTTCCAGTCCGTGTTACTCAACTGCCACACCCCGCCGTCGGAGCCGTCACTTCCTCCGGTGAACTCGCTGTCGACCGTGTAGCCGTCTGACTTCAGTGAATCGACGTACCGCTTGACGATCGAGGTCTTGTCACCATCGGCTGAGAAGGTGATGGTGAAGTTATCCTTGCCATCGACGGTTGTCTTGGCCCCCGCCACAATGGTGAAGCCCTCGGGGGTGGCCACCTCGCTCGGAAAGCCGTCGGGGAGGGTGTCGGCACCGACCACGAGCGACCCGTCACTGCTGGAGATCGATACTTCTGCTGAGGAACCACCGCTCGAGTCGCCAGTGTCGTCGGTGGCTGTGGCGCCAGAACCGCCGCCGCACGCGGAGAGCAGCAGTGCGCCAGCCAGCGACAGAGCTCCGACTGACGAGGTGAAGGTTCGGGCTTTCATCGGGTACGTCCTCTCGGATTTCACGGGTCGTGAGGGAGAAACTTCCCCCGTACAAGGGTAGGCCAGCTTGTCGCGTGAATCCACTGACGTCGTAAATTCGCTGCCGAACTGTCACCTTCAGGGCGCGTCCCCGAGTCGGCGGAGTGGCGGGGCGGCCCAGCCTCCGTCGGCCGTAGAGTGAGAGGGCAAGCAATGACTTGCGCGCCCCCGATGGAGGAGAATCGTGAAGGCCAACACCAGCGGCTCGCTCGACGCCCCCCACAGCGCCCCGGCTCGCAGTGTCGGGCGGCTGTTCCTTGACCGCGTGTCGGCAAGCGGCAGCGCCGAGGCGTACCGAGGCCCGGCTGAAGGTGGCGGGTGGAGGTCGTGGACCTGGGGGCAGGCAGGTGACGAGGTCAGCGCGCTGGCGGCCGGGCTGCTGTCGCTCGGGCTTCGGCAGGAGGACCGCGTCGGCATCGCCTGCAGCACCCGGGTCGAGTGGATCTTCGCCGATCTCGCCATCATGTGTGCCGGCGGCGCTAACACCACGGTGTACCCGAGCACGAGTCGCGAGGACGTCACCTTCATCCTCGGCGATTCAGGCAGTCGCTTCCTCTTCGCCGAGAACGAGGATCAGGTCGAGAAGGTGCGCAACAACGGGGTGGCCATTGAGAAGGTCATCATCATCGACGGCCCCGGCGACGGCGACTGGGTGATGTCGTGGGCAGACCTGATCGCGCTCGGACGCAAACACCTAGCCGGCAGCCCCGATGCGGTGACTGCGGCCGTCGACGCCACCGGCCCCGATGACCTTGCCACCCTGATTTACACCTCGGGCACCACGGGCAGGCCCAAGGGCGTCGAGTTGCCGCACCGCTGCTGGACATATGAGGGTATGGCCATCGAGTCGGTCGGAATCCTACGGACTGACGACGTGCAGCTTCTGTGGCTCCCGCTGGCGCACTCGTTCGGCAAGGTGCTGACCAGTGCCCAGTTGCAGGTCGGGTTCCTGACTGCGGTCGATGGCCGCGTCGACAAGATCGCAAGCAACCTCCTTGAGATTCGGCCCACGTTCATGGCGGGGGTGCCTCGCGTCTTCGAGAAGATTTACGGGGGAGTCGCGGCGCACGCGACTGCCGAAGGCGGTCTCAAGGCCAAGATTTTCGAGTGGGCGTTCGTGGTGGGCAAGAGGTACCAGGCCGAGGTGATGGCTGGGCGCAAGCCCAGCGGCATCAAGCAGGCGCTGGCCGAACGTCTGGTCTTCAGCACTATCAAGGAGCGCATGGGCGGCCGCATCCGCTACTTCCTCTCGGGGTCGGCGGCGCTCGCGCCGGAAATCGCCGAGTGGTTCAATGCGGCCGGAATGCCGATCCTTGAGGGTTACGGGCTTACCGAGACCTCGGCCGCCAGCTGCGTGGGCCGGCCCGAGCGGCTGCGCTTCGGTGCCTTCGAGCCGCTCGCCGGTACCGAGGTACGCATCGCCGACGATGGCGAGATTCTGGTGCGCGGGCCCGGAGTAATGCGCGGCTACCGCAACCTGCCCGAGCACACCGCCGAGGTGATGCTCGCCGACGGCTGGTTCGCTACCGGCGACGTCGGCGAGATCGACGACCTCGGCCGAATTCGCATCACCGACCGCAAGAAGGACATGGCCAAGACCTCGGGCGGCAAGTACATCGCCCCGAGTGCGATCGAGAGCGAGTTCAAGGCGCTCTGCCCGTTAGCGAGCAACATGGTGGTGCACGTCGAGGGCCGCAACTTTGCGTCGGCGCTGATCACCCTCGACCCCGACGCGCTCACCAAGTTCGCGGTGGCTGCTGGCATCCCGACGGACTTCGCCTCGGCCGCGAGTTCTGTTGAAGTGCGCGCTAGCGTGCAGTCGGCAGTTGACGTGCTCAACGCCGGGCTCAACCGCTGGGAGGCCATCAAGAAGTTTGCGATCCTCGACCACGACTTCACTATCGAGGGCGGTGAGCTCACCCCGAGCTTGAAGGTGAAGCGGTCGGTGATCGAGACTCAGTACGCCGACCTGCTGAACTCCATGTACCGGTGAGGGCCTGAGTGCCAGGGTCGCTGCCCGAGGGTGAACCCGTTCCGTCCGACGGCTCGCTTCCGGAAGGAACGTTGGTCGATTCCCGACCTCTCTCGTTGTACGTGCACGTGCCGTTCTGCGCCACGCGGTGCGGCTACTGCGACTTCACGACCTACACGGCCGAGGAGCTCGGCGGCGGGGCGTCCCGAGACTCCTATGCCGATGACGCCATCGCTGAGGTGCGACTCGCGCGCCGGGTGCTGGGCAGCGCTGAGCTGCCGGTGCGCACGGTATTCCTCGGAGGAGGTACGCCCACACTGCTGCCAGCAGCCGACCTCGGGCGCATTCTCGCCGCGATTGACTCCGAGTTCGGGCTGGCCCCAGGCGCGGAGGTGACCACCGAGGCCAACCCCGACAGCGTCGACGCGAGGTCACTCGCCGATCTGCGCGAGGCTGGCTTCACCCGGGTGTCGTTCGGGATGCAGAGCGTGGTGCCACACGTTCTCGCGATGCTCGAGCGCACCCATTCGCCGGGCCGCGCTCTAGCCGCGGTAGGGGAGGCGAGGGCGGCGGGCTTCGAGCATGTGAGCCTCGACCTCATCTATGGCACGCCCGGCGAGACTGCTGACGACTGGCGGCGGTCGGTCGAGGCTGCGGCAGCCGCCGACGTCGACCATGTATCTGCCTACGCGCTGGTGGTCGAGGACGGCACGCGCCTGGCTGCGCGGGTGCGCCGTGGCGAGGTTCCCCTGCCCGACGACGACGTCGCGGCCGAATGCTACGAGGTGGCCGACGAGGCGTTCGGGGCAGTGGGGCTCGACTGGTACGAGGTGTCCAATTGGGCCCGTCCGGGCGGCGAGTGCCGTCACAACATGGCGTACTGGCGCGGCGACCACTGGTGGGGCGTGGGGCCCGGCGCCCACTCACACGTCGACGGCGTGCGGTGGTGGAACGTGCGCCATCCGGCTGAATACGCGCGGCGGCTGCGGGCAGGCGAGTCTCCGGGCGCCGGTCGCGAGCTACTCGATCACGAGTCGCGCGAGTCGGAGCGGGTACTGCTCGGGATCAGGCTGCGCGAGGGGCTCGCGCTCGACGACCTGCCCGGTCGCATGCCGGTGGTGAATGAACTGCTCGCCGAGGGACTCCTCCAACCCGGGGCGGCGGTGGCGGGCAGCGCGGTGTTAACGCTGCGCGGGCGGCTGCTGGCCGACCTCGTGGTGCGCCGACTTCTGTAGCTTGGCCGAGCGCAAGTGGGCCCTACCGCTCGCCTGGTCAGGCGAGCGGTAGGGCCCGAGGTGCAGGTGCGGTCGACTAGACGCTACTCGCCATGGCGAGTCCAAAAGTCACCACGACGTAAAGCAGCCAGCCCGCGAGGGCGATGATGCCGAGGATGAAGCCTGCCTTCGCGTTTCCTCGGTTGGTCGCGAGGCCCTGATCGGCCTTGGCCATTCCCATCTTGCCGAAGACAATCGCCAAGATCGGGCCGATCATCGGCAGGCAGAAGAAGCCCAGAATGCCCAGCACAAGCGCGGCCGTACCCAAG
>CALQEM020000213.1:0-6048 GCA_943329595.2 Bifidobacterium breve
CAGTCGCCGACCTCTCCCGGCTGGTGGACACGTGCCTGCAGCACCTCGACGACGCTGAGGGGCCAGACCTGGTGGCGGCCGCCACGGCAGTGCTCCTGCTTCGGCGTGAGCAGGACGCTTCTGAGCTTGTGAGGGCCCTCCGGCCCTGGAGTGACAACCCTTGGTTTCGCTACTCGCTGGCCCGCCTGGAGGAGTTGTCCGGGACCCTCGACCATACGGCCGAGGTCGAGCGCACGATCTCGCGTCTGCACGAGGTCCCCGAACCACTCCGCGCGCCCTGGCTCCACCTGGCTGGCCGCGGGGGCACCACCACCTTGGCCCGCTTGTGGGACGCGCTGGAGGACTGGCCCGGACGCGCGGGGATCGCGGCCGAGCTCGACCTCGGCCGTTCCCTCTCGGCGGAGAGGATGACGGCACTGAGCGAGTCGCTGGCCGCGCACACCGAAACGGCGCCTCGGCTCCAGCCGACCGATGCGAGGGAGCGCCTTGAACTCGCACTCTCTGCGCGACAGGTTCGCGCCGAGGTGCGGGATTGGCTCGACCTTGCCTCCTTCGACGGCGGGTGGATCGCGGAGGTCGAGCGCGACGTCTCGGCAGCCCTTGCGGAAGGACGTGGCTACAGCCTCGTGCGGCTCGGCGATGGCGAGGGAAAGATGATGACCGGTGAGCGCCCGAGCGTCGGCGGTGCGCTGGGTGTCCGCCGGGACGGCACCTTGCGAGAGCTTGCCCCTGACGAGTACCGGGCATTCATCCGAACATTCAGCGCCGACCTCGCTGACGCCGACGTCATCGGGCTGCCGAACATCGCCGGCTGCCTCGACGGACCCCCAGACGTCCACTCTGTCTTTCGCGGCTGCATCGACGGTGGGCTGAGCAGCAGAAACCTCGTGCTCGGCGGCTGGCACGCTCACTGGGCGCTGGAGTCGCACGGCGTGCTGCGCCGACTGCGCCCACGCATCACCGGCATGATCGGCCCCATCGACCCCGCGACCATGGCATGGCTCGGTCCCGACCGGTCGGTGCAGTGGCTGCGCGTCCCCGGCGAGGCCAGGTACTACCTCGGGGGCGACCGCCAGGGCTGGCGCTCGCGTCTGCCGCATCGGCGTGATGGCTCCTCCCACTACCACGATGCCGCCCCGCGGATTCTGAACCACGGCTTCGGCCCCGGGGAGCTCTGGCTCGTCGGGGCCGGGATGCTCGGCAAGAGGTACTGCGCCGCCATTCGTCGGCGTGGCGCCGTGGCCTTGGACGTGGGATCGGT
Organism: Bifidobacterium breve; assembly: GCA_943329595.2. Lineage (GTDB taxonomy): Bacteria > Actinomycetota > Actinomycetes > S36-B12 > CAIYMF01 > CAIYMF01. The sequence continues at coordinate 1,262 of CALQEM020000213.1, forward strand.
GATGGACCTGTGGGGCGGCAGAGTGGACACGCGGGCAGACTTCAGGGTCAACCCGTGGATAGCCATCCCTCATCTGGCACCCGCGACCCGTTCAACCCCTTCGGACTAGCGACCACGTCGCCGCCGGACAGTCGGTAGGCTGAGCCCATGGCCGACAGCAGCTTCGACATCGTGAACAAGGTGGACCGTCAAGAGGTCGACAACGCGCTCAACCAGGCGGCCAAGGAGCTCGCGACCCGCTTCGACTTCAAGAACACCAGCACCACGGTCGAGTGGAAGGGCGAGGAGTCGATCGAGATCACATCGTCGACCGAGGACCGCGCCAAGGCAGCCCTCGAGGTGCTGCGCGACAAGTGGGTCCGGAGGGAGCTGTCGCTCAAGACCATGAAGGCCGACGACCCGCGCGTGTCCGGCAAGGACTACAAGATCGCCATCACCCTGCAGGCCGGCATCTCGCAGGAGCAGGCAAAGAAGCTCGGCAAGCTGATCCGCGACGAGGGGCCCAAGGGCGTCAAGGCCCAGGTGATGGGCGACGAGCTGCGCGTCACGAGCAAGAGCCGCGACGAGCTTCAGCAGGTGCAGAATCTGGTGCGAGGCGCTGACCTCGACTTCGCCACACAATTCGTCAACTACCGGTAGCCCTTCGGGCTCCCGTCACATCGCGTTCAGGATGCGCGCGACCGTGGTCCAGTTGCGACCCGTCCAGGGCACCTCGAGCGCACCAGAGGCCAGTGCCTTCTGCAGGCGGCTCTGACTGACGCCGTCGGGCATCCACGCGTGGAGGTCGATTCCGTCGAGCGTCCACTGGTCCGGTGTGACATCCCTCGCGGCGAGTGCCTCCATGGCGGCGCGCGAAGGCTTGGCCCCGAGGCACACCAGCAGGTGACGGCTCGGATCGGCCGCCACGTCGCGCAACGGGTCTCGCTCGTACGCGCGCTGGAGCTGGGAACGACTGCGCACGATGACGTCGCAGCGGAAGCCGCATTCGGCCTCGACCCCATCGGCCACTGCAGCCGCGAGGGCAGCGGGAGCGAGCCCCGTGGTGCCAACGGCGTTGCCCGAGTTGAGCAGCGTGGTCACGCCGGTGACGCCGCACGCCTCGACCACTGAGCGCAGCTGCTGCGAGGAGATGCGCTGCGCTGTGCCGACGTTGACCCCGCGCAGGAGCGCCACCACGCGCGCCGCCGCCATCAGGAGAGTCGCTCTCGATCGTGGACGGCCGCCTCGCGCGAGGTCTCGACCAGGTTGTCGGCAGCGCTCCACTCGAGCGCGTCGAAAGGACACACGTCGATGCAGATGCCGCAGAACATGCAGACGCCGTAGTCGATGGCGAAGTGGTCGAGCACGTTGAGCGTGCGCTGGCGCCCCCCGGCCGGCGACGCGGGATCAGGCTCGGCATGGGCGCTGAGCGTGATGCACCACACCGGGCACTCGCGCACACACAGCATGCACGAGGTGCACTTGTCGTCGAGCAGCACAATGCTGCCGTGCCGCGTGGTCACAGCTCCACCAACCAGTCGGTCGAGTCGGCGGCGACGGGCCTCACCGGCCGTCTGCGGGTGGGGGCCTCGTCGCCCGGCTCGACCGCACCTGGCCACTCGGTCGAGGCTCGACGACCGAGTCCGGCGTCACGCCTCAGGGGCGCGGCGGTGACCCCCGCCGGGAGCAGCAGCGGTCGCAAGTCGTCGTTTCCGATGAAGCGCACCCCGAACATCTCGTGCACCTCACGCTCGGCGAGGCCGGCTCCTGGCCACAGGCCTGCGACCGAGTCGAGGCAGGCGTCAGCGCGGTCGATGGTGCAGCGCAGACCACTGCTGGCCGGGCCCTCGACACCTCCGACCACGAGAACGACGTCGAGCGTCGACGCTGCTGGGTCGTCGACGGCCGTGAGCAGGCCGAACCACGGACACCCCTCGTCGCGGAGGGTGGTCGCCGAGACCAACCAGTGGGCCGCCCCCACCTCGACGATCACGCGGCACCGGCCGAGACCAGCGTCGCGAGCTCGGCGAGCGCCGAGTCGAGCAGGTGCGGGCGTGGCGGGCAGCCCGGCACGAACACGTCGACCGGCAGGTGCCCACCGATTCCGGGCACCACGGAGTACGAGTCCCAGTAGGGGCCGCCGCTGGTGGCGCAGGCCCCGAACGCGACGACGTGGCGCGGCTCGGGAAGCGCCTCGTAGCGGGCCAGCACCGTGGGCAGGGCCGCGAGCGACACTGTTCCGGCGACCACCAGCACGTGACCGTCGACCGGCGCCTCGCCCCGCTCGGGCAGGGCCACCGCGAGTTCCACGGCGCAGCAGGCGAGCGCCATCTCGTCGACCGCGAAGCTGCGGCCGCCACCCCTCCAGACGCGTACGGTCATGTGGCCATCCTGCCCCCTATCCGCGTGCAAGACTGTGCCGCCACCCGGCACGCCCGGCCATCGCGGTGAACCCGCGGGCGTAGACTCACTTCACTTCCATGTCGGAGGAGGGACCTCGAAGTGTCCAAGGAGCTCATTCCGCTCGACCAGGTGATCATCCGCTTCGCCGGCGACTCAGGCGACGGCATGCAGCTCACCGGCGATCGCTTCACGTCGACCACGGCGTCCTTCGGCAACGACCTGTCGACCCTGCCCGACTTCCCTGCCGAGATCCGCGCCCCAGCCGGCACCCTCGCCGGCGTCAGCGCCTTCCAGCTGCACTTCGCCAACCACGACATCATGACCCCCGGCGACGCGGCCCACGTGCTCGTGGCGATGAACCCGGCAGCGCTCAAGGCCAACCTCAAGGAGCTGCGCCGCGGGGGCGACATCATCGCCAACACCGACGAGTTCACCAAGCGCAACCTCGACAGGGTCGGCTACGAGTCGAACCCGCTCGACGACGGTTCGCTCGACTCGTACAAGGTGCACCCCATCGCGCTCACCTCGCTGACGATCGAGGCCCTCAAGGAGTCCGGGCTCGGCAAGAAGGACGCCGAGCGCGCCAAGAACATGTTCGCCCTCGGAATGCTGTCGTGGCTCTACAACCGTCCCTCCGGGGGGACGATCGCCGGGCTCGAGGGCAAGTTCGGCAAGAAGCCCGACATCCTGAGCGCCAACATCACGGCCTTTGAGGCGGGCTGGTCGTACGGCGAGACCACCGAGGAGTTCTCGGTGCAGTACGAGGTTCGGCCCGCAGAGCTGCCCCACGGCACCTACCGCAACATCAGCGGCAACATCGCACTCTCATACGGGCTCATCGCCGCAAGCCAGCAGACCGGCCTGCCGCTCTACCTCGGCTCCTACCCGATCACCCCGGCGTCTGACATCCTGCATGAGCTGAGCAAGCACAAGCACTTCGGCGTGACCACCTTCCAGGCGGAGGACGAGATCGCGGGCGTCGGCGCGGCGATCGGAGCCGCGTACGGCGGCGCGCTGGCCATCACCACCACCTCGGGTCCGGGCGTCGCTCTCAAGTCCGAGGCCATCGGCCTAGCGGTGTCGCTCGAGCTGCCCCTCATCGTGGTCGACGTGCAGCGCGGCGGTCCCTCCACCGGATTGCCCACCAATACCGAGCAGAGCGACCTGCTGCAGGTGATGTTCGGGCGCAACGGCGAGGCTCCGGTGCCCATCGTGGCCCCCCGCTCGCCGAGCGACTGCTTCGACGCCGCACTTGAGGTCGCCCGCATCGCCACCACGTACCGCACCCCGGTCTTCCTGCTCAGCGACGGCTACCTGGCCAACGGCTCCGAGCCCTGGCTGGTGCCCTCGGTCGACGACCTGCCCGACCTCACCGTGACGTTCGCCACCGAGCCCAACCACACGACGGCCGACGGCACCGCCGAGTACTGGCCCTACCAGCGCGACCCGCACACCCTCGCCCGCCCCTGGGCAGTGCCCGGCACTCCGGGGCTCGAGCACCGCATCGGCGGACTCGAGAAGGCCGACGGCACCGGACACATCTCGTACGACCCCACCAACCACGACCTCATGGTGCGAGCCCGCGCCGCGAAGATCGCCGGAATCGTGGTGCCCGACCTCGAGGTCGACGACCCCACCGACGACGCGACCGTGCTGATGCTGGGCTGGGGCTCGACGTACGGACCCATCGGTGTCGCCTGCAAGCACGCGCGCCGAGCCGGCCTCAAGGTGGCACAGGCGCACCTGCGACACCTCAACCCCTTCCCTGCCAACACGGGCGACGTGCTCACCCGCTACCAGCACGTGGTCGTGCCTGAGATGAACCTCGGCCAGCTCGCCATGCTGCTCCGAGCCCGCTACCTGGTCGACGTCATCAGCTATAACCAGGTGCGCGGAATGCCCTTCAAGTCTGACGAGCTGCGCCAAGTCATCGAGGACGTCATCGCGAACGGAGCCATCCAGTGAGCACCGAGGCAATCCCCGCACTGTCGCTCGTGCCCAAGGACTCCGCGGGCCAGAGCGCCAAGGACTTCAAGACCGACCAGGAGGTGCGCTGGTGCCCGGGGTGCGGCGACTACGCCATCCTCGCGGCGGTGCAGGGCTTCCTGCCCGAGCTCGGCCTCGCCCGCGAGAACATCGTGTTCGTCTCCGGAATCGGGTGTTCGTCGCGCTTCCCGTACTACATGAACACCTACGGCATGCACTCGATTCACGGCCGCGCGCCTGCGATCGCCTCCGGACTCGCGATGTCGCGGCCCGACCTCTCGGTGTGGGTCATCACCGGCGACGGCGACGCCCTGTCCATCGGCGGCAACCACCTCATCCACGCCCTGCGCCGCAACGTGAACCTCAAGATCCTGCTGTTCAACAACCGCATCTACGGGCTCACCAAGGGTCAGTACTCC
>CALQEM020000214.1:0-6030 GCA_943329595.2 Bifidobacterium breve
GCGCTGAACGCCTACTTCGCCGCTCCACGCCTACTGCGTCGCGCCGGTGCAGCGGCTGCAGCGGGTGCGACCCCAAGCAGAGGCCGTAAGTACTGGCCCGTGTGGCTAGCCTCAACCTGCGACACCTCCTCTGGCGTGCCGGTGGCCACGATGTTGCCGCCACGAGAGCCGCCCTCGGGGCCGAGATCAATGACCCAGTCGGCCGACTTGATCACGTCGAGGTTGTGCTCGATGACCACCACCGAGTTGCCCTTATCGACCAGAGACTGCAGCACGCCTAGTAGCTTGCGGATGTCCTCGAAGTGCAGACCGGTGGTGGGCTCATCGAGCACGTAGATGGTGCGTCCCGTCGAACGCTTCTGCAGCTCGGAACTCAACTTCACCCGCTGCGCCTCGCCGCCCGACAGAGTGGGTGCCGGCTGTCCGAGTCGTACGTAGCCAAGTCCCACTTCAACCAGTGTGCGCAGGTGCCTCGCGATAGGGGGCACAGCCTCGAAAAAGTCGAGGGCCTCCTCGATGGGCATGTCGAGCACCTCGGCGATGGTCTTGCCCTTGAAGTGCACCTCAAGCGTCTCGCGGTTGTAGCGGGCCCCGTGACACACCTCGCACGGCACGTACACGTCAGGCAGGAAGTTCATCTCGATCTTGATCGTGCCATCGCCTGAGCACGACTCGCAGCGACCACCCTTGACGTTAAAGGAGAACCGCCCCTGGAGGTAGCCGCGCATCTTCGCCTCGGGGGTTTCGGCGAACAGCTTGCGTACGTGGTCAAAGACTCCGGTGTAGGTGGCGGCGTTCGACCTCGGCGTGCGACCGATGGGGCTCTGGTCGACGTGCACCACCTTGTCGAGTTGGTCGAGTCCGGTGACGCGGGTATGACGGCCAGGCACGATGCGGGCTCCGTTAAGCTCGCGGGCCAGCACCGAATAGAGCACGTCATTAATGAGCGTGGACTTGCCTGAGCCCGACACTCCCGTGACGGCGACTAGGTTTCCGAGCGGGATCTGCGCCGACACCTCGCGCAGGTTGTGCTCGCGAGCGCCCTCAATACCAATCCAGCGATCCGAAGTCCGTCGCACGGTGGGCACTTCGATCGAGCGACGGCCCGAGAGGTACTGGCCGGTGATGGACTCCTCGTTGGCGAGGAGTTCGGCGACCGTGCCACTCGACACGATGTGACCGCCGTGCTCACCCGCGCCCGGGCCAATGTCGACCACCCAGTCGGCGGTCATGATCGTCTCCTCGTCGTGCTCGACCACGATGAGCGTGTTGCCGAGGTCGCGCAGCCGCACCAGGGTTTCGATCAGCCGCCGGTTATCGCGCTGGTGCAGGCCAATGCTCGGTTCGTCCAGCACGTAGAGCACGCCCACCAGGCCGGAGCCGATCTGGGTGGCGAGCCTGATTCGCTGGGCCTCGCCGCCGGCGAGGGTGGCGGCCGGGCGCGACAGGCTGAGGTAGTCGAGCCCCACGTCGATGAGGAATCGAAGCCGCTCGTTGACCTCCTTGAGCACGCGCTCGGCAATCTGCTTGTCGCGGGCGCTCAGTGTGATCGAGCCCAGCAGTTCGGCACACTCGTTGATCGGAAGCTCGGCGATGTCGGCGATACTTCGGTCGCCGATGGTGACCGCGAGGCTAAGCGGCTTCAGTCGCGAGCCCCGGCAGGCCGGACACGGCACCTCGCGCATGTAGCCAGCGAAGCGCTCGCGCGCGGTATCGGTGTCGGCCTCGGTGTGGCGGCGCTCGATAAAGGGCACCACCCCCTCGAAACCGGTGTGATATGAGCGTTGGCGACCGTAGCGGTTCTTGTACTTCACGTGCACGGTGTGGTCGCGGCCGTGCAGGATCGCAGTGTGCGTTTCGGCTGACAGGTTCTTCCACGGGGTGTCGAGGTCGAAGTCCATCTCCTCGCCGAGCGCGGCGAGGAGCCGCTCGAAGTAGTCGCTCACGTGCCCACTCGACCACGGTGCCACGGCGCCCTCGGCCAGCGTGAGCTCGACGTCAGGCACCAGCAGTTCGGGGTCGACCTCCATGCGGGTGCCCAGACCGGCACAGTCGGGACAGGCACCGAAGGGCGAGTTGAAGGAGAAGGATCGAGGCTCGAGTTCCTCGAACGAGAGGCCGTCCTCGAGGCACGCGAGATGCTCGCTGAACACTCGCTCACGATTGGGGTCGTCGTCGGGGAGGTCAACGAACTCGAGCGTCACGATGCCACCCGAGAGTCGCAGCGCGGTCTCCACCGAGTCGGTGAGGCGTCGCTTCGATGAAGCCTTGACCGCGAGTCGGTCAACCACTACATCGATACTGTGCTTGAGCTGCTTCTTGAGCACGGGGGGCTCGGCCAGGCTGTGCACCACGCCGTCAACGCGGGCGCGCGAGAACCCCTGGGTCTGCAACTGGCGGAAGAGCTCGCCGTATTCACCCTTACGCTCGCGAATCACCGGTGCGAGAACTTGGAAGCGCGTGTCCTCGTCAAGCTCCATCACTCGGTCGACGATCTGCTGCGGGGTCTGGCGCGCAATGAGCTTGCCGCACTGGGGGCAGTGGGGCTTGCCGATGCGGGCGAACAGTAGGCGCAGGTAGTCGTACACCTCGGTGATGGTGCCGACCGTGGAACGTGGGTTGCGCGACCCACCCTTCTGGTCAATCGACACCGCGGGTGAGAGGCCCTCAATGAAGTCGACGTCGGGCTTGTCCATCTGCCCGAGGAATTGCCGCGCATAGGCGCTGAGCGACTCGACGTACCGCCGCTGACCCTCGGCGAAGATGGTGTCGAAGGCCAGGCTTGACTTGCCGCTGCCCGACAGTCCCGTGAACACGATCAGTGCGTCGCGGGGAAGGTCGAGAGACACGTCCTTGAGGTTGTGCTCGCGCGCTCCGCGCACTACCAGCCGGTCCACTCGTGCTCCTTCGCTGCGCCACTCCTGCGGTCACCCCACCCTAGATGGGGTCGAACGGTGGCGCCGTTCGCGCCCGCCTCAGCCCGCGCGCGGGTTCATCGAGTCCATGCCCGCAATGACCACACTGCGGCTGACAACACCGGGCTCGAGCGGCACAGCCCGGTAGGTGAACACTCCCCCGGTGTCGAGCGTGAGCACTCGCTTTCCTGAGGCGTCAGACACGGTGACGATCCCGGTTCCGCCCCACGCGGTCACCCATCCTCCGGTCGACAGCGGGCGCACGCTTCCGCAGCAGCGCGAGAGCGGGACGCCTACATCTGAGCGAGATGACACGACCTCCGCAGTCCTGCCCACCGGATCGATGCTGATCTCAAGGCCGCGGGGTGCGCGTTGGGCCTCGGAGCCGTTATCGAGCACCATGATGTGTCCGTTGGCCAACCGCCGCGCATCGTGCTGCGACGACAGCAGCGGAGTTGGCCCGAAGCCCACCACCCGCAGCGACTCGGCGGTGGTCGATCCTCCCAGCTTCCAGTCGACCGAGCCGTCGGAGCGGCGGATGCGGTACACGGCGTTGGTGTGCCGCATCGAGACGATGAACCCGTCACCATCAGGCTCGACCGAGTTGATGTGATGGACGTCCCAGAGGTCCTGGTCGCCGATGTAGGTCAGTCCGTAGGTCCGGTGCGCGACGCTGTCGAGGTCGGTCCAGTCGGTCAACGGAATGTGGTCGCGCGCCTTCCACGTCCACAGTATCGCGCCGTCGGCGTCGAGTTCGACCACCTCGCTATAGATGCCTGGGGCCCGCGCTGACCCTCCGTACCCGGTCATGTCGAGGCAGTCTGCGCCGCCGGGGCAGTCAGAAATCACATACCGAACCGCGAGGAAGTGCCCGTTTGGCATGGGCTGCATATCGTGGTGGTCGAGGCCCAGCCCGGCGCCGTAGGTTCGCCCCGGTGCGCCGTCCCAGCCGGAGGTTTGGTACTCGGCGATGAACGAGAATGCGAATCCGGCACCTGCCCACGCCAGTTGGCCCGAGGGCAGCACCTTCGCGTCGATGGGCCGGTGATCGGTGAATCCGCGCCACCACACGGGGGTGCCGTGTGAGTCGACGAGAACTACATAGTTGGGCTGACCGGGCGCAGGAGCGACAAGCCCCGAGGTGGGCGTCAGCACAATCCACTGGCTGCTCGGAACGCCGGTGCGCGTCGCAGCGATCGGAGGCATGCCGGCTGGGAGGCAGCGCGCCTGCTGGGCCACCGACCGCTGTCCCGGAACCTCCAGAGACCATCGAACCGACTGGCCCTCCTCAAGGGCAGCAGTCTGAGTGGCGCTCGCGGGGAGTGGCGATCCATCGAATGTCACGCGGGCACCGCCCCGGACCACCACCTGAGCCGTGACCGAGCCGGAGTCGCACCTCACGACGTAGTCGGTAACGTTGGCGCTCGGCCGCGGCGACATCGACGGCCCGAGGTCAACCGACGCCGCTGGCACCAGACGCGCGTCGAGCCGCAGGTACCCGCCAGCGGGCTCCCAGCGGTAGGGGCCCCCGACGAACCTGCCCGCTGTGGCAGAGCGCACACGCGCGTGGCCGCCGATCGTGTCAAAGCGCGCCACCACCCTTTCGGCGCGACCCGATAGACATGAGGTGGGGCCCGACTCCGACTTCAGAAGCCACCGCAGACAGGTGAGCCGGGTCATCCGGGTCGGCACCCCCACCGGGGGCTGCGCAACATGTGTCTTGGTCGCGTCGAACTCAAGCCGCCGAGACGCAGTTCGGTAGGTGTAGGGAATGTCAACCCAGCGGCTGCGCCGGGCCGAGAAGGCGAGCACCCGAGTGCCCAGCCGCCTTACTCGCACCGAATCGGGGGTTCCAGACCGACATACGGTGGTGTTCGGGGGCAGGAAGTCCCAGCGCAAGCAGCGCAGCCTTCTCAGGGTCACGTCGGCTGACGCGGTGACCTGAACTTGAGTCGCGCTCGCCGAGGCCCCGAGGGTCTCCACATTCATGGCCCCTGCGGGTGCGGGCGACAGCGGGTCCAGTGCGGCCACAGCTAGCGCCACCAAAACAACAGCGGCCATCACTCTCGACATCGGCTGACACTAGCGCGATTCAATCGGCATCAACGATTGATGAGCGACATCACTCGCAGAACCTGGAGGGTTGGCAACTCCGCAGGCTCTCCACGTGATTGTTGACCCACGAGGAGCCAACACGATGCTGCAACTCGTGCTGCGTACGCTGACGGGCGAGCCAGCGGCTCAACAGTGCGGGCGCGGCAGCCCACACTTACGGCGCCGCCGACATGGTCGGTACCGTGGGCGCATGACCTACACCGGACACGTCACTGTGGGCGGATCCGCCCAGACCCGCGAACTCGCCCATCTCGTGATCACCAAGATTGCGGTCGGCGAGTACAACAACAACTGTTACCTCCTGCGCTGCGTTAACACCGGCGAGCAACTGCTCATCGACGCTGCCGCAGAGCCGGATCGGCTTATTTCCCTCGCCGGCGACAGCGGGCTCGCCACGGTGTTCACCACGCACGCGCACCGCGACCACTGGACTGCCCTCGCCGACGTGGTCGCGGCCACCGGCGCCGCGCACGAGGCCAGCGCCATCGACGGCGAACTCATCGATGTGCCGGTCACTATCGCCATCGCCGACGGCGACACCGTGCGCGTCGGTGACGTGAAACTCACCGCCATCCACATCGTTGGGCACACTGAGGGCTCACTGGTCCTGCTGTACGACGACCCCGAGGGGCCACCCCACCTGTTCACGGGCGATTGCCTGTTCCCGGGGGGAGTGGGCAACACGCGTGGCGACGCCGAGAAGTTTGCCTCACTGCTCGGGGACGTCGAGACCAAACTATTTGGCCGGCTGCCCGATGAAACGTGGGTCTACCCCGGTCACGGCGACGACACCACCCTCGGAACCGAGCGCCCCCACCTCGCGGAATGGCGCGAGCGCGGCTGGTGAGTCTCACCTCGTACCAGCAGCATGTTCTGCCAGCGTCTCGCCTCTCGGGCCCACCCCCTGACGCACACCCTTCACTTTCTGTGTGACGTTGCACGTGCCATGACTTGTTACACAGAAAGTGGGCGGAACGCGGTGCACGATGCCCCTCCGAAC
>CALQEM020000215.1:0-6021 GCA_943329595.2 Bifidobacterium breve
CCGAGTCGTCGGTCACCCACGTGACGTCAACTCCCTCGAGGGGCTGACCGGCATCCTGACCGATCCAGTCGCTGACGACCTGGGGGTTCCCCACCATCTCGATAGCCGCGATTGACAGCTCTGCGCGAGCCTGGGCCGAGGGGTGCTCATCGGGGTCGCTGATCCACTGCACGAAGAAGGGAAGCTGCGCGTCTGCCAGCAGGCCGTTGACCCCGAGCTGGCGCCAGCGCAGGTCGAAGCCGTCGGGGCGCACGCGGTGTCCCTCTACTGACTCGCGACCGAGCCGGGCTTCGACGTCTGAGATGTCGTCGACAGCGATGACCCACCCGAGCCAGCCGCCGCCCTGGTCGGCCCGCGCCTTGACCGCGCGGCCGAACGGGCTTGCATCAGTGGCGGGGTGATCGAGTGTGGTGACCACTTCCACGTAGGTGCGACTGTTCAGTGGCAGCACGAAGTTGCGGGTTCCGAAGCGCGGGTGGCGACCGCCGTCGAGAAGAGAGGCTCCGAGCGAGGACCCGAACCGCTGCACGGTGTCGACGAACTCACCGGGGGACGTCGCGTATGAGACATGGTCAAGGCGCATTCGCCGATCATGGCATCCCGGTGATCTGTCACCATCGGGGGGTGACCGATCTGGTGCGACTGCGCGCGCTGCGCCGCATGAAGTGGGTGGCGTCGGGTGTCCTCGCGGTGGCCCTCGTCGTGTGGCTCACCGCCTGGCGCTTCGAGTCCGAGGGCTCTCCGGCGTGGGTGGGATTCGTGCGGGCTGGGGCTGAGGCGGCCCTGATCGGCGGTCTGGCCGACTGGTTCGCGGTCACCGCGCTCTTCCGGCACCCGCTGGGAATCCCCATTCCGCACACGGCGATCATCCCCGCTCGCAAGGAGGCGCTCGGCGCCAATCTGGGCGAGTTCGTGGGCAGCAACTTCTTGGCTGAGGACGTCGTGAGGCAGCGCGTCCGCCGGGCCGGAATTGCGGCGCGTGCGGGCGCGTGGCTGGCGGCCCCCGAGAACGCCGTGCGGGTCACCGCCGAACTGGCAAGTGTGGTGCGAGGCGCCCTCACGGTGCTCAGCGACGCCGATGTTCAGGAACTGCTCGAAGACACGGTGGTCGCGAGGCTCTCGACCTTCGAGGTGGGCCCACCGCTGGGCAGGCTCCTCGACGGTGTGCTTGCCGACGACGCGCACCGAGGGTCGGTCGACCTGCTGGCCGAGCATGCGCGCGCCTGGCTGGTCGAGCACCCGCGGGAGGTGATCGAGGCGGTAGCTGCGGCGTCGCCAACGTGGTCACCCAAGTTCGTCGACGATGCGATCGGCGCCAGGGTTCATGCCGAGCTGGTCCGCGTGGCAGGTGACGTGCGCGACGACCCGCACCATCCGCTGCGCGCCTCGATTGACGCCGCGCTGAGTGCGCTCGCGGTGAACCTGCGCGACGACCCCGACACGATCGCCCGGGCCCAGTCGGCCAAGGACCGCCTGCTCGAGCACCCGAGCACGAAGGCAGCTCTCGCTGGCCTCGCCGCTTCGGCACGGCGCCTTCTGCTCGAGGCGGTCGACGACCCCACCTCGGCCCTGCGGCAGCGCGTGGTGGAGGCGATCGTCTCGGCCGGCCGCCGGCTCGTTGATGACCCCGAGTGGCAGGGCAAGGCCGACCTCTGGCTCGAGAACGCGGCGGCGCACGTGGTGGTTGGCTACCGCGACGAGCTGACGCGCACTATCACCGAGACGGTCGATCGCTGGGATGGTGCCGAGACATCGCGGCGGATCGAGGTGGCCGCGGGGCGCGACCTACAGTTCATCCGCATTAATGGTGCGGTGGTGGGTGCGCTCGTGGGGGTGGCGATTCATGCGGTCAGCCTCGTCTGGGGCTGAATCGGCCCATTCTCCGGCAGGCCCGTCGTAGCCTCCCGTGTCAGGATGACGGGGTGAGTCAGCCACCCGCGAACGCGCCGTCTGGCAGCGAGGTCGCCAGCGCTGGCTCTGCCCCCGCGCTCACCCTCGACCGACGCAAGTCGGTCATCGCAGGCATCGTGGCGGTGGCTTTCCTGGTGATCGTCTTCGCGAAGGTGATCCCGCAGATTGGTTCGTACTCGGCGGCCATGGAGTCGTTGAGCACCATGCGCCCGGTCGACCTTGTGCTGCTCGGGGGAGCGGTGCTGATCTATCTCGTGGTCTATGGCTTCCCCTTCATGGCGTCGGTGCCCGGCCTGAAGTACTCGCAAGCACAGGTGGTCAACCAGTCGGCCTTCACCGTGAGCAACGGGGTGCCCGGGGGAGGGGCGCTCGGACTCGGCCTGCAGTACGCCCAGCTCGCGTCTTACGGCACCTCGCCCACCGCCGCGACTGCTGGAATCACCGCCACAGGCGTGTGGAGCATCTTCATCACCCTGGGCCTCCCGGTGATGGGAGTCGTGGCCCTGGCGCTGAGCGGCGACGATGCGGGCAGCTACCTGGTGTCGGGGCTGATCGGTCTAGGAATTCTGCTCGCCATGATCGTGGCGTTCGCGCTGATTCTGCGTAGCGAGGAGCTAGCCAGTCGCATCGGCGGTTGGGCCGAGCGACTCGTCAACAGGGTGCTCCGACGATTCCGGCCGGGCGCAGAACTGCATCTCACCGACATGCTGGTGAAGCTGCGCACCGACATCGTCGACCTCGTGCGTCGGCGCTGGGCGGCCATCACGGTGTCGCAGACCGGGGTCTCGCTCGCCAGCTTCCTGATCCTGCTCGTCGCTTTCCGGGGCGTCGAGAGCACCTCGCGCATCAGCATGTGGTCGGTATTCGCAGCCTTCGCCATCGCGCAGCTCGGGCTGATGATCCCCGTCACGCCCGGAGGGCTCGGCACGGTCGACGCGGCGATGATCAGCCTGCTCATCGCCTTCGGGGCCAGCGCCGGCGATGCCACAGCTGCCGATCTGCTGTGGCGAGCGGTGTCGTATGTGCCCCAGATCATCATGGGGCTGCTCTGTATCCTTGGGTGGCGAGTACAAGTTCGCCGGTTGCGACAGAAGAAAGAGGGATCCGATGCTTCGTGAGGATGTTGATCCGGTCGTCGAGGCGCTGAAGGCCCGAGGCTGGTTCGCGCAGGTGCACCACGCGTCGACCACCCGCGTGGGCGTCAGGGTGGTTCTTCCCGGGGGCCGGGAGGCTATCTGGGATGTCGACGGCGCCGCCGGGCTCGAGGCCATGGTGCTGCGCGACGGCGTGCTGGTGGGCTTTGTGCCGAAGATCGAGGGCTCCGAGAACTTCACCCGCGACCAGTGCGTCGACGCCATCGCCGCCGCCGACTACGGACCGGAGTAGCCGTCATGGATCAGCAGCCGCGTCCCATTCCGCAGCCGTACGAGCCCTACCAGCCGCCGGTCGAGGCAGGTGGCGCGCCCGTGGGTCGGCGCGTGGTGCTGGGCATGCTGGGGCTTGGCGCGCTGGGCGTGGCTCTGGGCGGGGCGATCAGTTCGGCTGTGGGCAAGGTCGCCGAGAAGGATCCCACGGGAATCACCTCGCTTCTCCCAGGCGGAGGAGGGTTTCGCTACTACTCGGTCACCGGAGCTGTCGACGACGTGGCGCTGCCCGACTACCGGCTCGCCGTTACCCCGAAGGTGGGCGGGAAGCAGATCACCCTGTCGCACGCCGACCTCGCGGCACTTCCTCAAACACGGCTCGTCAAGGACGTTCAGTGCGTCACCGGATGGCGGGTGCCCTCGGTGCGCTGGACCGGCGTGCTGCTCAGCGACGTACTCAAGCACGTGGGCGCCGACCTCACTGCACCCGCGGTGTCGTTCGGCTCGTTCGACGGCGTCTACACCGAGTCGCTCACCATGGAGCAGGCGCTGCGGCCCGACGTGCTGGTGGCCACGCACCTCGACGACGCGCCCATCACCAATGCTCACGGCGGCCCAGTGCGCCTCTACGTGGCGCCCATGTACTTCTACAAGTCGCTGAAATGGCTCGGGTCGATCAGCGTGGCCAGCGAGGTCGTGCCGGGCTACTGGGAGCAGCTCGGCTACGACACCGACGCCTGGGTAGGACAGTCCAACGGCGGCAAGGAGGCCCCCATTGTCTGACCCTGGCACCCCTGGCACCCCTGGCACCCCTGGCAGCGCTGCCGCCGCCGGGCTGGGCGACCAGCGCCTCGCGCGATTCAGTGGGGGTGAGCGATGGGTGCATCGCACCCTCGGCGTGCTCATGCTCGTGTGTATGGTCAGCGCAGCCTTCCTGTATCTCGACGTGCTCAGCGCGGCGGTAGGCCGGCGCGAATTCATCTCGACCGTGCACTTCGTCAGCGGATTGCTGCTGCCCGTACCCCTCGTGGTGGGTGCGCTGATATCGCCGGCGTTTCGCGCCGACGTGCGCCGGCTCAACCGGTTCATCCCGGCCGACTGGCGGTGGCTCAGGTCGTCGGCACTGGGCCGTCGTGGGCTGCTGCTCGGAAAGTTCAACGCAGGGCAGAAGCTCAACTCGTCGTTCGTGCTCGGTTCGGTGCTGCTGCTACTGGCTACCGGACTCATGCTGCGCTACTTCGGAGCGTTCGCCGACTCCACGCGCACCGGGGCCACCTTCGTGCACGACGTCGTCTCACTGGCCCTCATTGCGGTGTCGATCGGGCACCTCGGCAAGGCATGGGCCGACCCCGAGGCCAGGGTAGGCATGCGCACGGGCACCGTGTCGCCCGACTGGGCCCGGGAGGAGCACCCGCTGTGGGCCGCCGAGCTTGAGCGTCAACGTGCCGGGTCATCGGGGGCGTCGGGTCAGGAGCAGGGCTAGGCGGGCTGGTCGCCCTGCTCGGCGAGCTTGGCCGCCTTGCGCGCGGCGCGGGTGGCGACGAGCTCGGCCTCGAGCACCGCCGCCTCCTCGAGAGTGGGGGCGGTGCCCCCGAGCCGCTGTGGCATCCACCACCCGTCGTCGGGGGAAGAGGGGCGCTGGGGATAGCGGGCGATGGTGTCGTCGAGCAACTCCTGCAGTCGGGCACGCAGTACGAGCGCAACCTCCTCGGGATCGCCCGAGGTAGGGATCGGCTCACCCACCGTGATGAACACCGCGGTGCCCCGGCTGAGGTCGCGGTGGCCGTAGGTGATGAGCCGCTGGGTGCCGAAGACCACCATGGGGATGAGCGGGACCTTGGCGGCCCGCGCCATGCGCACCGCGCCCGACTTGATCTCCTTGATCTCGATGGACCGGCTCATCGTGGCCTCGGGAAAGACGCCCACGAGTTCGCCCGCCTTGAGTGCCGCGACTGCCGCACGGAAGGCTGCCGTACCGGCAGCGCGATCGACAGGAATGTGCTGCATGCTGCGCATGAGCGGCCCTGAGACCCGATGGGTGAAGGTCTCCTCCTTCGCCATGAAGCGCACCAGCCGGTGGCCGCGCGCGTCGACGGGAATTCCGGCGAAGACGAAGTCGAGGTAACCAATGTGGTTGATGGCCAGCACTGCTCCGCCCTCGGCTGGAATGTGCTCGGACCCGGTGTGCGAGACCTTGACTCCGAGCGCGGCAAACATGCCCTTGGCCGCCGAGACGATGCGTCGATAGGTGAAGTCGCCCATGGGGCGACGGTACTCCGCGGGTGCGACGCTCACCCACACGGGGGAATCTGGCGCGATCTTCAGAAGTGTTCGAGTCAGACCTGCGAGGCGGACCATGAACCCGCTAGAGTCGGCGAGCCCGGTCATCTGCGGGAGGGGAAGCCTGCGGATGGCCGGGCCTTCGCGTTCCCGCATGTGGCGGTGTCGCGCTCCGTCGAGCGGGGCGCGCCAGTGCGGGTCTACCGGCACGGTGTGCCCCCCTCGCCGATGAGTTGTCCACAGGTGCCGTCGCTCCTGCGCATACCCGGGTGTCGCGCCGACACACTCGGGGCATGAACCCAGACCTCCCAGACCACCCAGACCTCCCAGACCTCCCGACTGTTCGCCTGACCGGTCCCGACGCGCTGATCTGCGCTGTGCCGTACCTCCTCGGATTCACCCCCGAGCGCTCGGTGGTGGTGGTGTGGGTGTCGCCCCTCGACCACGAGGTGGTGCTCACCATGCG
>CALQEM020000216.1:0-6011 GCA_943329595.2 Bifidobacterium breve
GCACGACATCACGTGCTTGCCAGGGGGGGCCATGTCGGGGTCGAGGAACGACTGGATGCAGCAGTCGAGATACGGGCGGTCGGAGTACCAGCCGTACTTGCCCTGGTCGAACGCGCGCTCGAGGTACTCGATCGAGGGTCCAATGCTGATGAAGCCGCGGTACTGGTCGGTGCGATCGCCGAGAGCGGGGTAGAGCGGCGGGCCGTCGAGGGCGAAGTTCACCTTCGAGGCCGTGCCCTGGAATCGGTAGCGCTCGATGGTCTCGACCAGGTCGCTCGGAAGCTCGCGCGTGTCGACGAGTTCGAGGAAGGTGCGTCGCGGGTCGAGCGAGCTGATCACCACGGGGGCGAAGAACTCGGTGCCGTCTTCGAGGGCCACGCCGGTGACACGGCCGTCGTAGGTGACGACGTTTTTCACGGCCGACTCGAGCCGAATCTCGGCTCCGAACGACTCGGCCGCACGCGCGAGTGTGTCCGACACACCGCCGTTGCCGCCCTTGTGGAACGACCAGTTGCCTGTGCTGCCGTCGTGCTCGCCGAGCGAGAGCAACAGGAAGACCAGGCCCGAGCCCTGCGACATCGGGCCCACCTTGGTTCCGATAATTCCCGACGCCGCCATATGAGCCTTGAGCGTCACGTCCTCGAAGTAGTCGTCGAGGAAGTCGGCGATGCTGCCGGTGAGCAGCCGCACGGTGTCGTGCACAACCTTCTTATCGCCGGTGCCGAGGTGCTGTAGCAGCCAGGCCACTTCGGCGCGGTCTTCGGGTGAGCGGCCGAAGATATTGGGCGGCATCCGGTCGAACAGGGGCTTCACGAACTGCAACACCCGCGCTACATCGTGATCGAAGCGGTCCATCGCGTCGGCATCGGCAGGCGCGTGACGCGCGATTTCGCGAATGTTGGCGTCGCGGTCGGGACCGAGCAGCAGGTAGTCGCCGTTCTCCATGGGGCAGAACGTGGTGGGCATCTCGAGGGGCATGAAGCCGTGCTTGACAAGCTCGAGTTCCTGAATCACCTCGGGGCGCAGCAGGCTGAGCCCGTACGAGAACGTCGTGAACTGAAAACCGGGGTGGAGCTCCTCGGTGATGGCGGCACCGCCCACGAGGTGGCGGCGTTCAAGCACGAGCGTGCGCAGCCCGCTCTTGGCGAGGTACGCGCCGCTCGTGAGGCCGTTGTGCCCTCCGCCGACGACGATCGCGTCGTAGTGGTTGGCCTCGCTCATGGCGTGCTCACCTTTCGCTCTGGGTTGTAGAAGGGCAGGGCCACCACCGTGGTGGGCACCGTGAAGTGCTCATGGTTGAGGGTCTGCTCGAGGTGCAGCACTGTTCCGAGAGGCGCGAACTGCGGCTGCACTCTGGCGAGGCCGATATGCCGCTGCATGACGGGTGAGTACATGAAGCTAGTGGCGTACCCGGCGCGATCCCAGTGGGAATTGGCGTAGAGCATCGTCGCGCCATCGACCGGGAGGTGGTCCATCTCGGGAATCAGGCCCTGACTCTCGTGCAACGCGCGGTAGTCGGTGGTGGCTACTGAGATGCCCACGGTGGTCCAGCGCGAGGTGCCCTCGCTGCGCTCGCGAAGCAGGGCACGGCGACCGGTGAACGGCCGGGTGGGGTCGTCGATACCGCCGAGCAGCCACCCAAGGCCCAACTCGTCGGGGGTGAACCGCTGATCGTCGTTGAGCGCGAAGCGGGCCGAGTCGAAGTCGACGCCGATGAGCGGGAGAGCGGCCTCGATGCGAGCCATGCCCAGCGCCAGCTCGCCGTAGGGACGAAGTCGGTGCGGCACTCCGGCCTCGAGGATGGCATCGAGTACGGGCAGGGCTGACTCGGACGGCACCATGACCTCGTAGCCGAGGTCGCCACTGAACCCGGTGCGGCTGATGAACACCGGGTGGTCGACAACCTTCGCGGAGATGAGGCTGAAGAACGGCATTGCGCTGACCTCGGGCACCAGCGCGGCAAGGATCGCCCGCGAGCGCGGCCCCTGAATCGCTAGCGTGCCGTAGTCGTCGGAGGCGTCGACGATCTCGACATCGAGGCGGCCGGTCTGCGAGCGCAGGAAACCAAGGTTCGGCTCGGCGCAGGTGAGCATGAATTCGTCTGAGCTGTGGCGAAAGAGCACTCCGTCTTCGAGCACGTAGCCGTTGTCGTCGCACCACACCGTGTACTGCGCGCGGCCGGGCTTGCACTTGCGCACGTCGCGCGCCATCACGCCCTCAAGGAAGCGCTGGGCGTCGCGGCCCCGGATCCAGTACTTGAACAGGGGGGACGCATCGAACACGGCGGCGGCGTTGCGCACGCCGAAGTATTCGTCCTTGACCGACAGGTCGTACTGGGTCGCCGACAGGTAGCCCGCCCAGTGCCCGTATAGGCCCGTGGTGTTGAGCTCGCTCAGGCGCGGGTGGAACGGTGTGGTGAGTGCCATCGAAGTCGTCCCCTCAGGAGTGGCGTGCTGGGGCAACCCTAGCCCACGATCCTGATTGGTCAGTCAGGATCGGCGGAATGGGTTCGGCCGACCTCGGATGGATCAGTGAGAAGCCAACACAGAGGCATCACCCTCTTCGCTCAGTGCCAGCTGTCGTCACCAGAGGCATGGGCACCGATTGACCAAAGAATGCCCAGACGGTCACCGATTGACCAAAGAAGCCGGGGTGGAGTCGGGAACTCCCGCTTCTTCGCTGGCCAGGAAAACGCAGTGACGTGTAGGGCAGTTCGTGATTCGCAGCACCCTCGCTGTGCAGAGTCAGTCAGGTCGCCTCAACCGACGATGAAGGACCCAGTGCGCGCCTCCTCCGTGCCGGTGCCCGTGCCAGCCCACTCGGTGGGGTGTGGTGACGGGGGGCAGGGGGGGCTCAAGCGCGAGCGCCCGGCGGTCGAGGTCGCGCAGGACCCGCAGTGACAGCGCTGCCACCACGATGATGACCAGGCCCACCACGAGGTACGCCTTCGAGGGGCCGATCGCGAGCACGATGAACGGCGAGCCGATGGACCCCACCAGGTAGGCGATGAGGTACACCGACTCGATGACAGCAAACATCTCGATGAGAGTCGCCGAGGAAGCGCTGCGCTGCATTAGCCGTTCAGTGGCCAGCCGCGAGATCCTCTCCCACAGCCCAAAGAAGGCTAGGGCGATCAGTGCCGCGACGAGCACGCTCACGCCCATGAGGGGAAGCAGCATCAGTCCGCCAGCAAGCAACGCCGCCACGAGTACCGGCGCCAGTCGACGCCGGTAGGCCAGGGCCGCGCCTAGCACCGCCCCTAGCATCGCGCCGAAGCCGGGTGCGCCAGCGACGAGGCCCTGGCCGGCAGCGTCGTCGCCGAGCACCTCGGCCGCCCACGTGATTCCGATGATCTCGAGGGTGGCCAGCGCGAGGGGGCCCAGACCGCTGAGGCACACGAGAACCAGCAGTGGCCGGTCGGCGCGCAGGAGGCGCAGCCCGTTGATCGTCTGCCGAATCGGACTCGGGATACTCTCACCGTCGTTCGTCATCGAGGGCAGGGGCAGGTGCACACACAGAGCGCCTCCGACGAGCATCAGCACAAACGCCCCGGCTGCCACCGCCCACAGCCCGTCAGCCACGGTGGCCAGGCCCGCCAGAATGGGGCCGAGGAATGCCGAGAGGCTGAAACCTAGGCCGCTCACGCTGTTGGCCCACGACAACGACTTCGCGTTGGCCGTCAGGGCGGGCAGTGAGGAGTAGTGGAGGGGACGCACCACCGCGACGCACAGGGTGAGCATCGATGCAGCGACGACCACTGTGGGCAGTGGAGCCCCAGAGTAGAGGAGCAGCGCAAGTGCTGCGGACACCGCGCCAGTTGCCAGGAACATGAAGGGAAGGATGCGTGAGCGGGGAATCCGGTCGCTAGCCGCGGCAGCGACTGGGCCGAGGAAAATCGCAGGCAGTTGAGTGAGGCCGGCCGAGATGCCAGCAGCCTCGGGACCGCCGATTTCATAGGCCGCGAGCATCACCGTGAACCAGATCGACCACTCAACCAGCACCAACATCCAGTAGGCGGCGAGCAGTCGGTAGAGACGCACGCTTCGTTGCGCCTCTGCAGGCCCGGTCATAAGCGTTGTATAGCAGCAATCGTTCGAGGTCGAGGTAGAGGTGGGGCCCGTTCAGTGTCGTGCTCACGCCTGGAGGCTAGAGCTCGCTGGCCCACCGACCGTCTGATTCACTAACGCAATGACGAATCGAGTGACGCCGGTCGCGATATCGGTAGCCGTGCTCGCGTCGTGCATCGCGGTGGCGGGAGCCGTCTCGCCCAGCGCCGCCGCGCAGTCGCAGCAGGTGCCGGTGGCCGCTGCCGCAACGCTCGCCGTCAAGGTCCCGAAGGTGCACTGGAACATCGTCACCAAGGACAGGGTCTTCTTCATCACGATTGACGATGGCTGGTCACACCAGGGGCCCGCGTTGAGATGGGTGCGCACCAGCAAGACACCTGTCACGTCGTTCGTCACCAACCAGGCGATCAAGGACGACCCTGGCTACTTCCGCCAGTTCTCGGCCTTCGACTCGGTGCAAAACCACTCAATGACCCACCGGGCCCTGACATCGATATCGGACTCGCGGCGGCGCTACGAGATCTGCGGGCCGCAGGGTCGCTATGCCAGAGACTTCGGGACTCGGCCCTGGATGCTGCGGCCTCCCTATGGCGCGGGGTACATGCCCAAGCGCAGCACTACGCCGCTGATCGAGAGCGTGGCGGCGTCGTGTGGCATCACCGACATCGTGCTGTGGAACGTGTCTATGTCGCAGGGAGGCTCGATCAGCTTTGTTTCGTCGAGCCGCTACCGGCCGGGAGACGTCGTGCTGCTGCACTTCAACGGCGACCTCAGGGCGAACCTGCGCAAGTTGGTGCGCCTGTACGCCGAGCGCGGGCTCAAGCCCGCCCCCCTGTCGCAGTATCTGCCCCCGCCGACTCGCTGATCCTGATTGAATGCGGTCACCAGAACAGCGAAAGGGACCCCCATGACCACGATCGCCCTCACCACCGGAGCAACACTCTCGTACACCGACACGGGTGCCGGCCGGCCGCTTATCCTCCTGCACGGCGTGTGTATGACGAACCGGTTCTTCGAGAGGAATGTCGAGGCCCTATCGGTAGACCATCGTGTGATCGCGCCCGACTTCCGGGGGCATGGAGCCTCTCCCTCGATCGAGGGCGGGCACACGGTCGACCAGTACGCGCGCGACGTGCGCGCCCTGGTTGAGGCGCTCGACCTGCGCGACGCGGTGATGGTGGGGTGGTCGATGGGCAGCATGGTGGTGTGGGACTACCTGTCGCAGTTCGGCGATGACTCCCGCCTCGCCGGAGTGGTGATCGTGTCGCAGGGGCCATCGGATCTCACTCAGGAAGGCTGGCCCAACGGCATCGCCGACCTGCCCACCCTGCACGAGTACGTGCGGCTTGCCCAGGCCAACTTCGACGGTTTCTTCGAGGAGTTCGTCCCGCTGATGTTCAAGGACGAACTCCCCGCCACTCAGGTGCGGGCCTTCGTCGACGCCATTGGCCAGGTCGGCGCCAACGCCGGTTCGCTGATCCTGCTCGACCAGACGCTGCGCGACTACCGGGCGCTCGTGCCCACCCTCACGGTGCCGCACCTGCTGGCGTGGGGTCGCGACGAGAAGGTAGTGCCGCTCGCGTCGTCCGACTGGCTGCTCGACAACCTCCCCCACGCGACCCGGGTGATCTTCGAGGAATCGGGGCACTGCCCCATGTGGGAGGAGCCCGAGGCGTTCAACTCGATGCTTACCCTCTGGGCCGCCCAGTTGGACTGATGCCTGCGGGTTCGGGCTCCGATACCTGAATACACTGACCCGATGGATGTCGTGCCGGTGATGCGGCCGCGACTGCCGTTGAGCGATCAGGTGGTGGGATACCTCCGAGGAATGGATGCCAGTCGCGTCTACTCCAACTTCGGTCCCCTGTCGGTCGAGCTCGAACGGCGGTACGCGGAGAGGTTCAACGTGCCCGCCTCGCGTGTCGCCACGTGCAGCAGCGCCAC
>CALQEM020000217.1:0-5951 GCA_943329595.2 Bifidobacterium breve
GGGCGTGATGGCACTTCAGGGAATCCAGATCATCTGGCTGCCCATCGGCGGCACCATGGTGCTTGACCCGGTCACCTCGGTGCTCCTCACGGTGCTGGTCGTGGTGGTCACGGTCAACGCCGTGAACTTCGTTGATGGGCTCGACGGGCTTGCCGCTGGAATCGTTGGCATCGCCGCAATTGCCTTCTTCGCGTACTCGTACCTGCTCTCGGTCGAGTACGGGTTTGAGCGAGCCACGCTCTCCACGCTGGTGTCGGCGTGCCTTGCAGGAATGTGCCTCGGGTTCCTCCCGCACAATCTCTTCCCGGCTCGCATCTTCATGGGCGACACCGGTTCGATGCTCATTGGTTTGCTGCTCGCTACGTCGACCATCACCCTGACCGGGCAGATTGACCCGAACGCGCTGGGCGACAACGGCAGCGCGTTTGTTCCGACCGTGCTGCCGCTACTGCTGCCGCTCGCGGTGATCGCGGTTCCGCTCGTTGATCTCGCGCTTGCCGTGGTGCGCCGCACCCGCGCCGGTCGCTCGCCGTTCGCTCCCGACAAGCAGCACATCCACCATCGGCTCCTCGAGATGGGGCATACCCAGCGTCGCGCCGTCATGCTCATGCATCTGTGGGCGGCACTGCTGGCCTTTGCCGCGGTATCGCTCGTATTTTTCCCTCCCGTGGTCTCCGTGACCGTGTTTGTGGTCGGAGTGGTTGCCCTCGTGGTG
Source organism: Bifidobacterium breve (assembly GCA_943329595.2). Taxonomy (GTDB): domain Bacteria; phylum Actinomycetota; class Actinomycetes; order S36-B12; family CAIYMF01; genus CAIYMF01. The sequence continues at coordinate 716 of CALQEM020000217.1, forward strand.
GCCGTCGGGTGGCCGCGCATCTTCGGGCCCGGTTTGCAGGGTTAATCGCAGGCTCCTGAAGGGTCTCTCCGATGCGGCTCCGGGGGGCGGGGACCGAGCAAGTTGAGGGCGTCAGTGCTGTGGTAGCGTGCACTGTCGGACGCTGCGGAACCCCTAGCCCATGCACTAAGCGACTCAGAATGTGATGGATTTGTGACGACGTCAGAGCCAGATGCACAGTTCGTGCTTCCGTCAGTGGACTTCCGCCCGATCCGGCTCGCCATTGTGTGTGGGCTCGCGGCCATCGTGGCCGTCGGGCTGGCGGCCTGGGCAGGCGCCGCGATGTTTGGAGTCTTCTTCGGCGTCGGACTTTTCCTCGGCCTACTCAACGCCCTCCTCGTCCGAAGGTCGGTAGCCGTCATCACCGCCCAGGACAATCCGCCTAAGAGCAAGATGGCGTTGAACTCGGCCACCCGCCTGCTGGTGATCACCGTGATCGCATTGGCCATCGGGTACTTCTTCCGCCCGACCGGCCTCGGCGCACTCTTTGGACTGGCGCTCTTCCAGGTCTTCCTCGTACTGAGCACGGTCCTGCCGGTGTACAAGAAGTTGCGCACCGGTGAGCTCGACGGCCCGCCCGCTGAGAACCAGATCGTTGCTGCGGTTCCATTCACGATCTTCGACGATTCCAAGGACTAGGCACCATGTTCACACCATCGCTCGTCCGAGCGGGCATCGAGGTCGGACACCACAGCACAGCCACGTGGTTCGGCATGACCGTCAACACAGACACGGTCTTGGCCACCTCTGTTGCGGCGGCCATCACTCTGGTACTTGCCTTCATCCTGCGCGCGAAGGTGACCTCAACAGGGGTACCCAGTGGCGTTCAACTTTTCTGGGAGGCCCTCACCGCCCAGATGCGGGCACAGATCGAGTCGGCAATCGGCATGACGGTTGCCCCCTTCGTCCTGCCCCTTGCCGTCACTCTATTTGTCTTTATCTTGGCCGCGAACTGGATTGCGGTGCTGCCCCTTCAGTACACCGACTCCGCGGGTGCGACTGTGGAACTGCTCAAGCCTCCCGCCGCTGACATCAACTTCGTGCTTGCGCTGGCTCTGTTCGTCTTCATCTGCTACCACGGTGCCGGATTCCGTCGACGCGGTCTCATCGGCCACCCGGTCAAGCTGGTCAAGGGCCACGTGGCATTCCTTGCCCCGATCAACATCGTCGAGGAGATCGCCAAGCCGATTTCTCTGTCGCTTCGACTCTTCGGTAACATGTTCGCAGGCGTGGTGATGGTGGCGCTGATTGCCATGTTCCCGCCATATATTATGTGGGCGCCGAACGCCATCTGGAAGACCTTCGACCTTTTCGTCGGACTGATCCAGGCGTTCATCTTTGCGCTGCTCACGATTTTGTACTTCAGCCAGTCAATGGAACTGGATGAGGAACACCATTAGATGCAACAAAAGCTTGTGTCGTTCTCACGAGCAACCCACGTCCTGGTAGCGGACCTACCAGCAATTAAGGAGGGCACGTAATGGCAGTAGACCCACAAATCGTCGCCGGCGCACTGATTGGCGGTGGCCTTATTCTGGGCGGTGGCGCCATCGGCGCTGGAATCGGTGACGGTATCGCCGGTAACGCGCTGATCTCCGGCATCGCGCGCCAGCCTGAGGCACAGGGCCGACTGTTCACGCCCTTCTTCATTACGGTTGGTCTGGTTGAGGCGGCCTACTTCATCAACCTGGCTTTCATGGCGCTGTTCGTGTTCGCCACGCCGGGCGCGTCCTAAGTCGCAATGGGCGTAGTTGTGGTGACACGTGTCATTGCGTTGGCGGCTGAGGAAGGTGGCACCAGCAACTTCCTCATCCCCAACGGCACCTTCTTCGTCGTGCTGGCGATCTTCCTGATCGTTCTTTTCATCATCAGTAAGTTTGTCGTGCCACCCATTCAGCAGGTGCTGAATGAGCGAGACCGGATGGTGGCCCAAACCGGCGATGAGAACCGTGAGGCAGTCGCGCAGGAGTCGGCCGCCGAGGCTGACTACGACAAGGAGCTCGCGTCGGCACGCTCCGAGGCCGCCGGTATCCGCGACAAGGCCAGGGCGGATGGTCGCCAGGTCATTGACGAACTCCGGGCGCAGGCGAGCGAGGAAGTTGCAGGTACCCTGCAGCAGGCGAGCGAGGAACTGCAGGTGCACAGTGATGCGATCGCTCCTAGCCTGAGTGCCTCGGTCGAGAGCCTGTCGCAAACCTTGGCGAGCCGGGTTCTCGGTGCTGACGTGAGCAACTCGTCGGCGACGAAGGTCCACTAGGTAGAGGAGGCGGAGATGTCGACATTCATTGGGCAGTTGATCGGCTTTGCCGTCATCGTCTGGATCATCAATAAATACGTGGTCCCGCTGGTGGGCAAGATCATGCGTGAACGTCAGGAGGCCGTGCGCACCCAACTCGATGAGAGCGCCAAGGCCACCCAGCGGCTGGCGGCGGCCGACGTGTACCACGACAAGCGAGTCGACGACGGACGCGTCGAGGCCAAGCACATCGTCGATGAAGCAAGTTTCGACTCGGTTCGGATCGTCGAGCAACTGCAGGTACAGGCCGGTGTCGAGGCTGAGCGCATCCGGGTCAACGGCGGTCGGCAGGTGATGTTGCTGCGAGCCCAGCTCATCCGCCAACTTCGCGGCGACCTCGGCAATGAGTCGGTTCGGCGGGCCGCCGAACTCGTGGAGGCACATGTGGCCGAACCACAGGCGCGGTCGGCCACGGTGGACCGGTTCCTAGACGAGCTTGAGTCGATGGCTCCGACGTCGACCCCTCCCGAGGTGTCGTCGACCGGCCTGCGATCGGCCAGCCGCGACGCTCAGGTAGCCGTGGTTGCGCGGTTCGACGCCATGTCGGGCTTGCTGAGTCCAGAGGAACTGTCGACGTTGGCAGACGAACTAGCCGTGGTCGACGGATTACTGCTGAATGAGCCGATCCTCGGCAGGCATCTCGCGGAGGCAACGGGCGATACCGAGGCCAAGAGACGGATGTTGCAGAGTTTGTTTGGTGGCCGAGTCGGTTCTCACACCCTTGAGATCCTCAACGCGGCGGTCTCGGTTCGCTGGTCGAGCACGAGAGACTTCGTCAGCACTGTGCAGCACGTTGCGCGGCTGAGCCTGCTGGCCCGGGCCGATCGCGAGGGGCAGTCTGACGAAGTGGCTGAGCAGCTCTTCCGATTCGGCAGGGTACTAGATGCCCAACCGCGATTGACCTCACTTCTCGGCGACTCCAAGCCGGCCGACGACCGCGTTGCTCTGCTGCGTGGCATTCTCGACCGAGCCAGCGGTGCCAATCCGATTGCTGCCGCGCTGCTCGCCCAGACCGTGGGGCTCCTGCGGGGCGAGCGTGCGGATGAGGCGGTGCACGACCTGGTTAAGTTGGCGGTGGCCAGGCAGGGGGAGCTCGTCGCTCAGGTGAGTGCGGCGGCCGACCTCAGCGAGGTTCAGCGCCAGCGACTGACCGACGTGCTCACTCGCATCTACCACAACCCAGTGTCCGTTCAGCTCACTGTCGATTCGGAGTTGCTCGGTGGCCTCTCGGTCGCTGTCGGCGACGAACTGATCGACGGAACACTCTCATCACGGCTGGTGGAAGCAGCAACGAAACTGCCCAACTAGCGGTGCTCAACTAGCGGTGCCCAACTAGCGGTGCCCGACTGGCGAACGACCAAGACAAAGAGGAAGGCGAAAGTCATGGCAGAGTTGACAATCTCCGCTCAGGACATTGAGGGCGCGATCGAGAGCTACGTCTCGAGCTTTGAGGCGGGCACCGGTCGCGAGGAGGTCGGCACGGTCATCGACGCCGGCGACGGTATCGCCCACGTTGAGGGCCTGCCCTCAGCGATGACCCAGGAGTTGCTTGAGTTCGCCGGTGGCGTCCTCGGGGTGGCTCTGAACCTCGACGAGCACAGCATCGGCGCAGTCATCCTCGGTGAATTCGACAAGATCGAGCAGGGCATGTCGGTGAGGCGAACCGGGGAGGTGCTTTCGGTCCCGGTCGGCGACGAGTTCCTGGGTCGTGTCGTCAACCCGCTGGGTGAGCCCATCGATGGCCGTGGAGAGATCACCGCTTCCGGGCGACGCGCCCTTGAGTTGCAGGCACCCTCAGTAGTCCAGCGCCAGAGCGTCAGCGAGCCATTGCAGACGGGCATCAAGGCCATCGACGCCATGACCCCGATCGGCCGCGGTCAGCGGCAGCTGATCATTGGTGACCGCAAGACTGGCAAGACCGCGTTGTGCGTCGACACGATCCTCAACCAGCGGCAGAACTGGGAGACCGGCGACCCGACCAAGCAGGTCCGGTGCGTGTACGTCGCCATCGGGCAAAAGGGTACGACCATCGCCAGTGTGCGCCGCTCGCTGGACGAGGGTGGCGCCATGGAGTACACGACCATCGTGGCGGCCCCTGCCTCCGACTCCGCTGGCTTCAAATGGCTGGCCCCCTACACGGGCTCTGCGATTGCCCAGGAGTGGATGTACGACGGCAAGCACGTGCTCATCGTCTTCGACGACCTGACCAAGCAGGCCGAGGCGTACCGAGCGATCTCGCTCCTGCTGCGTCGTCCCCCGGGCCGCGAGGCCTATCCCGGTGACGTTTTCTACCTACACTCTCGCCTGCTTGAGCGCTGCGCGAAGCTCTCCGACGAACTCGGGGGAGGGTCGATGACCGGACTTCCGATCATCGAGACCAAGGCCAACGACATCTCTGCCTACATCCCGACGAACGTCATCTCGATCACCGACGGCCAGTGCTTCCTTGAGACCGACCTGTTCAACCAGGGTGTTCGGCCAGCGATCAACGTGGGTGTGTCCGTCTCCCGAGTTGGTGGTGCGGCCCAGATCAAGGCCATGAAGGAAGTTGCCGGGTCGCTTCGGCTTGAGTTGTCCCAGTACCGCGAGCTTGAGGCGTTCGCGGCATTCGCCTCTGACCTCGACGAAGCGTCAAAGGCGCAGTTGGAGCGTGGCGCTCGACTGGTGGAGCTGCTCAAGCAGTCGCAGTACAGCCCGATGCCCGTTGAGGACCAGGTCGTAGCCATCTACCTCGGCACCAAGGGTCACCTCGACTCGGTCCCCGTGGCTGATGTGTCACGCTTCCAGTCCGAGTTCATTGAGCAACTCCGGGTATCGAAGGCGGGCCTGCTCGATGACATTCGGAATACCCAGAAGCTCAGCGAGGAGACCGATGCCGCGCTGATCGCGGCGGTGGCCGAC
>CALQEM020000218.1:0-5930 GCA_943329595.2 Bifidobacterium breve
AAGTCCGCGTCGGCTCCGGTGGTGGCCATCCTCGCGGCCGACACCGACTTCCACGAGCACCTGGCCCGCGTTCACCCGCAGCGGCCCGACGCCCGCGACCTGTTCAGCGACGACGCCGCCCGAGAGAAGGCGGCCCGCTTCAACGCCGCGCTTCAGGCCGGATACTTCATCCTCGCCGTGCGCGCGGTGGGCCTCGACGCTGGCCCGATGGGCGGCCTCGACGCCGTGGGGATCGACGCCGAGTTCTTCGCCGGAACAGGGCTGCGCACGATGATGGCGGTCAACATCGGCACCGCCACCGCCGACGGCCAGCTCCCGCGCAATCCGCGGCTCGAGTTCGACGAGGCCGTGACGGTTCTGTAGGTAGTGGCAGCCGGCTCATCCCGCCGGTGGCTCGAACCTCGCCGGCTCGGTGCCACGATGGCCGATCCGCTCGGCCCCTATCCCTGCGACCACCACCAGCGCCACCCCGAGCGCCTGCACCGGCTCGGGCATCTGCGCGAGCACGATGACGCCCATCACCACGCCGATCGCAGGCTCAAGCGCCATGAGCGAGCCGAACGACGCCGCGGTGAGCCGCCGAAGCGCACCCATCTCGAGGCCGAATGCGAGCACAGGCATCAGCACCGCGATCCCGATCGACTGCAGCACCACCGTGCCCGTGAGGTGTCCCCACGCCTGGGGCACTCCCACGACCGCGGCCGTGAGGGCGGCCACTGGCATCGAGATGGCGAGCCCGTCGACTCCCGAGTACCGGTCGCCCACGCGCTGGGTCAGCAGGATGTAGCAGCCCCATCCCAAGGCAGAGAGCAGCGCGAAGCCGATGCCTGCCATGTCGACGGCGCCGGCCCAGGGCTGGGTCAGCGCGAGAACCCCGGCGAGAGCGAGAACTGGCCACACGAGCGCGGCCCGTGAGCGGCTCAGCGCGACGGCGACCGCCAGGGGCCCGAGGAAGTCGATGGCGACCGCAGTGCCGAGCGGGAGCCGCTCGATGGCCGCAAGGAAGGCCAGCGTCATGAACCCGGACACCACGCCGAGGAGTGCCGGGGCGCGCAACTCGCGCAGGGTCCAGGTCGAAAGCCGCGGCCGCACCAGAGCCAGGAACATGGCCGCCCCGAAGGTCAGCCGCAGCCAGGCGGATCCTGCGGTTCCGACCACGGGGACCAGCCCCAGCGACAGTGCCGCCCCCAGTTGAGCGGAGAGCATCGAGGCCACGGTGAGCAACCACGCCGGAACTCGGTCCGCCGCGTTGACCCTCACGACGCTCTCGCTCACCTCCGGAGGCTAACGTGCACCCCTCGCCCGACTCATTCGCGTGTCACCATGGACTGCATGACACTCGAGTTGAACGGCCTGCGCACCGTCATCTACCCCTCGGCAGACCTCGCCGCCGACACCGCATGGTGGTCGGACCTGCTCGGCAAGACGCCCTATTTCGACCAGCCGTTCTACGTCGGGTTCAACGTGGCCGGCTACGAGCTCGGCCTGCTGCCGGGCGCGGCGACTTCCGAGGGGGCGCTGGTCTACTGGGGGGTCGACGACGTCGAGGCGTCGGTGCGCACCGTGATCGCGAGCGGCGCGGTGGAGCACACCCCCGCGACCGGCGTGGGTGAGGGAATCGTCACGGCCACGGTCACCACGCCTTCCGGAACGATCCTCGGCCTCATCTCCAACCCCCACTTCACGCTGGTCTAGCTGCGACTAGCCAACGCCGGCCACACACCCCGCTCGACGTACCCCCGCCGAGCTACTCGCTGCATCATCGTCGGAGGAGAGCCTCACCTTGTTGGGCCAGCTGAGCCCTTCACCAGGCACCGGTCACTCCGTCCGGTACGTTTCCTCTACGAATCGTCAACGCTGACCGAAGGGACGCCTGATGGCCGACGCCCCGGCCGACACCGGAACGGGACCAGACGTCCCTGCCGCCACCACCACTACTCGCTCGACGCGCCGCACCCGTCGTCTGGCCATCATCGGCGCACTCGCGCTGGTGCTCGTCGCTAGCGCTGTGCTCGTGGGGGTGAAGACCACCGGCGCGAGATCGGGCACCGTCTCAACTGGAGCCACGAAGTCCGCCAGTGTCACGCTCAGCTGTTATCGGTATTCGACCAACGCTTCTTCTTCTTACCCCACCAACATCCAACTCTCATGGTCCGCTCTTCCAAGTGGGAGCAGCACCCCCACCGTTTGGGAACGTCAGGGGGTTGCTGGCAACTTCACCTATGTCAGCCCAGGCACCAACATCAACTACTATCCGACGAATGCGTTGTTCGTTGTCCCCAATGGCAACGGGCGGACCCTGGTCGTCACATGGAGGCCAGCCGGGACCACAGGTGACGACACCACGTACGCGGAGTTGTGGTGCCCCAAGCTGTAATGACCTGAGACCGCTGTGTGACTCTCTGCCCGTGAGGGTTCGGGTTGTTGTCGTGGCAAGCTAGTTTGAACCCGCTCGACGTCGGCACGAAGTATCGGTGCACGGTGATGGCCACGACAACGTTCAGTGCGTGACGGGCGAACGTCGAGAGAGGGCCATTGAGATTGGTCCTCAGGTATGGCTAACATTGCTCGGCCGCTTCCGGGTAGCGGTACGACACTGCTGTGCACGTGTTCGATCCTTCACCGATTACGTAGCGCGGTCTGTTGATGGATCGCCAGATGAGAGGACCTCCGGTATGGCAGCACGTCTTGTGACCCTGTCAGTGTCAGATGCGAGCCGTGTGATGTCTGAGTGGGAAAGCCACGAACTCGAGCACAGGGCTCTCTGCGCGCCAGGCAGTCTCTGTCTCTATCCGCGCACAATCCGAGCGTTTCAGAGCAGCGACGACCCCTCGCACGTCATCGTTCTCATCGAGGGCGAGTGGACAGCCGACAACGTCGCGGCCATGTTCGCGTGTCCGAATTGGGCCGCGATCATGCAGCATGACGACGTGGACTGGGACCACGAGAGACACCACATCGGTGATTTCACAGAGATTTGGACGGCCAGCTTCTCCTGACCACGCGGCCTACTCAAGGGGCGGGGTGGTACCCAGCCCGCGGCAACACTCGTCGGAGCCGGCAGCGTCGTACGGATGGATCACCATGATCGGGCCCGTCAGCCGGACGTCAGGGTGCGGGCGTCGAACGTCGCGGTGGGCGAGTCGACGGCAAGTCGTTCGATGAGGTCAGCGGCCGCCTGCTCGGCGCGCGAGCGGGCGTCGGGGCCGAGCCCGTCGACGATGAACAGCGCCTCTTCGGTGGTGGTGCTGAGGCGCGTGCGTACGCACTGCCGCCAGTTCCAGCGTCGGCAGGTGACTCCCACGTCGTCGCGCCACACGACCTCGCCGGCGGTGGCGGTATGTACCGTTGGCTGCCCGTCGGCCACGGTGTCGAAGGTCTCGTCGCCCGCAGCCACCGCCAGGCGGGCCGCCCCCCGGTAGCCGGTGAGGTCTTCGCCGCCGACCGGCACGAGGTGCAGCACCGACACCGCGTTGTACACGTCGGTGAGTCGGTCGATGCGTGGCAGCTCGGCGCCCACCCGCCGCAGCAGCGACTCGACGCTCGAGCGGGCCTCGCGTGGCTTCACGCCGAAGCCGAGGTAGGCCTCGCGCCACGCCATGACCTCGGGAAGCTCGTGCGGCTCGCGCCCGGCGAGGAGGGCCGCCGCGTGGGCCTCCGCCTCGCGCAGCATCGCCTCGCTGTGTGTCGACGTGGGGCCTGGCCGCAGCCCTGCGGCGGCGACGAGCACCGCGACGTAGCCGGGATGGAGATCAAGCACCGCAGGGTCGACGAATGCGTCTGACAGGGCTGAGGACGTCGGTGCGCTCATGGCCGCACCCGGGCCAGTGGCTCGAGCACCGTCATCGAGAAGCGCGTCGCCCTGCGGCCCTCGCACGCGTAGGAGTGGCGCACATCGGCGGCGAGGCTGGCACCATCTCCCGCGCGCATCGATCGCGCCTCGTCGTCGACGGTCACGACCAGCTGGCCGCTGCGCACGTGCAGCAGCTCGCGCGTGCCCGCGCGATGCGGCTCCGACTCGAACGTCTCGCCGGGCTCGAGGGTCCAGTCCCACAGCTCGAGCATGTCGGGGGTGCCCGCTGAGGCGACCAGCACCGCGGAGCCGCCGGACTCGCCGCGCCACAGGGGCTCGAGCTGGGCGGCGGGCGTGACCACGAGCGACTGGCCGCGCTGCGACTCGGCCACGAGGTCGGCCAGGCCCACCTGCAGTGAGGTGGCCAGGCGCAGCAGGGTGGCGATGCTGGCGTTGCTCGCGCCCGCCTCGACGTTCACGATCATGCGGCGGCTCACTCCACTGTGCTCGGCGAGCTGGTCGAGGGTCCACCCCCGGCTTACCCGCGCCTCGCGCACCCGTCGGCCGACAGCCTCCGGAACCTGCTCGACCAGAACTTCCACCGACATAGCGTCCTCCTCGCTGCACCCGATAGTGCAGTATTCTGCACTATGACCTCGAATCCGATCGACCGGGCTCCTGCGTGGTCGCTGGCCGTCGTGGCGATGCTGTCGGTGCAGCTCGGGGCCGCGATCTCCATCGGGCTCTTCGACGACGTCGGCGTCGCCGGAACCGCCTGGCTGCGCATCACGCTTGGCGCCCTCGGCTTCGTGCTCATCGCGCGGCCCCGCTACTGGAAGTGGTCATGGCGAGAACTGCGCGCCCCCATACTGCTCGGAGTCGTCTCGGCTGGCATGACCCTCTTCTTCCTGGCTGCCATCGACCTGCTCCCGCTGGGCACCGTGGTGTCGATCGAGTTCCTCGGCCCGCTCACGGTCGCGGCGATTCACAGCCGCGGCCGCCGTGCCCTCGCGTGGCCGGCACTGGCACTGGTGGGCGTCGTGCTGCTCACCGAGCCGTGGCGCGGAACGCCCAACCTGGTCGGTATCGCCTTCGCAGCGCTCGCCGGTGTCGGGTGGGGCCTCTACATCGTGATCACCCAGCACGTGGGTGACCGATTCGCCGGAGTCGACGGGCTGGCCATCTCGCTGCCAGTGGCGGCGGTGGTCACAGCAGTCTTCGGCCTTCCACAGGCGTGGGGGCACCTGACCCCGCAGGTGCTGCTGGTGGCGCTGGGCGCCGCGATCCTCCTGCCGCTCATCCCATGGACCTTCGAGCTCTACGCGCTGCGCCGGCTCACCAAGGCGGCCTTCGGCACCCTGATGGCGCTCGAGCCCGCGATCGCCCTCACCATTGGGGTGGTTGTTCTGCACCAGATCCCCGCAGGCGCACAACTCGTCGGCATCGGCTGCGTGGTGCTGGCCGGTGTGGCAGCCGAGCGCACCGGCAGCCGCGGCGACGACCTTCCTGTGCTGGAGACTCCGGTCGGCTGAGAGTGGTCCGCTTGTCAGCAGAGACGCAGTACTCGACGTTCGCGTGGTTAGACTTTGGCTGTGGGTGTTCTGCGGGAGAGGGTTCAGGCGCTGGCCGCCGACATCAAGGCGCTTGCCCTGACTCATGGCGCCCACGACGTCCAGGTGTTCGGTTCGGTGTCCAGGGGCGACGACGGCCCCGCGAGCGATGTCGACCTGCTGGTCGACTTCGGACCTGATGCCTCGATCCTCGATCTGGTGCACCTCGAACTCGACCTTCGTGCCCTGCTGGGCTGCAATGTCGACGTGGTGGCGCGTGGTGGCCTGAAGCCGAGAGACCGCCACTTGCTGGACGAGGCCGTGGCGCTGTGACGAGGAGTGATGACCTCCGGCGTGCAGACATCGTCGAGGCGTGCGCTGCTCTGGCCCGAGTCGTTGAAGTTCGTCAGGCTGGTTCTCTAGACGAAGACATCCTTGTGCGTGCCGCCGAGCGGCTCCTGGAAATCATCGGTGAGGCAGCGACGAGGTGCTCGGCAGAGCTGCAGTCACGGCATCCGGAGGTTGACTGGCGAGGCCTTTCGGGGCTGCGAGTCGTTCTCGCTCATCACTACCACAGAACCCAGCCG
>CALQEM020000219.1:0-5852 GCA_943329595.2 Bifidobacterium breve
ACCCCGCGCACGGGTCCGACCAGCGGGTTGCCGTCGGGGGTGAAGGTGAAGGCGCCGTTGACCCAGCGCTTGATGCCGACGTCCTGAAGTACCGGAAAGCGCCGCAGCCCGATTTCCAGTTCGGGGCCGATGCGATCGGTCTCCTCAGGAAAGAGCGTCATGCCGAAGTCCCAGTCGGCGCCCTCAACCTTCCAGTGGCGCGGATTCTGCTCGTAAATGCCGAGCAGCACGCCGTCCTGCTCGCGCTGCAGGTACGTGAACCCCTCGAGATCGGTCACGGCCGGCATCACGTGGGTGAGCGCGGCCACCTCAGCAATGGGCTCGGTGACCAGGTAGTGGTGGGCCATCGGCGTGACGGGGTGGTCGACGCCCACCATGCGGCCCACCCGGCGGGCCCACAGCCCGGCGGCGTTGACCACGTGCTCGGCCACCACGGGCCCGAGTTCGGTATCGAGCCGCCAGAGGCCGTCGGCCGTGCAGGTGAGGTCGAGCACCCGGTTGTGCAGCACCACGTCGGCCCCACGGTTGCGAGCGGCCGTGGCGTAAGCGTGGGTGGCGCCGTGGGGGTCGAGGTTGCCCTCGTGCGGGTCGAACAGCCCGCCCACAAGCCCTTCGGGAGACACGATCGGCACGAGGTCGACAATCTCGTCAACGTCGAGTAGTCGAGCACCCTCAGTGCCCATCATCGCGTGCCACTCGAGCTCGGCCCGCAGCCACTGCATGCGCTCTGGCGTGCTGGCGAGCTCAATTCCGCCGGTCATCTTGAGACCCACACTGCGACCGCTCTCGGCTTCCACCTCGGGGTAGAGCCCGATGGTGTACTTCTGCAGCGCGGAAATATGGGTGTCGGAGTTGATCGCATGGAATCCGCCGGCGGCGTGCCAGCTTGAGCCCGCGGTGAGTTCGGTGCGCTCGATGATCGCCACGTCGGTCCAGCCGCGCAGGGTGAGGTGGTACAGCAGACTCGCCCCCACGATGCCGCCACCGATGACGACAACCCGGTAGCTCGACTCCATCAGTCGGGGTCCAGCTCTCGCGTGCGGCGATCAACGAAGTCGCGCAGCTCGGCCTCGACCGCGTCGTCGATGCCGGGGTCGACGTACGACTCGAGCAATTTCTTCCACTCGCCCGTGGCGATCTCGTCGGCCTCACGCGAGCCCAGCTTGGTCCAGGTCGGAAACGCCTGCGACCTGAACAGCGGGCTCATAAACACGTCGGTGCGGAAGCGCTCGAGGGTGTGCTCGTGGCCGAGGAACATCCCGCCGGGGCCTACCTCGGCCAGGGTGTCGAAGGCCAGGGTCTCGTCGTCAACCACGAGACCCTCGCGAACGCGCTCGAGCATGCGGATGACTTCGAGGTCGAGCGCCATCTTCTCGTAGGAGGCCACCAGGCCACCCTCAAGCCAACCCGCCGAGTGCACCACGAGGTCGCAACCGGCGAGATAGGTCGCCCACAGCGACATGGCGCTCTCGGTGGCCGCCTGGGCGTCGAGGGCGATGCCCGAGCACAGTCCGCCGCCTCCGCGCAGGGGCAGCCCGTAGCGCCGCGCCATCTGAGCACCGGCAAGAGTGGCCAGCACCGACTCGGGTAACCCCAGAGACGGACCTCCCGAGCGCATGTCGACTCCGCTAAAGAAGGTGCCGAGAATGCACGGAGTGCCGGGCCGCACCAACTGGGCCATCGCCACCCCGGCAAGGGTCTCGGCCACCAGCAGCGACAGGCCCGCCGCGAGCGTGACCGGCGCCGAGGTTCCGGCTAAAAGAAAGGGCGTGATGGCAACGGGCTGCCCATACTCGGCACATGCCACGAGGGTGTCGACCATGAGGCCGTCCCACACCAGGGGGCTGTTGGGGTTCACGATGCCAATGGCCATGGGGTTGGCCAGCAGTGCCTCGCGTCCACCGGCCGCAATGGCCGCGAGTTCGAACGCGTCGCGCGACTTGCCACCGCTGGTGCCGTAGATGATGAGCGGCCGATCGCTCCAGCGCAGCACCGAGTAGTCCATCTCGAGATGGCGCCACTCTGAGTCGATGTCCTGTGCCTCGGTGGTGCCGCTCTGCATCACTGCCAACTGGTCTGACGCATGGGCGATCTTCACCAACTCGATGTGATCGGCCATGGTGCCATCACGTCGGCCCCGCTCACGATCGTGCGCAAATGGCGGCCCACCCACGGGAGAGTGGGCCAGCGTGCCACCACCGAGAGTCACGCTGCGCGAGGCATTGCGGCCGGTGACGGTCACGGTGGGGGGCGCCAACGCCAGTTGGGCCATCACGAATTCGGGGTCCCACCGCACGCGCGTACCGTCGACCGACTGCCCTGCCGCAGCCAGCAGCGCCAACACCGCATCGTCGTGAACCTCAGTGCCGATCTCGACCAGCACGCGCATGGCCTGTGCGTGGATACGGTCGAGCGCCTCCTCATCAAGTGGGCTCAGATTCAGTGCGCTCATGCCACTACCCCATTCCCCGCTGCGGCACCACCGTGCGCCGGCGCGAGAAGTGGCCGAGGTCGACCTCGACTCCGGTCCACGCCCCCCGCACGACGAGCGGCTCGGCGTCGTGGTCGTGCCCAGCCTCGACCCGGTCGATCAGCGTGGCCATGAGCACCCCCACGAAGGGCGCCTGCTTGAAGCCGTGCCCGCTGGTGCCGATCGCCACGTAGTAGCCGTCGAGGCAGGTGCGGTCATAGATAGGAGTCCAGTCTTCGGTCACGTCGTACACGCCCACGATGCCGCTGACCCGGCCCGGAATGCTCACCGACGGAACGCGTCGCGACAGGCGCAGCGACTGCACTTCCCACGTTTCCTGGGTCACCGACTCGGAGGCGTCTTCCACCCGATCAAGGAAGGTGAGGGGATCGCAGTCGGGCTCAATGCCTCCCACGATGATCGTGTCGCCAGCGTGGGGGCGGAAGTAGGTGCCGACATCGGGGTCGGTGATACAGGTGCCGGTGCCAATGCGGAAACCCTCGGGCGCCGGCATCGAGATGACCTCATCCTCGAAGGGACGGGTCGACACCGTGAAGTCAGACAGCACACCGGCCATCGCGTTGAGCACCGACGACCACGGGCCCGCCGCGTTAACCACCACGGGTGCTTCCACGCGGGCACCATCGGCGAGGCCCACCCCAGCGACGCGGCCTTCGGCGCGCAGCACCTCAACCACGTCGACGCCGAACATGAACTCGACGCCGTGCACCTTCGCTGCGTGCGCGAGATTGTGAGCTGCGAGTTGCGGGTCGTCGACGTGGCCCGCGCAGTCGACATAAAATCCCACGATGTCGCCTGTGGCGTCGTCCCAGAACGAGTCGTCCTCCGGACGCGAGGGCGGTCCGAAGCGCTGCGCATCAATGGCTGGAAAGCGCTCGATAATCTCGGCCCCCGACAGCACCTCAACCTCGATGTCGAGCTGGCGCAGGATTCCCACTAGGCGCGGTAGGTCGTAGCCCGGACCCTCAAGTACGAGGGCTCCCGACTGAATGAATTGAGCCATCCCTGTGGGGTCTACCACTCCGAGGTGCCGCTCCCACTCCCAGTAGCGGTGGCCCGACTCCCAGGCCAGGGCCGACTCGGGCAAATGGCTGTAGTGAAAGCGCACGATCGCCGACGACGCGCTGGTGCTGCCGAGGCCGGGGGCGCCGCGCGAGTCGACCACCGTGACCGAACGTCCGGCGCGCGCGAGCTCGAGGGCGATGGCACAGCCGATCACGCCGGCACCCACCACGACCACGTCGCACGTCGGGTTACTGAACGAGGCAGGCATCTACACGTACCGCTCAATCAGCCCGCGAATGAAGGGGTTGAGGATGTCGTGGGTGTGCCCGTAGATCGAGCAGTGGCCCATGCCCTCGAACAGGTGAAACTCCGCGCCCGGCACGAGCGCGGCCACCTCCTCGCCATCTTGCGGCACGGCCTGCACGTCCTGGTCGAAGGCGATGACGTGCATGGGCACCTGACACGTGGGCAGCTGCTCGCGCTGGTCGAATAGCACGCACGGCAACCACTGCGCGATGAGCGAGTCTTCGGCGGTGTCGGTTTCGTAGTACTCGAGCAGTTCGTCGCGCAGCTTGGGCCACAGCTCGCGGTCGCCCAGAACTCGCGCGGGGTAGTACATCGCGGCGTAGTGAGTGACCGCCATCATGCCGTCAAGGCGTCCACCCGCGCGGCGCCACTCAATTTCGGCCATCTGGTAGTCCCACGTCCAGCCCACGCTCACGGCGCCAGTGCCCATCGGAATGGCCACGCTGACCAACTCGGGGTAGTCGAGGGCCACCTGCTGCACGATGCCGCCGCCGAACGACAGGCCCACGAGCGCCACCGGCCCATCGCACACGGCCCGAATGAGGTCGGCGGTGTCGCGCGCGAAGTCCTCAATCGTCCACGGCAGGGGCAGGTCGGTGACGGTGCTGCCCACGCCTCGACAGTCGTAGGTGGTGTTGCGAAATGAGTCACTGAAATAGGGCACCTGATAGGCGTCCCACGAACCGACGGTGCCACCGGCCCCGGACACCCACACGATGTCCGGGCCCTGGCCCGCCTGCCGGTAGTTGATGGTCGCCTGCGCCCCCTGCACGGTGGGCATGGGTCACTCCTTATCGTCGGAGCCCGGAGCGCCCGAGCCCTGGCCGCGCCGGCGAATCACGGCGAACGCGACCACTGCCACCACCGCAACCACGATCACGCCAATGAGGGCAATGTTCGACGACCCACCCGAGGAGCTGTCACCAGAAGCGCTCGGCGACGCCGACGCCGACGAACCGGGGCTCGGCGCCTCCGACCCCGAGGCCGACGGCGCGGGCGAGGGCGACTCGACCGACACCGGGGTGGCGCTCTGGTACGACCACGACCCCCACTGGTAAATGAGGGTGCCGTTCTCGGCCGGCTGCGGCACAAAGCCGGTGAACCGGTCGCTTCGGTAGGCCTCGTGGTTGTTGGCGTAGTAGGTGACGATGTACGGCACGTCGTCGTACAGCATCTGCTGCATCTGCTTCACGATGACGGCGCGCTTGGCCTGGTCGGTCTCTTGCGACTGCGCCGCGAAAAGCTTGTCGTACTCGGGATTGCAGTAGAACGAGTCCGAGAGGTTGGCGTAGGTGGTGCCGTCTTCCACGTACGAGCGGTTCTCACAGGTGAAGGTCGACAGCATGTAGTTGGGGTCGGGCTCCACGCCCCAGCCCCACTCGAACATGTCGAAGTTGCCCTGGCCGATGGTTTCGTAGAGGGCATCCTCCGACGACCCCTTGAGCGTTATCTCCACGCCCACGGCCGTGAGGTAGCCCTTAAGGAACTCGGCGGCCTTCGGCGACAGCGGGTTGTCGGTGCGGAACAGCAGTCGGAAGCTCAGCTTGTTTCCCTGCGCATCGGCGCGAATGCCGTCGGCACCGACCTTGTAGCCGGCGGCGTCGAGCAGTGACATCGCCTTCGCGGGGTCGTACGCGAACGGGGTCGCGGGGTCGGCGTGCCACTGTGTGTACAGCGGCGGAATCACGGTGGTGCCCGCGATTCCCTCTCCGCCGAGAACCTTGGCCACCATGTTCGGCTTGTCGATGGAGTAGGCGAGGGCCTGGCGCAGCGCCTTGTCCTTGAGCAGCGGGTTGCCGTCGCCGATGGGCTTGCCGTCGGCCAGCGCGGCGCCGGTGTTGAACGCCAACTCGCTGAAACTGGCGGGTGAGGCCGCCACGGTGGTGATTCCCTCGACGCCCTTGAGCGAGTTCCACACGTTGGTTTCGAGGCCCTCGGCGAAGTCGATCTCGCCCTTCTTCAGCGCCTGACCCATCGCATCGGCGTTGGCGAAGATCTTGAACACGATCTCGTCGATCGGACGCTGTCCCTCACGCCAGTTGGGGTTGGC
>CALQEM020000220.1:0-5788 GCA_943329595.2 Bifidobacterium breve
ACGTGCGGGCCGCGCCTCACCGACTCGGGCAGCGCCATCAGTGCGGTGCGCCAGCCCCGGGCGGCCAGGGTGGCCTGCACGTCGGCCACTCCGGGTAGTCCGCCGAGGGCCACGCCTCGCAAGCCGCCGCCGTACATGGTCCTGGCCCAGCGCGGCTGAAGCGCGAACGCCGTGGCTGCCAGGCCAGCCCATGCCGGGACCGCGGGCGTGAGCCAGCGGATGTCGTTGCGCATGGGCGGAAGCAGGATGAATCGGGCACCCTCCCGCGCCTCGGGCGTGACCCTCAGCATGGGTCGGACCCTCGAGAGGTAGTCGTCGAGCTCGGCCGTGGTCGAGGGCACCGTGGCGGGGTCGAGGCCGATGAGCCGGGCCGCGGTGACCTGCTCGGCGACGTAGGCGTTCGACTCGTCGTCGGTGAGGCCCACGGTGCGCCGGTAGGTGCTCAGCAGCGAGTCGACGAAGCCGTAGTGCACCCACATCAGCAGCTCGGGGTCGTCGAGTCCGAGCCTGCGGTGAACCCCTCGCACCTTGGCGGCGGCGCGCTCGGCCTCGGCGGTGGTTCCGAAGGTGATCACCGCGATGTACTGCGCGGTGCGGAAGAGCCGCGCCCATGCCTCCTCGCGGTACGACGAGTGCGCGGCCAGCCCTGCCATGGCCACGGGGTGCAGGGCCTGAAGCAGCAGTGCGCGCACCCCGGCGAGGCCCGACGAAGGATCGGAGTGGATGCGCCACGAGACGCTGTCAGGGCCGAATAGCCCGGGATCGGGCGTGGTCCGGTCGGGCTCGCCGTACACGAACTCAGGTGTCGCCATGATGCTTCCAGCGTGCCACGGGCACGGGCCACGCGCATCCCCGTGCCCGATAGGCTTTGCCTACCGTCCGTTGCGAGCACAGGAGCCAGTTGTGGCCATCATCGAAGCAGTCATCGCCCGCGAGATCCTCGACTCCCGTGGCAACCCCACGGTCGAGGTCGAGATCGGCCTCAGCGACGGCGCCGTCGCACGTGCGGCCGTGCCCTCGGGTGCCTCCACCGGGGCGTTCGAGGCGTCTGAGCTGCGCGACGGCGACGCCCGCTACGGCGGCAAGGGCGTGCTCACGGCGATCGCCGCGGTCGAGGGCGAGATCGCCGACGTGGTGCTCGGGTTCGACGCCACCGAGCAGCGACTCGTCGACCAGGCGATGATCGACCTCGACGGCACCCCGAACAAGTCCAGGCTCGGAGCCAATGCCATTCTCGGCGTCTCGCTCGCCGTGGCGCGGGCCGCTGCCGAGTCGGCCGACCTCCCGCTCTTCCGCTACGTCGGAGGGCCCAACGCCCACCTGCTCCCCGTGCCCATGCTCAACATCCTCAACGGCGGAGCCCACGCCGACACCGACGTCGACATCCAGGAGTTCATGATCGCGCCCATCGGCGCGGCCACCTTCTCTGAGGCGCTGCGCACCGGCGCCGAGGTCTACCACGCGCTCAAGTCGGTGCTCAAGAAGGCCGGCTACTCCACGGGCCTCGGCGACGAGGGTGGCTTCGCCCCGAGCCTGCCCAGCAACCGGGCGGCCCTCGAGCTCATCGCCGAGGCGGTCGCCTCGGCCGGCCTCACGCTCGGGCGCGACATCGCGCTGGCGCTCGACGTCGCCGCGACCGAGTTCCACGGCCCCGACGGCTACCGCTTCGAGGGTGCCCAGCGGTCGGCCGAGTGGATGACCGCCTACTACGAGTCTCTGGTCTCCGACTTCCCGCTCGTGTCGATCGAGGACCCGCTCGACGAGGACGACTGGTCGGGCTGGAAGCACATCACCGACGCGCTGGGCGCGCGCGTGCAACTGGTGGGCGACGACCTCTTCGTGACCAACCCCGAGCGCCTCGCGCGAGGCATCGACGAGGGCACCGCCAACGCGCTGCTCGTGAAGGTCAACCAGATCGGCACCCTCACCGAGACCCTCGACGCCGTGTCGCTCGCCCAGCGAAGCGGCTACCGCTGCATGATGAGCCACCGCAGCGGCGAGACCGAGGACACCACCATCGCCGACCTCGCCGTGGCCACCAACTGCGGGCAGATCAAGACCGGGGCCCCGGCCCGCTCGGAGCGCGTGGCCAAGTACAACCAGTTGCTGCGCATCGAGGAGGAGCTCGACGACGCTGCCCGCTACGCCGGCGCGGCTGCCTTCCCCCGCTTCTCCGCCTGAGTCGGCGCGCCGCCGGCGCGCAGGACCGCCGAGTAGAGCACAATGACGAGCGTGACGACTCCTTCCCCGTCGCCCGAGTCGAGCACGAGCACTCGCTGGTCCGTCACGGGCCGCGCGGTGATCCTCGTGACCGTGGTCGTGGCCCTCGCCCTGTCCCTCGCGCTGCCGGTGCGCGAGTTCGTGCAGCAGCGGTCGAGGCTCTCCGAGCTCTCCGATCGCGCGTCGTCGTCGCGGGCGCGAGTCGCCGAGCTTGCCCAGACCCGGCAGCGATGGGACGACCCCGCCTACATCGCGGCCCAGGCCCGGCAGCGGCTGCAGCTGGTTCTTCCCGGCGATGTGCCGTACGTCGTGCTCGAGCCCGACCCGAGCGCGCCGTGGAACCCGTAGGCCCCGACGACCTCGACGCCGTGGCGCGTCAGCTGCGCCGCAGGCCGCGGGGAGTGGCGGGGGTCGCGCACCGATGCGCGTGCGGACAGCCCGACGTGGTCATGACCGAGCCACGGCTGCCCGACGGCTCGCCGTTCCCCACGGTGTACTACCTCACCTGCCCGCGCGTCACGGGCGCCGTGAGCGGCCTCGAGGCGACCGGGGTGATGCGCGAGCTCGAGCACCTGCTGGAGGACCCTGAGGTGGCCGAGGCCTACCAGAACGCCCATGAGGCCTACATCGCCGACCGCGAGTCCATCTCGATCGTTCCTGAGCTCGCGGGCGTGTCGGCCGGAGGCATGCCCACGAGGGTCAAGTGCCTGCACGTGCTCGTGGCGCACTCGCTCGCCGTCGGGCCTGGGGTCAACCCCATCGGCGACGAGGCGCTGCGACGGCTGAGGCCGTGGGGCGAGCGTGGACAGTGCGTCCTGAAGCCGGAGGAGACCCCGTGAGCGTCGAGCGTGTGGCGGCCGTCGACTGCGGCACCAATTCGATCCGGCTGCTCGTGGCCGACGTCGACCCCGACACCGGCTCGTTCGTCGACCTCGACCGGCTCATGACCATCGTGCGGCTGGGCCAGGACGTCGACCGCACCGGCCGGCTCGCGCCCGAGGCCCTCGTGCGCACGTTCGCGGCCTGCGACGAGTTCGCCGCGACCATCGCGGCGCGAGGGGTGGGGCGAACCCGCTTCGTCGCCACGTCGGCGTCGCGCGACGCGTCGAACCGCGATGAGTTCGTCGCCGGCGTGCGGGCGAGGCTGGGTGTCGACCCCGAGGTGGTGGCCGGCTCGGAAGAGGCGGCACTCTCGTTCACGGGTGCGGTGCGGGGCCTCGGGCCCGAATCGGGAACCCCCCCGTATGTGGTGGTCGACATCGGGGGAGGCTCGACCGAGTTCGTGCGCGGCAGCGCCACCCCCGACTCTGCGATGTCTGTCGACATCGGCTGCGTTCGCATGACCGAGCGGCACCTGCGCGACGACCCGCCCACTGCGAGTCAGGTGGCTCTGGCGGTGGCCGACATCGACGCGGCCATCTCGGCTGCCGCTGAGCGCGTCGACCTGTCTGGGGCAGGCGCTCTCGTCGGAGTGGCAGGGTCGGTCACCACCGTGGCGGCGATCCACCTGGGCCTGACGAGCTACGACCCCCGAGCCATCCATGGCAGTCGCATTCCCGCTGAGGCTGTGCGCCGCATCAGTGACCAGATGCTGGCCATGACCCGCGCTGAGCGCGCTCAGATTCCCGCCATGCACCCCGGTCGCGTCGACGTGATCGGGGCTGGTGCGCTGATCCTGCGACGAGTGGTCGAGCGGATGGGCGTCGCCGAGGTCATCGTGAGCGAGACAGACATTCTCGACGGCATCTGCTGGAACCTCGTGGGCGTCTGACTCGTTGATCCGGTGAGTGTAGTCCGGCGTTCGCCTAGGTGCTGGTGCCTCGACTGAGCAAGGTGTTTGCCGAGGTAGAATTGGAGGACATGAGCGCCGTGACCCGTACCAAGCCCCCGCTGCTGCGTTCCGTCGCGGCTGTTGCTGGGGTTGGCGTGCTCCTGGTCAGCGTGGCGGGTTATGCCGCGGCAGGGCGATACGACTCGAAGATCCAGCGCGTGCAGGTGTTCAGCGCCATCGGTGGCGACTCGCGTCCTGCCGCTGCCGACAATCCCGGCGAGGGTCTCCAGCCCATGAACGTCCTGGTCGTGGGCGTCGACAACCGAGAGGGCCTCACCCGCGCGCAGCGGGCAGCGTGGCACCTCGGGCGCAGCGACTATGGCAACCAGACCGACACGATCATGATCGTGCACATCGGGCGCGACGCCGACCACGTCACGGTCGCCAGCCTCCCGCGCGACTCGGTGGTCACCGTCCCCGCGCACACCGATGCCGAGGGCGTCAAGCACGACGCCCACCTCGACAAGATCAACTCCGCCTACACGATCGGCGGGGCGCCCCTGCTCGTGCGCACGGTCGAGAAGGCCACCGACATTCACATCGACCACTACGTCGGGGTGAGCTTCACCGGCTTCATCGGCATGGTCAACGCGGTCGACGGCGTCGAGGTGTGCCTCGCCGAGCCCATCAAGGACAACCCCAAGTACACGTCGCTCGACCTGCCCGCGGGCCGGTCCACCATCCGCGACGGCATGGCGCTCAGCTTCGTCCGCGCCCGCCACGTCGGCACCGACTTCCAGCGCATCAACCGCCAGCAGCAGTTCATGGCCTCGCTGCTGAAGAAGGCCACCAGCCTCGGAATCGTCGCGAACCCGGTCCGGCTCGACGGCTTCGTGTCGGCCGCGGCCGAGAGCCTGCAGGTCGACGAGACCCTCACTCGCGAGGACATCCTGCAGCTGGCCCAGCGCATGTCGTCGATCCGACTCGACAAGATCGAGTTCGCCCGACTGCCGATCGCCGACGACAACTACACGATCCCCGGCACCGATCGTGGTGGCTTCGTGAAGTGGGAGGACGGCCCCGCGAAGAAGATCTTCCAGTCGATGATCAACGACACGCCCATCGTGGTGAAGCGCTCGTCCACACCGGCGGCCGCCGCGTCGGCAGCCACGTACCCCGTGCAGCCCAAGGACATCCAGATCTCGGTGGTCAACGGCTCCGGCATCGCCGGCGCGGGGGCCGCGGCCTCGGCCGACCTGCAGGACTACGGCTTCGTGCTGGCCGCCGCGCCCGGCACCGCTGAGGGCAGCCGGCCCGAGAACACCATCGTGACCTACGACAAGTCCCTGCCGGGGGCTGAGAAGGCCGTCAAGACTCTGCGCCAGTTCTTCCCGTCGGCCGACTTCGAGTCCGACTCCAGCGCGGGCTCGCTCTTCAAGGTCACCCTGGGCACCAACTTCACGACGGTGGTCGAGCCGGGCTCGCTGCCTGCCGACTCCAGTGCCACCGACTCGAGCGGCTCCGACATCTCGACTCCGCAGAAGCCGGTCATCGCGTCTAACACGGTCTGCGGCGGCTGATCGACATGGGTGCTCCGGTGCGATTCGCCTCCTTCGGCGGCCAGTGCGGTGGCTATATGGCCGTTCCCGAGTCAGGGTCTGGGCCGGGCGTCGTCGTCATCCAGGAGTGGTGGGGGCTGGTGCCGCACATCGAGCGTGTGGTCGACCGGCTCGCGGCCGCTGGCTACGTGGCCATCGCGCCCGACCACTACCGCGGCGTGGCCACCACCGAGCCCGA
>CALQEM020000221.1:0-5787 GCA_943329595.2 Bifidobacterium breve
CCAAGGCTTTCCCCAACGCGCGGGTGGCGGTGCTCAGTGACTGCGGGCATGTGCCGCAGATGGAGCTTCCAGGGGAGGTCGCTGCCCTGTGGCACGACCTCACGCCGGTTACCGCCTGATGCGTTCACCCGCAGGGTCGTAGGGCGCGCTACGTGTGTGGGGCCTCCGGAAGGGCCGCTCACGGCCGTCCGACCGCGCAGGACCGCCACGCGGTCGAGCAGCCGATCGATGTCATCCATGGGGGGCAGGGTATCCCCGCGGTTACGGGGGAGGGGTAGTAGCGTCGCCTAGGGGGTGGATGCCCCCGCAAGCAGTGCGACAGGAGTGGGTCATGGCGAAGCGCGGAATGATGACGGTCGAGGAGTTGCGCGCCGACGTCGAGAGCGGTGTCATCGACACCGTCATCGTGGCGATCACCGATATGCAGGGCCGGCTCCAGGGCAAGCGCATCCACGGCGAGCACTTCGTCGACGAGGTCATGGCGCACGGCACCGAGGGCTGCAACTACCTGCTCGCCATCGACGTCGACATGAAGACGGTCGAGGGCTACGCCATCTCGTCGTGGGATACCGGCTACGGCGACTTCGTGATGGCTCCCGACTTCTCGACCCTGCGACGGGTTCCGTGGCACGAGGGAACCGCTCTGGTGCTCGCCGACGTTCGGTGGCTCGACGGCACCTCAGTAGCCGAATCGCCCCGGCAGATCCTCGAGGCGCAGGAAGCGCGCCTGGCCGAACGCGGCATGGTGGCGCTCGTGGGTACCGAGCTTGAGTTCATCGTGTTCGAAGACTCGTACGAGGACGCGTGGCGGGGCGCCTATCGCGACCTCACGCCCGCGAATCTCTACAACGTCGACTACTCGATTCTCGGAACCTCGCGCGTCGAGCCGCTGCTGCGCGAGATCCGCATGGGCATGGCCGGTGCGGGCATGACCGTTGAATCGGTGAAGGGCGAGTGCAACCTCGGCCAGCATGAGATCGCCTTCAAGTACGACGTCGCGCATGCCAGCTGTGACAACCACGTGATCTACAAGACCGGCGCCAAGGAGATCGCGGCCCAGCGGGGCAACGCCCTCACCTTCATGGCCAAGTTCAACCAGCGCGAGGGTAACTCATGCCACATCCACCTATCGTTCCGCGGTGCCGACGGGTCGATGGTGATGGCTGACGACTCCGACGAGCAGGGACTCTCAGACCTTGGGCGCGCATTCATCGCCGGTCAGATCGCGCACTTCGCCGAGCTCGCCCTCTTCTTCGCTCCCAACATCAACTCGTACAAGCGCTTCGCAGCGGGCTCGTTTGCCCCCACCGCGGCCGCCTGGGGTCGAGACAACCGCACGTGCGGGTTCAGACTCGTGGGTCACGGCCAGTCGCTGCGTCTCGAGAACCGAGTGCCTGGCGGCGACGTCAACCCCTACCTCGCCGTGGCCGGCATGATCGCCGCCGGCCTTGATGGCATCGACCGTGGCCTCGAACTGGGGCCCATCGAGACGGGTAATGCCTACGAGTCCGACGCCATCCGCATCCCGTCGACCCTGCGCGACGCCCTCGAACTGTGGCAGGCGAGTGACTGGGTTCGCGACACCTTCGGGGCAGGCGTGCAGAACCACTATGCCAACATGGCGCGCGTCGAGCTCGAGGCCTTCAACGCGGCGGTCACCGACTGGGAGCTGTACCGCAGCTTCGAGCGCCTGTAGCCAGTTCCGACTCCATCACCGCACACCCACCCGCACTGAGAGGCTCAGCCGAATGACCGTGTTCGACGTCATCAATCCCGCCACCGCGCAGGTGATCGCCCAGGTTCCGCTGGCCACCGCCGAGGAGGCCGATGCCGCCGTGCGGCGCGCCCACCGGGCCTTCGAGTCGTGGCGACGGGTTGCGCCCTCCGAGCGGGCCCGACTGCTGCGGTCGTTCGCGGCGCTGGTTGACCAGAACCTCGAGGCGCTCGCCCAGATCGATATTGAGAACGCCGGTCACACCTCAGGAAACGCGCGCTGGGAGGCTGGAAACGTACGCGACGTGCTGAACTACTACAGCGCAGCTCCCGAGCGGCTGTTCGGCAAGCAGATCCCGGTTCCCAACGGCGTCGACATCACGTTCAAGGAGCCGCTCGGTGTGGTGGGCATCATCGTGCCCTGGAACTTCCCGATGCCGATCGCTGTCTGGGGCTTTGCCCCGGCGCTGGCTGCCGGCAACACCGTGGTGCTTAAGCCCGCGGAGGTCACACCCCTGAGTGCCATCAGGCTCGCGGAAATCGCGCTCGAGGCCGGAATTCCGGAGGACGTGTTCATCGTGCTGCCAGGCGCAGGACCCGTGGTGGGTACGGCTCTGGTTGACCATCCGCTGGTGCGCAAAGTGGTGTTTACGGGCTCGTCGCGGGTGGGAACCGAGATTATGGCGCGCTGCGCGCCGCAGGTGAAGAACCTCACCCTCGAGCTGGGCGGTAAGAGCGCCAACGTGATTTTCGCCGACTCCGACCTCGAGAAGGCTGCGGCCTCGGCGCCGAATGGAGTGTTCGACAACGCTGGCCAAGACTGCTGCGCGCGCTCGCGCATTCTCGTGCAGCGGTCGGTGTACGACCACTTCCTGACACTGCTCGAGCCGGCGGTTGCGGCCGTGCGGGTGGGCGATCCCGCCACCTCCGACGTCGACATGGGCCCGCTCATCTCGGCGGCTCAGCTCGCTCGGGTGCAGTCGTATGTTCCCGACGACGCGAACGTGCTGTTCCGGGGCTCGGCGCCCGAGGGGCCCGGCTACTGGTTCCCGCCCACCGTGATCGGGGTGGCGTCGTCGACCGACCGCGCGTTTCAGGAGGAGATCTTCGGACCGGTGGTCGTCGTGCTGCCCTTTGACGACGAGAACGATGCCATTCGCCTGGCCAACGACAGCCCCTACGGGCTGTCAGGGTCGATCTGGACGCGTGACATCGGTCGCGCGCTGCGGGTCTCCCGCGGCATCGAGGCGGGCAACCTGTCGGTCAACTCCAACTCAGCGGTGCGCTACTGGACCCCGTTCGGCGGGCTCAAGGCATCGGGAATTGGGCGCGAGCTCGGCCCCGATGCGCTCGACGCTTTCACCGAGACCAAGAACGTGTTCATCGACACCAGCGACTGACCCGGATCGATCCCACCTGAAGAAGGAGTTCTCATGCAGCGTCTTGCCGGCCGTGTGGCCGTGGTGACCGGAGCGGGCAGCGGACTCGGACTGGCCACGTCGCGACGGTTCGCCGCCGAGGGCGCGAAGGTGGTGGCCGTCGACCTCAACCCCGAGAGCGGAGGGGCTATCGCTGACGAGGTGGGCGGGCTCTTCGTGGCGGCCGACGTCACCAGCCCCGACGACGTAGCGCGTGTGTTCGCCACCGCGTTCGATGCCTTCGGTTCGGTTGACATCTCCTTCCACAACGCGGGTATCGCCCCTCCCGACGACGACTCAATCCTCGTGACCGGTCTCGACGCCTGGCGGCGTGTGCAGGAGGTGAACCTCACGTCGGTATTTCTGTGCTGCAAGGAGGTCATCCCCTATATGCAGCGTGGCGGTCGGGGCTCGATCATCAACACGGCGTCGTTCGTGGCCACCATGGGCGCGGCGACGTCGCAAATCTCCTACACCGCCTCGAAGGGTGGTGTGTTGGCGATGTCTCGCGAACTTGGTGTGCAGTTCGCGCGCGAAGGCATCAGGGTCAACGCTCTCTCGCCCGGACCGGTCAACACCCCGCTGCTGCAGGAACTGTTCGCCAATGACCCTGAGCGCGCCGCGAGGCGCCTGGTGCACATCCCGATCGGACGCTTCGCCGAACCCGAGGAGATCGCCGGGGCCGTGGCTTTCCTTGCCAGCGACGACTCGTCGTTCATCACCGCGTCGAACTTTCTGGTTGACGGAGGAATCAGCGGGGCCTACGTCACCCCGCTGTAGCGGGCATGCCCTTGCGCGCTGCCTCGACGAACGCCGCAAACAGACGCTCTGACGCCTTGTCGCCCGACTGCTCGGGGTGCCACTGCACGCCTAGCACGAAGCGTGCGGTGGGGTCCTCGGCCGATTCGACTGTTCCGTCGTCGGCCCAGCCTGTGACGGTGAGCCTGCCTGCATCGGCCACAGCCTGGTGGTGCGCGGAGTTCACCGTGGCTGATTCAGCCCCCACCAGGATGGCGGCCAGGCTTCCGGGCACGAAGGTGGCCCCGTGCGCGCTAAAGGTGCCGAGCTCCTCACGGTGGCGCGAGTCGCCCACGACGTCGGGGAGGTGCTGAATGAGTGACCCTCCCTCGGCGACCGCCATCACCTGCAGACCGCGGCAAATTCCGAGCACCGGCAGGCCCACTGCGAGCGCGCCGAGGTAGAGGGTGATCTCTCCGGCGTCGCGGTCGTGTCGGGGCACGTCGGTGGTGGGAAGGGGCTCGTGCCCGTAGCGGGCGGGGTCGACGTCGGCGCCGCCGGCGATCACGAGGCCGTCGAGGCGAGTGACCACGTCGGCGTCGAGGCTGTCGGGCGGCAGAATCACCACGCGTGCGCCGGCCCGCTCGACGCTCTCGATGTACACCGAGGGCAGAACTGCTGCCCTGGCGTCCCAGGCGCCCCAGCGGGCCTGCTCGACGTAGCACGTGAGTCCGATGACTGGTCTGTTCATGGGCCTGATCGTTTCAGACGGTTCACCGGGATTCGAGTGTGGCCCCACTCGCGCGGGTCTAGGACCCGGACGGCGACCCCGGCACCCCGCCCGGTGGTTGGGAAGGTTCGGGCGCGTGAAACGGTTGGGGTGGTTACCTGCCCCACCACCCGCCCCAGGAGAGTCCCGTGTTGCTGCCGCCGCTCGTCGAGCCCGCCGAGTCGCTGACCGTTGAGGAGGTGCGGCGCTACAGCCGTCACCTCATCATTCCCGATGTCGCCATGGTCGGCCAGAAGCGGCTGAAGAATGCCAAGGTGCTGTGTGTGGGCGCTGGTGGGCTCGGGTCGCCCTCGCTCATGTACCTCGCCGCCGCTGGCGTGGGCACCCTCGGAATCGTTGAGTTCGACGTGGTCGACGAGAGCAACCTGCAGCGCCAGATCATTCACGGCCACAGCGACATTGGGCGCAGCAAGGCAGAAAGCGCCCGCGACACCGTGCGCGAGATCAACCCACTCATCACCGTGAACCTGCACGAGGAGCGGCTCGACAGCAGCAACGTGATGGAGTTATTCGCGCAGTACGACCTCATCGTCGACGGCACCGACAACTTTGCCACCCGCTACCTCGTCAACGACGCGTGCGTGCTGCTCAACATGCCCTACATCTGGGGCTCCATCTACCGCTTCGACGGCCAGGCCAGTGTCTTCTGGAGCGAGCACGGACCCTGCTATCGATGCCTCTATCCCGAGCCGCCGCCCCCCGGCATGGTGCCGTCGTGCGCCGAGGGTGGCGTGCTGGGCGTGCTGTGCGGAACGATCGGGTCGCTTCAGGTCACCGAGGCGATCAAGGTGCTCACCGGCATTGGCGAGCCCATGGTGGGCTCGCTCATGGTGTACGACGCCCTCGACATGACCTTCCGCAAGATTCGGGTGCGCAAGGACCCGTCGTGCGCCGTGTGCGGCGACTCTCCCACGGTTACCGAACTCATCGACTACGACGCGTTCTGCGGCACCATCAGCGATGAGGCCGCGGCGGCTGCCCGCGATTCCACCATCAGCGTGCTCACCCTCCGCGACATGCTCGAGGCTCGTGAGCGGGGCGACGACGACTTCCTGCTGGTCGACGTGCGCGAGCCGCACGAGTACGAGATCGTCGCGATTCCGGGGTCGGTGCTGATTCCCAAGGGTA
>CALQEM020000222.1:0-5771 GCA_943329595.2 Bifidobacterium breve
ACGCCATCGGCACTCATGGGCGGCGCCCACGACCGTGTGTCGTCGCCACTGGGACTCTCGACCTTGATCACCTCGGCGCCGAGATCGGCCAGGGTCATCGTGCAGTACGGACCGGCCAGCACCCGCGAGAAATCGGCGACGAGCAGGCCGTCGAGCGGGCCAGACGGCGGTGTGGGGCGCTGACCGTCTCCGGCCGTTTGAAGCACGGACACGGCACCTCCCACATCTGGACTCCCGACTGACTCGCGAGTGTACGCTTTCCGCACGAGTGTGCGGCTGCCGATCGCTCGGGGACCGCGTGGAAGGATCGCCCCATGACCACCCGTCTCTTCGCCTCAGCCGACGACGCTGCCGCGCGTCTGGCCGCCACGGGCTATCTCACCGATCCCGACCTCGCCACCGTCACCTACCTGGCGGCGGCACTCGGCAAGCCCCTGCTGCTCGAGGGCCCCGCCGGCACGGGCAAGACCGAACTGGCCAAGGCCGTCGCCTCCGCCACGGGAGCCAGCCTCGTGCGGCTTCAGTGCTACGAGGGCATCGACGAGGCGCGCGCGCTCTACGAGTGGAACTACCGGAAGCAGTTGCTGCGGATCCAGTCATCGGCAGCGCCCGGGGCCACTGACTCCGCGTGGGAGTCGATGCGCGACGACATCTTCAGCGAGGAGTTCCTGCTCGCGCGACCCCTGCTCACAGCCATCCGCCGCGACGAGCCCACGGTGCTGCTCATCGATGAGACCGACAAGGCCGACGTCGAGATCGAAGGATTGCTACTCGAGGTGCTCAGCGACTTCGCCATCACCATTCCCGAGCTCGGAACCATCACGGCGACCCGGCAGCCTTTCGTCGTGCTCACATCTAATGCGACCCGCGAGCTCTCGGAGGCCCTTCGGCGGCGGTGCCTCTACCACCACGTGGGCTACCCCGACGCGGCGCGCGAGCGTGCCATCGTGCTAGCCCGCGTACCCGAGGCGACCGAGCATTTGGCCGAGTCGGTGGTGCGCAGTATCCGCGTGATGCGAGACCTCGGCCTGCGCAAACCGCCCAGCGTGGCCGAGACCATCGACTGGACCCGAGCACTTCTGGCCCTCGGGCTGTCCGAGGTCGACGCCGCGGCCCTCGACCGCACACTCGGCGTCGTCATCAAGCATCAGAGCGACTCCGAACGGGTTCGCGACCAATTGCAGCTCAACGGAGGAACAGTATGAGCGAGGCCTATCTCGTCGGCGGAGTGCGTACCCCGGTAGGCCGCTACGGCGGTGGGCTCTCATCGGTGCGCGCCGACGACCTCGCCGCACTCGTGGTCGCCGAGGTGGTGGCACGCACGGGCATCGACCCCGCGCGCATCGACGACGTCATCCTGGGAGCCGCGAATCAGGCTGGCGACGACAACCGCAACGTGGCACGCATGGCGGCGCTGCTCGCCGGACTCCCCGACTCGGTTCCGGGATACACCGTGAATCGCCTCTGCGCCAGCGGCCTGCAGGCGGTCGCGTCGGCGGCGCAGGCGGTGCGTGCCGGTGAGGCCGCCGTGATCGTCGCGGGCGGTGCCGAGTCGATGACTCGAGCCCCCTGGGTCATGCCCAAGCCATCGGCCGCGTGGGGCAAGCCCGAGCCACTCGTCGATACCGCGCTCGGCTGGCGGCTGGTGAACCCCCGGTTCCCGGCGCTCGACGGTGGTGACGCCACCCTCAGCCTCGGCGACTGCACCGAAAAGCTGGCACGGCTCGATGGAATCACTCGCGACGACGCCGACGCCTTCGCCCTGCTGTCGCAGCAGCGCGCAGCAGCGGCGTGGGAGAGCGGGGCTTTCGACGCCGAGGTGATGACGGTAACCCCGTCGAAGGGCGACCCGATCACCCGCGACGAGACGTTGCGCGACACCACGATCGAGACCCTCGCGAAGCTGCGGCCTGTCTTCGCCCCTGACGGAATCGTCACGGCGGGCAACGCGTCACCCCTCTCTGACGGAGCGTCGGCGCTGGTGGTCGCATCAGAACACGCGGTGGCGGCGCAGTCGCTCGTGCCTCGCGCCCGCGTGGTGGCCACGGTCGTGGCGGGTGTGGCCCCGAGTCTGTTCGGGCTGGGACCCGTGCCCGCCATCGAGAGGCTGCTCGAGCGCACGGGCCTCGCTCTCCACGACATCGACGCCATCGAGATCAACGAGGCGTTTGCCGCCCAAGTGGTGGCATGCGAGAGGAGACTCGGCATCGATCGCAGTCGCCTCAATGCCGACGGCGGGGCGATTGCCCTGGGCCACCCGCTGGGCTCCAGCGGCTCGCGCCTGCTGGTGACCCTCATGGGCCGACTCGAGCGCACGGGGGGGCGGTATGGCATCGCGTCGCTGTGCATCGGCGTCGGCCAGGGAGCTGCCATGCTCATCGAGCGGGTCTGACCGTTCGCGTCCGACTTCAGGCGATTTCAGCCACGCTGTCGACGAGTTGACGCAGAGTCGAGACCTCGAAGACGGCGGTGCTGAGCACCGCGTATTCGGAGACACGCGAGTCGCCGGTGTCCCACTCGTCAGCGGGCTCCGGATTGAACCAGTAGAGCCGTCGAGCGTCGTGCTGAAGCCTCGCAACCTCGGCGAGGGCAGGCTCGCGGTCGTGCGACCGCGCGTCGCCCACGATGAGCACGGTTGTGCGTGGAGTCACCGCGGTGGGCCACTTTTCGAGAAATCCACGCAGCGCCCCTCGATAGTCGCTGCGGCCATCGCCCACCACCAGGCCGCGACGGTCAAGGAGATGGCGGGGGTCGAGCACACCCGGACTCGACTCCAGAATCTCGGTAATCTCAACGATTCCGTCGACGAAGACGAAAGAGCGGACACGACTGAACTCCTGATGCACCGCGTGCAGGAGTGCGAGAGTGAAGGGCGCGAACTCTGCCGTTGACCCCGATACGTCGCACAGGACCACGAGCTCGGGACGGGTAGGTCGCCGTCGCCTCAGCGCGGGCGACAGCGGCACTCCGCCGGTGCCCATCGACGATCGGATCGTGCGCCGCATGTCGAGCGTCCCGCGACCGCGACGCTTGCGCTGACCCAACCGCGATGCGAGCTGACGCGCCAACGGACGCAGGGCCAGTCGTAGCGAGGCGAGTTGGTCGGGTCGAGCCCTCAGCAGGTCGATGTCGGCCAGATCACCCCGACGGCTCGGATCGACCGGCGCAGGCGTGACCATCATTCGCTCTGCCACCATGCGCTCGATGAGCTCGCGAATCTCCCGTATCGCCCGCTGGGCCTCGATTCCAGTCATCAGGCGTTCGAGTTCGCTCTGCTCACCTGCGCCAGCGAGGTAGCGGCGATGGATCTCGGCGAGGTCCATTCGGCGGAGTACTCGCTGCGTGTGGTGCTCAACCGAGCGTCCCTGGTCAACGCCGGAGTGCTCATCGACGACCGAGTCGAAGTACTCCCTCACGGCCTCGATGTTCCCGTCGCGTAGCTCGTTGACGACATGATCAACATCGTCGCGGCCTTCGGAATCAGCTCCTGAGATGTCAGGCGGAGGGCCCTGGCGTACGTCCGCGCGCGCGGCCGGGAACACGGCGTCGAAGGCGCGGTCGAACTCGCGCAACCGAGCACCATCCTTGACGAGGGCCGAGCGTAGTGACACCCGAACCATCGCGCGCCGATCAACATCGACCTCCGCGAGCGCCCGAGTTGCGTCGAGCACCTCCCCCGTGGAGACGGGAACACCCGCTGCCCTCAGCCGCTCGGCGAGATCAACCACCGCAGCCACCACAGCGGGGGCGAGGGCCGAATGGCTGGACGTGGCGGTCTCCTTCGCTCTACTGTTCGTGGGCGCCGGGGTTCCTCGGCACGACTACCGCTTTCCATCGTGGAGGTCAGGGCGTGGCGATGCAAGGCGGTCAAGATGGCGAGGCGCTCCTCGAACTCGGAATCTCGCTGCACCCCGAGCACGACCTCGCCCGGCATCGGCTCATGACGGTGTTGGCCAGCCGCCTCGGATACGCGTCGGTTGTTGTCCCCCGCGAATGTGCCAATGCCGATGAGCTCGCCGTCGACCTACGTTCCGTGGCCGCTGGCACGGTCGTCGAAGTCGACGATCCCACCGATGTGCACGTGGTTCGCGCTGCTCACCTCGACGCCATCCGCGTCGCTCGAGCCACCCTTGACGCAGCCGGCGACACTCGTCGCGTTGTCGTAGCTGTGCCGGTGGCGATCGGCCGAACCACGAATGAGGCGGAGGCGCGCGCCTCGCGCGACAGTCGGTTTGTCGGCGATCAGCATCCCGAGCTCAGCGGCATCTTCGGAACCTTCGAGCAGGCGCAGCGACAGGTGATCGAGATCGCCGGGGCCGGCGGCGGGGCGCTGCGCGTGACGCTCGCCGATGACCCTGACATCGCCGACCTGATGGCTCAGGTGCGGGCCCTGGTCGTCGGGCCCACCGTTGTCCTCCATCGACAGGGGCCCTAGGCGGGCATCAGGGGATTGGCAACCCCGGAGGGGTGGTGATCGAGCCATGCGCTAGGTCCTGGTCGATCGATACGGCAGCGCGGCGCAACTGCTCGAGGAACTCGCCCGTGAGCGTCTCGAGCGGTACGCGGGCCGCATGGGCGCTGACGTTGACCGCCGCGATCACCGCGCCATCGGCCGCGTGAATCGGCACGGCGACCGAGCGCACCCCCGTTTCGAGCTCCTGGTCCTGGAGAGCCCAGCCCCGCTCACGCACCACCGCAATCTCGGCCCCGATCGCGAGGGGGTCGGTGATGGTGCGGTCTGACAGCGGGTGGAACGCCGTCGTGGCGAGGTAGTGCGCGAGAGTCTCCTCGTCGAGCGACGCGAGCAGGACCCTGCCCATCGAGGTGCAGTGCGCCGGAAGCCGGGCCCCCACCGTGAGGCTAATCGTCATGATGCGGTTGGTGGCGGCACGGGCGACGTACACGATGTCGGGCAGGTCGAGCACCGAGGCGCTGCACGACTCGTGCAGCCGATCGGCGAGATGCTCGAGGTGGTCCTGGGCCACCTTGGCCACCGTCGCCGATGACAGGTACGCGAACCCGAGTTCCAGCACCTTGGGCCGCAGGTAGAACAGTCGTCCGTCGCTGCCGACGTAGCCCAGCGCCTCCAGGGTGAGCAGGAACCGCCGGGCAGCCGCCCGGGTGAGCCCGGTCTCCCGGGCCACGTCTGACAGCGTGAGCCGTGGCCTATCTCGCGAGAAAGCGCGGATCACCGCGAGCCCTCGATCGAGTGACTGGACGAACTCCGGCGCGCGGGGGGCAGCCAGAGCGGGGGGAGCGGGGGGAGCGGGGGGAACGGGCATGGGATCGGTTTACCACAAGTGTTCGCTGAGCGCACATACCTTCGCACTGCGAACAGGTGGGTTCACCAGTTTTCGCGGTACATTCTGGATTGGGGTTGACGCGCGGGTGCCCGGGGTGTCGAATAGGTTCACCCTGCGAACGCATGTTCGCTCAGCGCACACTTTGTGATCATTGACCACCGAGTTCCGAGGAGAACCCATGGCCGGGCCGACCAACGTATCCGGAGCCGTCGAGGCCGCGTCGTACACGACCGTCTTCGGCTCACTCGCCGATTACACCAAGGGCGGGGTCGAACTCATCAACGACGACCCCCGGCACTACGCATTTTCCAATGTCTTCGAGGTGGCCAGCACCAGCAAGCCGTGGGAGCTTGTCGCCGTGGGCAAGAACATGGAGTACGTGCTCGAGGTGGTGCGCGCCGAGGGCACCAGCGAGTGGCGCACCGCGTCGCACGACCAGTTTGCGCTGTGCATGGACGGCTCCGTTGA
>CALQEM020000223.1:0-5751 GCA_943329595.2 Bifidobacterium breve
GGCTAACGCGGGGTGTTAGGGAGTCGCGGACATCGCGCGCAGTTACCCGGTGGCCCATCGCCTTAGTCCATGCGTTTGCGTCACACGGAGTCAGTCCATGTGACGCAAACGCATGGATTAGCGAACCACCGAGTAACTCAGTGGGGTCGAACCGACAGCTGGACTCAGGGCGGGCAGGGCGGCCGCGGCAACAGCAAGGGCGACCGCTGCGAGGGCCACACGCGAGGTTCTTCTTTCGTCGACACTAGGTCGATTTCATGGCGTCCGGAACCGCCCTTACGGCTGCAATCCGGGCATGACTACCAGCCAGTGCCGACCCAAGCGGTGATGCGAGGAGTCATCCCACTCACCGGGTGCAGGGCGCACGGCGCGGCTAGCCTGCGACCGTGTACCGCCACAAAATGGTGTTGTCGAGCTTGAGGTCCGGACCCCAGATGAGCTGCGCGGAAGCATCCCAGGAAATCGCTTCGTAGCCGTCCTTCACCCCCACCTGATCGGCGGTGTACACCGTTGCCATGGGCCACTTCGAATCGTCGAACTCCGGGCTAGTCCATCCGGGCGGTTCGACCAAATTCAACGACTGGCAGTCGACCAGCGGCTGCGACGACCCGGCACAGTCGGGGTTCAGGGGCGCCTGCTGGATCACCAATTCGCGCCACTGTGGGGAGGTTGCTGCCACCACTCGACCCGACGCCTTCTCACGAACTTGCATGATGAGTCCGCCGTCACCAATCTGCTGCTTGGACGTGCCGATGTACTCGAGCCCACTCACGTTGTCTAGATAGTCGCGACTGATGACGGCCAAGGTGAGTGGGTAGGAGGCGGTGAACTCCAGCGTCTGCGAATTGAACGAGCGCTCCTGGGTGGCGGGTTCGGCGTCCTCACCGATTGCCTGACCGTTGGCCGCGAGCGAGAACCAATTGTCGACCCACACTTCAGCGATGAAGTCGACGGGCTGCCCCGTACGGCCCGATGAGGTAACAGTGACCGATGAGCCGGCCGGGCTGGTTTGCACGGGCGACTGCTCGGAAGTCGAACTTTGCCCGGCGGCACATCCGCTCGCAGCGAGTGACACTCCGACGAGCAGTGAGACCACCATCGCCCGACGTGGCTTGCTCTTCATGTCGAGCTCCTTCGCGTCGGGGTATTAGTTGACATCTGCCTAGGATAGCTCCCCTTTCAACGACAGTGATGGCCCCTTCGATTCCGAAGGGGCCATCACTGCAAGGGCAAACTCGTGTCACTCTCGCGACACCGTGATGTCAATCGACACTAACTAACTGTCGAGTGACAGTCGAATGTCCCGGCGGTTGAGGGGGCCTTCACTGTCGGTCATTTGGCCCACTGTCAATCGTGGGCCATCTCTATGTCAATCCCGGGTCATTTCGTGTCACTTCCCGGGCCAAACCGGCGTCACTCGGCATCAACTGCAGCCGCTGGTGCTCCCGCATCCCTCGCACACGTAGCACGAACCTGCCGGACGCATCTTGATGCCGCAGGTCATGCACAGCGGAGCGTCGGCCGTCTTGCCGGTGATGGCCTCGAGAAGCTCGGCTGACGAGTGCACACCCGTGGTGTCACCGGTGATGCGCGCCTGAGGTGCGACCGCGACCGGGACGCTCTGCGCGAGCGCCTCGGTGTCGACCTCGTCGACCGGGGCGGCCGAGACCGAGCCGTACGACTCGGCCACAGTGACAGCGCGCTCCTCAGCGGTGAAGATGCCGAGGGCCTCGCGCTTGTCGTAGGGCAGGTAGTCGAGGGCGAGGCGACGGAAGATGTAGTCCATCATCGACTGCGCCATACGGATGTCGGGATCGTCGGTCATGCCCGCTGGCTCGAACCGCATGTTGACGAACTTGCTCACGAACGCCTCAAGGGGCACGCCGTACTGCAGCGCGATCGAGATCGCGATCGAGAAGGCGTCCATCACGCCGGCCAGGGTCGAGCCCTGCTTGCCCAGCTTGAGGAACACCTCGCCGAGGCCGTCGTCGGGGTAGGAGCCCGCCGTCATGTAGCCCTCGGCGCCGCCCACGGAGAACGAGATCGTCTGGCTGGGGCGAGCCTTGGGCAGACGCTTGCGAGTGGGCCGGAACTCGACCACCGCGGCCTCAGTCGGCGCGTCGGCCTTCTGGGCCTTGCCGTCGGAGAGGGGCTGACCCACCTTGCAGTTGTCGCGGTAGATCGCGAGCGCCTTGATGCCCATCTTCCACGACTCGAAGTAGATCTCCTCGACCTCTTCGACGCTGGCCGACTCGGGCATGTTGACCGTCTTGGAGATCGCTCCCGACAGGAAGGGCTGGCACGCGGCCATCATGCGCACGTGGCCCATCGGGGTGATGGCGCGCGCACCCATGGCGCAGTCGAACACTGGGTAGTGCTCGGTCTTCAGTCCCGGGGCGTCAATGACGTGACCGTTTTCGGCAATGTGCTCGACGATCGCCTCAACCGTCTCCTCGGCGTAGCCGAGCTTGCGCAGCGCCTGCGGGATGGTCTGGTTGACGATCTGCATCGACCCACCGCCCACGAGCTTCTTGAACTTGACCAGCGAGAAGTCAGGCTCGATGCCGGTGGTGTCGCAGTCCATCATGAAGCCGATGGTGCCGGTGGGTGCGAGCACCGAGGCCTGCGCGTTGCGCCATCCGTTGACCGCCCCGATCTCGAGGCAGTCCTTCCAGGCGGTGACGGCAAGCCTGAGCACGTCGCTGTCGAGCGTGGTGACCGACCGCACCGTGTCGGTGGCCGCAGCGTGCTTACGCATCACGCGCTGGTGGCCCTCGGCGTTGCGCGCGTAGCCGTCGTACGGGCCAACGATGCCGGCGAGCTCAGCCGAGCGCTTGTAGGCGGTGCCGGTCATGAGGCTGGTGATGGAGCCTGCCAGGGCCCGGCCACCCTCACTGTCGTAGGGAAGGCCGGTGGCCATCAGCAGGGCGCCGAGGTTGGCGAAGCCGATGCCGAGCTGACGGTAGGCGCGAGTGGTGTCGCCAATGGCCTCGGTGGGGAAGTCGGCGAAGCAGATGGAGATGTCCATGGCCGTGATGATGAACTCGACCGCCCGGCGGAATCCGTCGGCGTCGAAGGTGTTGTCGTCGCGCAGGAACTTCATCAGGTTGAGGCTGGCCAGGTTGCACGACGAGTTGTCGAGCGACATGTACTCGCTGCACGGGTTGCTGGCGGTGATGCGCCCGGTCTCGGGGTTGGTGTGCCAGTCGTTGATGGTGTCGTCGTACTGAATGCCCGGGTCGGCGCAGGCCCACGCAGCCTCGGAGATGGTGCGGAACAGCTTCTTGGCGTCGACGGTCTCGATGACTTCGCCGGTGGATCGGGCGCGCAGGCCAAACTCGCCGCCCTCCTCGACCGCACGCATGAACTCGTCACTGACGCGCACCGAGTTGTTGGCGTTTTGATACTGAACGCTGGTGATGTCCTTGCCACCGAGGTCCATGTCGAAGCCCGCGTCGCGCAACACGCGGATCTTCTCCTCCTCATTAACCTTGGTCTCGATGAACTCCTCGATGTCGGGGTGGTCGACGTCGAGCACGACCATCTTGGCGGCCCGGCGGGTGGCGCCACCGCTCTTGATGGTGCCGGCACTAGCATCGGCGCCCCGCATGAACGACACGGGTCCGCTCGCGGTGCCACCGCTGCGCAGGAGTTCCTTGCTGGAGCGGATGCGCGACAGGTTGAGGCCGGCGCCGGAGCCACCCTTGAAGATGCGACCCTCTTCGCGGTACCAGTTCAGGATGGAGTCCATGGTGTCGTCGACCGCGAGGATGAAGCAGGCGCTGACCTGCTGGGGCGCGGGAGTTCCGACGTTGAACCACACCGGAGAGTTGAACGAGAACACCTGGTGCAGCAGCATCGCGGTGAGCTCGAGCTCGAACACCTCGGCATCGGCCTCGGTGGCGAAGTAGCCGTTGTCGCGGCCGCCCTTGGCGTAGGCCTTGACGACGCGGTCGAGCAGCTGCTTGAGGCTCCACTCGCGGTCGGGCGCGCCCACGGCGCCCCGGAAATACTTGGTGGTGACGATGGTGCTGGCGTTGACGCTCCAGAAGTCGGGGAACTCGACGCCGCGCTGCTCGAAGACGGTGTCGCCTGTCTTCCAGTTGGTCTGCACCACGTCGCGGCGCTCCCAGTTGACCTGGTCGTACGGGTGCACACCTGGCGTGGTGTAGAGACGCTCGATGGTGAGGGCCGCGCGGGGGCGGTCGGCGGCAGCGGCCGATGTGCCGGTGACGGTTTCGGTCATGGGGAGTTCCTCCTGGCGAACGGTGTGGACGTGGACTGGGAAGCCTCTAGGGGACGAGCGGGTGGGGCTCCCTGCCGACAGGCTCGTGCTCGGCCCGCAGCAGGGTGATTTCAGCGTCGAAGTCGTCGAGGGTGTCGAAGGATCGGTACACGGAGGCGAAGCGAAGGTAGGCGACCTCGTCGAGTTCTCGCAGCGGCGCGAGGATGGCCAAGCCGACCTCGTCGCTGGGAACCTCGGCAGCCCCCCCGGCACGCAGGGTGTCTTCGACGCGCTGGCCGAGCAGGGCGAGTTGGTGGTCGTTGACCGGACGCCCTTGACAGGCCTTGCGCACGCCCGACACCACCTTGGAGCGGCTGAAGGGTTCGACGACGCCCGAGCGCTTGACCACGCTGAGCATTGCGGTTTCGACCGTGGTGAAGCGGCGGCCGCATTCGGGACACTGACGCCGGCGACGGATCGCTGAGCCGTCGTCGGCGGATCGCGAGTCGACGACCCGTGAGTCGGAGTGACGGCAGAAAGGACAGTTCACGGGGCACCTCCTCGGGAGTGGAACGTCGCGGCTGTGGATGACCTTGGGGATGAGCTGGGGACTTCGTGGGGACAACGTTCTTCGACCTGTGGGTAATCAACCACTATATGTGGACTAACTACATCACTGTGACTACATCATGTAGCGGTAACCTACCGGGGGCCGGAGATCAGATGCAAGCCTCACGGACTGATCGGGTGTCGCGGCGTGTCGCGGCATGTCGCGGCATGTCGCGGCATGTCGCCGTCAGGCAACAACGCCCGCTGGCGTGTGACTACTGGCCGCTCGGCAGCAGCAGCGACTGCCCCGGCACAAGGCTCGACTCCGGCCGGAG
Source organism: Bifidobacterium breve (assembly GCA_943329595.2). Classification (GTDB taxonomy): domain Bacteria; phylum Actinomycetota; class Actinomycetes; order S36-B12; family CAIYMF01; genus CAIYMF01. The sequence continues at coordinate 5,110 of CALQEM020000223.1, forward strand.
CTGGTTGATCTCGCGCAGCGCTTCGATGGTGGCTCGGGGATCGGCGCCGGGAGCGGCGTCGCGCGCGATGGACCACAGCGTGTCGCCCGACTGAACCACCACCCGGACCTGGGGTGCCGCGGCAGTGCCCCCGAAGGCCGCCCCACCCACCCAGAGCGACACCATGGTGACGACCGCTAGCACGACCACTGCCACCACAAGGCGCCCCCGCCGGGTGAGCCGCACCGCCCGGGGTGCAGCTGCCGACGCAGCCGCACGGGCATGCTGCGAACGCACGGGCTTGGGGCTGACCGTGCTGACCGTGCTGACCGTGCGGACCGTGCTGACCGCGCGGGCCGGGTGAGTGGTGGTCGAGGCCATGGTGACTCCTTGGAGGAAGCGGTTCGAACGGCTGTTCGATCGAACACGTATGCGATATGTATCACGACTGACTGACACTGCGCCACGACACGCCCGAACATATGTTCGGCAAATCTGTTCGAATTGGGGTACTGTCTCGAACGGCACACCAGCACAGTGCCCGAGGGGTCTGACACGAGACCTTCCTCGCCGAGAGAGCAGCCGCCAGGAGGCACGATGACTCGCCCACGCAGCACCCCCGGCACCCCCGGCACCCCCGGCCCCCCCCGCCCCCCCCGCCCC
>CALQEM020000224.1:0-5741 GCA_943329595.2 Bifidobacterium breve
ATCGCCCTGCTGCACACCGAGAGCACGACAGTGCTAGCTCCGGCTTACGACACCGTCCCCAACCTGCACCAGCGCGACATGATCGACGAGGGCTTCCGCCTCGCCCTGTCTATCGACGGCACGTTCGACCACCGCGAGATCAGCGCCGATCGCATCGTCGCTGAGGTTCGCTCGTGGAAGGTCGTCACCCCCGACCGCGCGGCCACACTGGTCGAGTCCGCCGTCAACCTGTGTGCCGACGCGATCACCCGCACACCGGGCCCCACAGGACTGTCCGAGGGCGTGATCGACAAGCTGGCACACACCGCTGACCGACTCACACGCGGCGAAGCCATCGGCACATCTCGCTGGCAGTCACCTGCCCGGCAAGGTAAGCCGCCGAGCCGCACCCGCCCGGCTAGGCCTCGCGCAGCAGGTGCCGCTCCTTCCGGAAACGTCAGCGCGCGCTGATGGCGAGGCCGTCAAGCTTGACGACCTTATTCGTTGAGGTGACCACGACTTTGACCTTGCCGGTTTTCAGTGAAGTCAGTCGAGGCAGAGTGAGCAGCGCCCTGCTTGCTGAGCCACTCTTCTTCAGCGAGATCGAACCCACTTTGCTCGAGCCCACATAGATGTCAACGGAACCGCAGTTGCTGCAGCGCAACGCGACCACGCCCACTGTGCGCACTGACCGCGACGAAGACGTGATGAGGTACGAGCCCTTGAGCTTTGCCTCAGACGACGTGCTAGCAATCCAGCCAGAAGATGCTGCGCGCTTCCATGCGGTGGGCGCATTACGGGTCAGCGCGCGATCGTCGGCCGGAACGGTAGTGCACTTTTCGGCAGACCAATCGCCAGTAACACCCGTCGTCGCTTCGCGCGCACGCGATGAGAAGCAGTACTGCGTATCGGGGGCCCCCGCAAACGTGGCTGATGTTGTCACAATCGCCGGCTTCCACATGACGTACGCGCCCAAGGCGCCACCAGAGATTGAGCGTCGATAGCGCACCTCGTACTGGCCAACCCCTGACGTGACCTCGCCGGTCACCACGGGGTCAGTGCCCACCCACGAGACTCCGAACGACGACGACTTCTGGAATTGCGCTGTGGGCGTGAGCGTCTGGGATGTCGGCGCGGTGAGGTCGGGTGCTGCCAATCTCGCCACACCTGAACTCGCGACGCCACCAACGGAGGAGAACCACCCACCGACCACAACGGCGCCGTTGGGTTGTGCCGCCAACTTGTACACCGACGGGTTTAAAACAGTTGAGTCCGGCATGGTGAGCGCGAACGTGTTGGCAGCAAAGCTCGTATCGAGGACGGCATCGGCCGACAGGTGCGCAACTTGGCCCGTGACAACCCCGCTGGTCTTGTCGAAGTCGCCACCAACAAGAAGCGACCCGTCTGACATCTCAATGATCGAGTCCACTTGGGCGGAGTCGGAAGTGGTCTCAAAGCCACTTCCCACATTCGTGGTGAACACGGAATCGTAACTACCACCGCTGCTGAGGCGCACGATGTTGTTGGTCGAATGCCCGTCGAATCCGGTGAATGAACCACCGACAAGAATCTTGCCAGAGTCCTGGGTGGCCACCGTGCTGACGAAATGTATTGAGAGGCGGCTGAAACCGGAGCCCATGGCTGAAGCGAATCCCGAATCGACGACGCCATCCGCTGAGAAACGAGCAAGGTCTACGCTTGAGGAACCACTGGCCGTGTCGAATTGACCCCCCACTAGCAGATTGCCACTGCTGTCCTGGGTAACGACTTCCACAGCGCCGTCAAGGCCGTTGTTGGGGGAGGTACCAAGGTTGCTACTAAACGTCGTGTCGGGTGATCCGTCGCTGTTGAATCGCGCGAGACGGTTGCTGTCAACTCCATTGACGGTGTTGAAACGTCCACCCACAACAATCTTGCCCGAGGCTTGAATCGTGATCCCGCGCACCGAGCCGCCAACGAGTCCGGTGTTGTCACCTGTGCTTGTCAACTGCTGTGAGAAGCGAACGTCGACTGCGCCGTTGGGCTTCAACCGAGCCAAATGCAGGCTTGGCACTCCGTTGACTGTGTCGAACACTCCGCCGACCACGATGCTTCCGTCATTTTGCACCGCGATTGTCCGAACCGAACCACCCTCAAACCCGACGTCAAGCCGGTCTGAGAATGCGTCGTCAACGGTGCCATCTGGGTTCAAGCGCACCAAGCCGCCCACAGGCTTTCCGTTGAAAATCGTGAAGATTCCACCCACCAAGATTTTGCCGTCAGTTTGCACGACGACCGCCATCACCAAATCCGGATCGCCGCTATATACATCGGTCGCGCCGGCACCGGTGTTGGTGCTGAAGGGAACGTCGACGACTCCCTGCGTTACGTCGATGGCGGAGGCCGAACTCGCCACGCTCGCGATCAACATTCCGGCGATGAGGACGCTTCCAACTTTGGTGGCGGTGGCTCGACGGGACGTACGCAGCATGGGAGAACCTTCTGCTCGATGACACCAGATGTTCTGGGCAGTGTAGACCGCGCAGGGCAGTTCGGGGCGGTGACCTTTCCACTAGGTACGGTCCAAGGCACTGCTCGTCGATGAAGCGGCGGGTGACGTCCCCGGTGTTGCGTGGGTACCAAGAACCCACCGACCAACGAAGCCCGAGGTGGGAGCCCCGACCTAGCGGCGCTTTCGTCAGGAGATACCCAGTACCCCACCATCATTGATTTATGTTGGCGGGCGACATAAAGTGTTCACACTCAAGGTGTCATCATGTCGTGACAAGACAAAGAGGGACTATGGCCTCGGAAGAAGCGTCCATGACACGCTCGGGTGAACCCGTCGGGCGCGATTACAGCCTGACCGGCGAGCGGGCTGCCCTGGCTGTCAGCCTCGGACTTGCCGACGGCGAGTGGTATCGACCACCGATTGATCCGGATCGACTCCGTGAACTCATGACTCGTCGCAATGGGCCCGCGATTCGCGACACAGCGCTGTGGATCCTGCTGCTAGCCGTGGCGGGCGCCCTAGCCTTTGTTGCGCTGGGCAGTTGGTGGGTGATTCCGGCCTTCGCGGTATACGGCGCACTGTATGGGGGAGCGGCCGACCCGCGGTGGCACGAGAACGGTCATGGCACTGCGTTCAAGACTCGCTGGCCGAACGATGTCGTCTACATGGTCGCCTCGTTCATGCTGCTGCGCGAGCCCACGTTGTGGCGGTGGTCCCACGTGCGTCACCACTCCGACACCATCATCGTTGGGCGTGACCCCGAGATCAGCTTTCCGAGGCCATTTCGGTTCGGCAGCGTCCTGCCGAACTATCTGAACTTGGTCAGTGGACCGCAGATGCTCACGCGCATGGTGAAGCACGCCGCTGGCACGATCGATGAAGACACCCGCGAGTTTGTACCCGAGGAGGAGTTTCCGCGCGTGATTCGAGAGGCGCGTGTTTTCGTTCTCATTCTCGCGGCGGTCGTCGTATGGTGCATCGCGATCGGATCGATCGTGCCGCTGCTGTTCATCGGCTTGCCCTCGTTCTATGGCGTATGGATGGTGTGGTTCTTTGCGATCACCCAGCACGCGGGCTTGAATGAAGACGTCCTCGACCACCGGTTTAGCACTCGCACGGTGTACATGAATCCCGTCTTCCGGTTTCTGTACCTCAACATGAACTACCACCTCGAGCACCATCTCTTCCCGTCGGTGCCTTACCACGCGCTGCCGAAACTGCATGAAGAGGTGAAGCAGTACCTGCCGCCGCCGAAGACGTCGGTTCGTGCCGCCTACAAGGAGATCGTCCTCGCGTTGCGGATGCAACGAAACGATCCCGACTGGGAAATCCCCGGCCGCGAGGTTCCCGATAGCGCGTCCTTCCGACTTACTGCGACCACGATTTCGTCCAGCAGCTTGGCCATGAGCACGGCCGTGGCGGCGGGCCTTGAGACGCTGACCGACCTCGGTCCGGTGAACTCTGTTCTGCCCGGCCAGGTCAAGCGCATCGACATTGACGGTCGTACCTACGCGCTATTCCGTACGCGCCGCGATATATACGCACTCAGCGACGGACTCTGCACGCACGGCCGAGGGCATTTGGCTGAGGGTCATCTCGACGACTGCGAAATCGAGTGCCCCAAGCACAACGGGCGTTTCAACGTGCTCACCGGTGCAGCGGTGCGCCGACCTGCGAAGGTTCCGCTGGCCACCTATCGGATCGAGGTGGTCGACGGCCGACTGTTCGTTGCGCTGCCCGCCAACTCCGGCTCCGTCAGTGACGCCGCGTCGTGAGGAGTTGACATGCCACTAGATCCCCAAGCCGCAGCGTTACTGGAACTGTTGGCTCAGGGCGGAAGCCCGCCCATCCGTGAGCAGACGGTCGAGCAGGCGCGTCGCGGAGCCTACGGCTTCGTTGATCTATTCGGGCCGCCGGAGGAAATCGGACGAGTGGAGCACCGGTTCATTCCAGGGCCCACCGCCGACATTCCAATTCGTATCTATCGACCCGACTCGGCGGCAGGCGAATCCGCGCCGTGCCTTGTGTACTTTCATGGCAGCGGCTTCGTCATCAGCAACATCGGCATCTTCGATGCACCCAGTCGTGCGTTGGCTAATCGAACCCGTTGCGTGGTGGTGGCGGTGAATTACCAGAAGGCGCCCGAACACAAGTTCCCAGGGCCGTTCGACGATGCGTACGCCGCCACGTGCTGGGTGTCTGACCATGCGGTTGAGTTGGGCATCGATCCTGCACGCCTTGCCGTCATCGGTGACAGTGCAGGCGGAACGCTTGCGGCAGCTGTCTGCATCAAAGCTCGCGACGAGTTTGGTCCGAGCATCACGAGTCAGATTCTTGTTCATGCCCCTTCTCAATTCGGTGTCGAAACCGAGTCGATGATCGCCAACGCGACAGGGCTGCTGCTCGAGAGTGATGACATGGCGTGGTTCGCCGGTCATTACTTTGCGAATCTGGAAGACGCCGCTCATCCTTATGCGTCGCCCATGCTGGCCGAGAGTCTTGCGGGGCTACCTCCGGCGTTAGTTGCGACGGCCGAGTATGACCCGTTGCGCGACGACGGTGACGCCTACGCACAGAGGCTTCGCAGCGACGGAGTCCCGGTTACATACATCTGCTACCCCGGCATGATTCACGCCTTCTACGGAATGAATCGTCGGCTCGACGCCGCAGAGGACCTATTCCAGAAGGCATCCGAACACGTGTGGAGGCACTTCTCAACTGACGCCTCCAACCGTGAGTGACGTCGACTAGACAAGGAATGAAACACCTGCACTAGTCGTCCTACGTCTATTCAGGTACCGCAGCCTGCGCAGCTGCGATCTGACGGCCACCAGTCATGCAGCGCCCGACCTCGATTGGTGTTCGTCGGCGCTCAGCCCATCTTTGCCGAAGTGACGACACCATTCCCGACCACGACGTTGATGCGATTGGGGTTGTAGTCCTGGGTCACCATCCGTGCTTCACCGTCGACTTCGACCACGCGCACCGTGTAGCCGTTCGCAGTGGCCCATGCGGTGGCTTGATCGACCGTGAGGCCGATCACCGCCTCGGTCGGAACCGTGCTGGTTGGCGCGGACGAAGTCGCGGGCGCGGACGAAGTCGCGGGCGAGGACGAAGTCTTGGACTGAGCCTTTCCCGCGAGCCCATCGGTCGACGACCGCATGCCGATCACGACAATCGCCGCCACGGCCACCACCACGAGGGCACCGCCCACGGCAATCACACTGCGGCGACGGGAGGCACGCCGAGACTGCCCAGGTGCGCTCGACAG
>CALQEM020000225.1:0-5726 GCA_943329595.2 Bifidobacterium breve
ACGGCTTCACACTCGGCGGCGCCGTGGGGCTTGCGATGATTGAGGCCGACATTCCGATCGATCAGGAGTGGCTCGACGCCGGCACCTGGACGGTTGACATCGGTGGGCGGCAGTTCCCGGCGATGGCGTCACTGCGGCCCCTGTACGACCCGCGCAATGAGCGCATCCGCGCGTAGCCAGGCACTCAGCCCCGTGGGGTCACCTGCACCCGGGCGCCTGACGAAGTGCGGGCCATCACTCCTACCACCGCGTACCCGAATGTGGGGGCGAGGCTCTCCACTGCCAACAGCCACCGCCGGTCGTGGTCGCTGACCACGGCGGTGCCGGTGCGATGGTGCACCAGGCCCACGCCGAAGGCGCGACTCCCCATCGCCTCGCTGGTGTCGGCGACGTGGCTGGCGAACGTGCCGACGAGGAGGGCGCACTCCTCGAACGTGGGATCGGGCGGGGCATCGGGCACCGCGACCAGGATCGGGAGGGCCCGGTGCCCGAGGTCGCCGTACAGGGCAACGGAGCCGCGCCGCCGGTCGTCGCTCGAGAGGTGGTCGGCCATGAATCGGAGGGGATCGGCTCGGGCGGCAGCGTCAAGCTCGTCGGGGTGCAGGCGACCCCAGCGGCGCTCAGCGGCGATCACATCGTCGTAGGGAGTGTGGCGCGAGGTGTGTCCGCTGAAGCGGTGTCGGTTGCTCATGTCGGCAGCATGGCTGGACGGCCCTGTGGACGGTGCGCACGCTCCACAGGCACATGGTGGTAAGTCGGTGCGTTGGCCCATTCCCCGGGGCCTCGCGGGGGTCGCGCTCGCTTCCACGCTGGTGGGCATCGCGATGTTGCGCGTGTTGTCAGTGCAGCCGATCAGGCGGGGCTGAGAGCTGCGATCTCGCGCGCCAGCGTGTCGACACTGTCGAACCTGAGCCCCAGCAGTGACACGTTCTTCCAGCGCAACACTCCCTCGGCGTCAACGAGGAAGGTCGATCGACGCAGGCCGAGGCCGGGCACCGAGATTCCGTAGGCCTTGATAGCAGCCCGGTCGACGTCGGCGAGGAGCGGGAAGTTGAGGCCGTCGTTGCGGGCGAACTTCTCGTGGCTGTCGAGGTTTTGCGGGCTGATGCCCCACACCTGGGCTCCGAAGCGGTTGAACTGCTCGAGCTCGCTGGCGTAGGCGCACATCTGCTTGGTGCACACCGGGGTCTCGTCGCCAGGGTAAAACGCGAGCACAATCGGGGAGCCGCGATAGGCGGCGAGGCTGTAGTCGGAGCGCTCGGCGACGCCATCGCGCACCACCAGGCCGGGCAGCGTCAACGCGGGTGCCGGACGGCCGATCTCAGGTGTTGCCACTATTCCTCCTGGGGTGGTGCCGGTTCACGCACTGGCCTTTAGTGTGGCACCGGTGGACCCACTTCACACCTGCGCAAGCCCGCACGAGTCGGCACTTACGTCATCACGCGCAGAAGCGACTCCTGCACGGCGGAGGCCACGAGCACCCCGTCGGACGTGAAGAACTGCCCCATGTTGAGGCCTCGCCCGCCGCCGGCGACCGGTGATCCCTGCACGAAGAGCAGCCACTCGTCGGCGCGGAATCTGTGGTGAAACCACATGGCGTGGTCGAGCGACGCGATGGCCACCCGGGGGTTGGCCTCGTGCCCGCCGTGCCGCACCAGCGCGGCGCCCGCGAGCCGGAGGTCGGACACGTACGTGAGCGCGCAGAGGTGGGTGAGCCGGTCGTCGGGCAGCGAGTCACGGGTGCGTACCCACAGGCCGCCATCGAACTGCCCTCCGGTGGACGCCACGACGATGTCGCTGGGCACGCCGCGCACCTCGACCAGGCTGCCACCCTCGTCGTCGGTGGCGACATCGAGCCACGCGATGCCGAGTTCGGCGCAGTCGTCGGGCGGCGGAACCGGCGGCATCTGTGGTCGATGCTCGACGCCGGGCTCAGGGAGCGAGAATGACGCCGACATCGTGAAGATGGTTTCGCCATACTGCACCGCCCGCACCCGACGAGTGGTGAAAGTGCGTCCGTCGCGCGGGCGGTCGACGAGGTACACGATGGGGTCGGCCGTGCGGCCGGGCCGCAGGAAGTAGGCGTGTAGCGAGTTGAGCTCGCGTTCGGGGTCGTCGACGGTGGTTCCTGCGGCGACCAGTGCCTGGGCCGCCACCTGCCCTCCAAAGGCGCGCAGGGGGGCGGCCGCGTGGCAGCGCCCGGAGAAGATGTCGCGATCGACCCGTTCAAGGGCGAGGCGGTCGACGAAGGAGTGGTGCTGCGACTCGTTGGTCATGTCACCATCATGGTGCGTGAGTCCGGCCAGACCTTTCACCCACGCTTCGTGCCCACTTGTTCACACCCGGTCGGCCGAGGACCAAAGACTTGGTAGGCTGATAGCGTCAGTTGGGGTGATGCCGACCATGTACGTCGGTGGTGTGACCCCAAACCGTAACCCGCCGAATCTGCGGCAGGCCCCTCTAGGGGTCGGTCCAGAGCCGGGGACCCAGGTTTTCTGGGGCGAATCCGCTCGGCATCGCGAGATGCCGGTGGTAGGGCCAATTCCCAGCCCGAGCCCGTCAGCTAACTCGGTAGGCGGCAGGGGAGAGGACGACACGTGCACGGAACGGCCCTTCGACCCGGTCGACGCTCCATCGCAGTCGTTGCTGCGATTGTCGCCACCGGCATTCTCATCACCGCGGCCCCGGCCGTGGTCGCCGAACCGCAGGTGACTATCGCCGAGGTTCAGGCGCAGATCGAGCAACTCCAGACCGATGCCGAAATGGCAGCCGAGAATCTCAACGGCGCCCAGGTCCGGCTCGAGCGTGTTCAGGCCAGGCAGGTGGCCACGCGTGAGAAGGCCCGGCGTGCGAGGGCAGCCCTCGCCGGACAGGCGCGAAACCTTGGACAGATGGCCTCGGTGGCCTATCGCTCCGGGGGTATCGACGCCTCGGTTCAGTTGCTCATGGCTGACAATCCCGCCGACTTCCTGCAGGAAAGCGCTGCCCTCGACATCGTGGCCAAGAGCCAGAACGCGGTCCTACGCCGCACGGCGGGCGCCCGGATCGAGCTTGCCCAGGCCGAAATCGCCCTAGCCCAGCAGGAGTCCGAGGCCACCGCCATTGAGAAGGAGATGGCCGATAACAAGGCGGCCATTGAGGCCAACCTCGCCGAGCAGGAGCGGGTGCTCTCGCAGCTCAAGGAGGAGGAGCGTCGTCGTCTCGAGGCCGAAGCCCGTGCCCGCGAGGCCGCGGCCACCCGTGCCGCAGCGGCGGCTGTAGCGGCTGCCCAGGCCGCCGCCGCCGAGGCGCGGGCGCGCGCTGATGCGGCCGCCAACAACAACGACACCACGGGTTCGTACGGTTCATCCGGCGACACCGGTACATCCGACACCGGTGGACCGGGTGACTCAGGCGACCTCAACTCTGGCGGCGGTACCGATAGCAGCGGTCAGAATGACGGCTTTGTGGGCTCCGATCAGGCCTCCATTGCTGTCGCGGCGGCGCTCGCGCAGGTCGGCGAGCCCTACACCTACGACGCCCGCCCGCCCGATACCTGGGACTGCTCCAAGCTCACGGCGTGGGCGTGGGGCCAGGCGGGTGTGTCGCTCACCGCGTACTCCTACGACCAGGCCAACGAGGTGCGCCGCATCTCCACCGACGAGTTGCAGCCAGGTGACCTGCTGTTCTACTTCAACGGTGCCCACCATGTGTCCATGTACATCGGTGGCGGCCAGATCGTCGAGGCGGCGAACCCGTCGTCTGGCGTTCGGCTGGCCGACGCCTGGAACGGCTGGAACTCCAGCCACTTCAGTTTCGCCGGCCGCCCGGTCGGCTGACGGTCAACGAAAGGCTCGCGCGTGGTTCAGGTTCGGTCCTTTCGTGCAGTTCGCCCGACATCGGAGTCGGCCCAGCGGGTGCTCGCGCTGCCCTACGACGTGATGAACGTCGCCGAGGCCCGCGTGATGGCCGAGGGTAGGCCCGACAGCTTCCTGCACGTGTCGCGGGCCGAGATCGACCTTGACCCGTCGGTCGACCCGTACGACGACGCGGTCTACGCCCAGTCGGCAGTCGCGCTGCAGGCGCTCATTGAGCGGGGCGTCCTCGTGCGCGACCACGAGCCCACCCTCTCGGTGTACCGCATGACCATGGGCGCGATGGTGCAGACCGGTCTCGTGGTGGCAGCGTCGGTCGACGACTATGCCAGCGGTGCGATCAAGAAGCACGAGCTCACCCGTCCCGACAAGGAGAATGACCGGGTCAAACACATCGACTCGGTCGGCGCTCACGACGAGCCGGTGTTCCTGCTCAGCCCGCCCGATGTCGTCGTTAGCGGCGTGATCGCTGCCGCGCTCTCTGGCCCACCCCACTACGCGGCCGAGTCCGACACCGGAGTGCGACACGAGGTGTGGGTGGTGTCCGACGACGCCACCATCGCTGCGGTCGAGTCGGCCTACGCGGCGATGCCCACGCTCTATGTGGCCGATGGCCACCACCGCAGTGCAGCAGCCGAGCGCGTGCGCGACCTACGGCGGGCTCGGGCTGCCAGCGCCGACGCATCGCTGGGCGGGGCCGATCGCTTCCTAGCGGTCGTGGTGCCCGCCGACGCCGTGACACTCATGCCCTACCACCGCGCCGTGGCCGACTTGGCCGGGCTCGACCACGACGAGTTCCTGGCCGCGGTGGCCCAGCGGTTCGCGGTCACCGTCGCCGACCAGCCTGTGCAGCCCGAGCGCATGCGCGAGTTCGGCATGTACCTGGGGAAGCAGTGGTACCGCCTCGAGTCCCTTCAGTCGCGACCCCACGATGTCCTCGACGTCGACGTGCTTCAGGCCGACCTGCTCGAGCCCGTGCTGGGAATCACTGACCCCCGTCGCGACCAGCGGTTGCACTTCATCGGTGGCATCCGCGGGCTGCCTGAACTCGAGCGGCTCGTTGATGAGGGCCTCGATGCGGTGTCGTTCTCACTGATGCCCACGTCTGTTGACCAGTTGATCGCCGTGGCCGACCGCAACGACATCATGCCGCCGAAGTCGACGTGGTTCGAGCCCAAACTGGGCAGCGGCCTGTTCGTGCACCCCATGTCCGACGACTAACCACCGCTGCTTGATCAGTGGGTCGGAATCGTGCCGAGCCGGCCTGCGTGGTAGTCCTCGAAAGCCTGCACCAACTCGGCGCGGGTGTTCATGACGAACGGTCCGTGAGCCGCCACGGGCTCGCGAATCGGCTTGCCGCCGAGCATGAACACCTCGAGGTTCGGAGAACGCGACTCCTGGGCCTCGCTCGCGGCAACCGTGAGGGTGTCGCCCTGGCCCAGCACGGCCAGCTGCCCGGTGCGGATGGGTCGACGCTCAGCCCCCACGGTGCCCTGGCCAGCGAGCACGTACACCAGAGCGTTCTGGTGGGCCGGCCACGGAACGGTGAGGTCGGCGCCGGGTGACAGCGTGGCGTGGGCGAGGGTGATGGGGGTGTGGGTGACTCCGGGACCCTCGTGGCCGGCGAGTCGGCCGGCGATGACGCGCACGAGCGCCCCGCCGTCGTCGGACGAGAGAAGCGACGTCTGGGCGCCGCGGATGTCCTGGTACCGCGGCGCCTCCATCTTCATGTGGCTTGGGAGGTTCACCCACAGTTGGATTCCGTGAAAGAGCCCTCCGCTGAGTACGAGCGACTCCGGGGGCGCCTCAATGTGCAGGAGTCCCGAGCCCGCGGTCATCCACTGCGTGTCGCCGTCGGAGATTCTGCCGCCG